>NZ_JBFTJT010000001.1:0-396378 GCF_056395565.1 Paenarthrobacter sp. 10L412 | reverse complement strand
GGTCCCAGGATTGTGGTCATGCCGTTCCATCCGGTTCCGATTTGGCGGGGTGTCAGCCATCCGCCGGTGCCGTTGCCGGGGTAGAGCCATAGGGCTCCGGAATTGTCGCGGGCAATGACATCGGCTTTGCCGTCGCCGTTGAAATCGCCCGGTCCCAGGATTGTGGTCATGCCGTTCCATCCGGTTCCGATTTGGCGGGGTGTCAGCCATCCGCCGGTGCCGTTGCCGGGGTAGAGCCATAGGGCTCCGGAATTGTCGCGGGCAATGACATCGGCTTTGCCGTCACCGCTGAAATCGATGGACTTCCTGGATTGGTTCGTGAAGGTGGTGCTCCACTGAGCGGGGGCGTTGGAATCGAGACGGTAGTTAGACCGTGCTTTTGCGGTGATGGTAATGGTGCCAGAGCCGGGATAGATCCCGGCAGCCTTGACCGATGAACCGATCAGATAATCCACTCCTGCCGTGGAGGGGATGGTGTAGGTGTCTTGGGACGTGCCGTCCCGGTCGGCGAAGACCACGGGGTTGGGAATCACTTCAATGGGGCCGGTCTTGAAGGTGGTGCTCCATTGGCTGGTACTGCCGGGGGCAAGGACGAACCCGGTTCGGGCTTTGGCGACGGCCGTGACGGTCCCGACTCCTGGATATGTGCCCGGTGTGGTGAGCGCAGAGCCAACGAAATAGTCGACCCCTTCAACCTTCGGGATCGTGTAGGTGTCCTGCGCCGTGCCGTCCTGATCGAGGAACGTCACTGCTGCCGCTGTGACGCTAGTGTGTTGTGGCGTGTCTGGCGTCAGGGTGAAGGACTTGGTGGAATAAGCGCCTTGGTTGTTTACGCCTTTCACAGTGAAAGCCGGAAGGGTCGACGCCTCGTATCCTTCAGCCGAGGCCGAGAGTGTGTATCCGTCGCCGCCAAACAAGCCTGGGAAACTGTAAGTGCCCGTGGATGACGTAAGCCTCCAGCCCGACTCCCGTTGTCCGAGGTTCTCCATGCAACCGAAACCGCCACCCCAGTCCTTGCCGGCTGGGTCGTAGCGGGACATGTACACCATGGCGCCGGCAATTGGCTTACCGGCAGTGTCCGTGACCGTGCCGGATATGGAGCTGGCCGGATACATGGCAACGCCGCTACCGAACCACCAACCGTAGAAATCCGCTCGTTCAACATAGCGGTCCTGAACGTCGTACATGGACATGCATTCCCTGTCGAAGTTGACTCGGGGAGGACTGGTTGCCCAGCCATCGGCTCCGCTATCGACAGTCCAGGTGTCATTGTCGCTAACGGACACGCCTTCAATTGGTCGTCCGGTGACTTTGTCGTAAAAATAGAGGGACAGTTTGGAAGCGCGTTGGAGCTCCTGGTCAATCTTCGTCATCTGGCCCGAACCCTCTATGGTCAGCACTTTGGCGTAGTCGAGCCGGTCAGAGTCATTGCGGGCCGGCTGGGACGTGTAGTACTGATCGAAGTAGTCGACGGCGTCTGCCCCGGTGCCGGCTTTGGAGCCGTCATCGAAATAGAGCACGTACTGGCCGCTGGCAAGTCCACCGAAGCCGTAGTAACCGTTGCTATCCGTGCTTTGAGTGCGCTGGAGTTTTTGGGTTCGGGATCCGTAGCTGTCCGTGGTCAAGCTATAGAGGCTGACCTTAATCTCCTTTAGTCGACCGAGGTCAGGGCGAAGGCCCAGGCCGGTGATTGTCCCTTCGATCCCTCCACACGCCGTGCCGGAGACGACGAAGATGCGGAGCGTCACAGGGCGTTCCGTGCCGGCTAGGGAATACACGCGCAACGGAATTTCATACGATCCAGGAGTAAGTCTTCCCGCATAAGTTCCGTCGTCAGCAATGCCGAATTCCCTACCATCCGGGTACGTGAACCCCGAGTCGTACACGGTGGCACCTGTTGGAGCGTAAGGCTTCCGCAGCCGCCAACGCTCAGCCTTGGCTCCCGCCGCATTCAATGGTTTCACCCACAGGGTTCCTTGGAAATATCCCCCAATCGAGCAAACAGTCTTAGTAACCGTGGCCTGGACAGGGACGGTCATGGCCAAGGCCCTGCCGGTAACTCTGGTCACCGCTGCAGAGATCCGATCGGCAGTGTACGCAGTGTGGATGGCCGCCCCTTGATCAATCGCTGCCGTCAGGGTGGGAGTCGGCCCTGAGTCAAAAACGGTCCCGAACCAGGAACCGAGGAGCTGCGCCGTATCGCAGACAAGGTCTGTTGAATCGCAAAAGTCCGTAGTCACCGGACCCAGGCCAGCCGGATAGGCAGTGTACGGAAGCCCGAAGGAGGAGATCAAACCCTTCCCGGCAGTCGCCGATCCTAGATTCACTTGAGTGTCGGCCGGAATCCGGGCAGGGTTGGCAAGCAGGACAACTCCCGCGTACTTTTTTGGGTCGGCATAGTTTGCAACGGCCTGAGAAATAACCAGGGCACCTTGGGAATAGCCGAACAAGGCCCATTTCTGGTTTGGACAGGAGATCGCGGACGTACCCAGCCTGTCCGCCAAGTCCAGCCAGCCACTGTTCACACTTTCGAAGTAGTTCCAATCCGAGCCAGAGGTCGAAAAGGCATCCGCCACGTCTGCCGCCAGCGTCGACATGGCCTCAGCAGGGTACCAAAGCTGCACACTCTCAACTGTGCGTTGCGCCCCGACGGCACTCTTGAACTGCGACTCCATGGCATTCACCTTTGAATTACCCAGCGTCTCACCCGAACCGCGAGCTGTGATCACCAGCAGATCGGCGCACTTCTCGACCGGCGGCGGATCAAACGGAAGGGGAGCTGACTTCGCCGCAGCCGGGGCAAATGGCGTTACCAGCCCACTCGACAGTAGTAATAGACACACGAGGGCAATTACGCCCTTCCCGATCGCACGTCGAGAACGCACCCCATACCCCCAGATCAGTCCTCACGGACCTGCCTTGTGATTCACAAAACACTATGAAGATCTCGTTGCAAAGCTTCTCACGTGAGGCGAGGTTATTGGGTGAAATGACATAGATTTCGTTTTCTTCTGCGAAGCGACTGCGGCCTGCCCGCAAATCGTTGCCGCTCGTGGCCGAGTCACGGTGTCGCAACGCAGGTGGGGCGGTCTGTTTGCTTGCCGACATATGCGCCGTTATCGGCATTCAAACGACGGGAGTCGAAGTAACTGCGAGAACTCCCGTCCCATGGCGAACCGTACGTTTTCGCACGTCAGCCGGGCTTTAATGGCGTTTTGTGTTGCTCGCTCCGTCGGCCGGGTTTGGCCTTGGATTGCTTGTGGCCGTAGGTTTCCTGCATCTAATGCATGTTTCCACGGTTTAGGGGTCGTTGTGAGTGGTGAAACCTCCTCGAACTCACCGAGCTCGCGCCCGTGGCTATCATCGCCGAAACCCTCGGCTACTCCCGCAGCACCATCTAATGTCACGCCACAGACTCAGCCGACGCCTACGCGTACGCCTAATACGTCGCTGCCGCGAGAACCTCACGGCTGCGACGCAAACAGGCTGGCTTCCGGAGGCCCTTCGTAGGAGACCCGCCTCGGGCGTGTCGTCAGATAGCCCTATTACGTCCCGCTGGGCCAGAGGTCGACCCTTACATGCTCGGGCGACAAATCGCCCGGATCGGTGATGCTGACCAGGTATTGAGTCATTCCTTTGTGGGCCGGAACAACAACCTCCATGTTGGCATCTCCCACCGATAGGGTCCCCTCAGGAGTCGAGAGGATTCCCCCACCCACTGCATGATTGCCGGCCTCCGGCCCTACCTCGTTCTGGTGCAGGGCTATCGACACCGTCGCCTCCGCGAGGCCACTGTCAATGTCTTCAACATCCTGAGCATGCCGCACCATCATGACCAGCGCTCCCGAGGTCGAACAGACAGGCCGATCTGGTTCGATCTCCGGGAAGTCCTCCACTTGACCAGGACCCGTGATTACAGCGATCCCCCACTGCCACGGTCGTCGAATAGAGATCACGAGTATCGGCTGCTCCATGGAGGAAAGTCTCTCACCGCACGGTACTCCCGGCCCATGAATACCCGCGCATGCCAGTTTGCGTGTCGGGGAAGTTCTCAGTCATTGCGCAGGCCGCTGACTAGTCCTCTTTTTGGGCGAACACCGGAGGCGCGAATGCCTTTGATCGAGCGGCGAGATGGTCGCGGGCAGCCGGTGTCTGGGCAACAGGATCCCGTCAGCGTTTGCGACCATCGGGAGGAATCGGTACTGAGGCGCGACAAGTCGGGGATCGCGCTCTGTGCGGCACGATCCCTTCAAATTGGGTCTGCCAGCGGGTGACGCGGCACGACGCGCTTCTTTTGGTGGAAATCTTGTCGAAATCGTGATCACGGCTTGAAGCGGCGGATGTTTCGAGGCAGGGACGCCGCGTCGCTGAGTTCACCGGGACTGATTGTTGAGGAACCTGTAGCCGTCAGCCATCTCGTTAAGAAAATCGATGGCGGCTAGCTTTGGTGTTCTGCATCGACAGCGGCATCCTGGCACCTTCCCGATACGTGGCCATGACCGGTTCCCGGGACTCCACCAGCTACGGCGCCTCCGTTACAGGGGATATGGCATACGGGTTGGCCTGACGTGAAATCTGCGTGATCTCAGGGCTTGCGGTACTGGCCTGATGCTTGGACGGGACTAGCATCCGGAAACGCTGACCTCGCGGCTGCGATCCGCGGCAACGGCCTAACGCTCTCAGAGCTCCCACCCGGCTCCGCCCCGACCCGGTAACGCACTTTGTAGTGGAAAGAGCAAACATACGCGTTGCTTCGTCCCGACTATTGGCCCGCTAGAATCCCTGTACCGGCACTGATTGGGGGAAACGGCTTTGAAGCGGTTTACTATGGGCGACACGGTTCCCGGCCTTGTGATCGACAACGTCGAGGAAACGCCCTACGTGACCGGGGTGCTGTCTTTTGAGGAGTTGAAGGGCATCACCCTACTGGTCCCGTTCGCCAACAACATCGCTCAGTTTTCTGCCGTCAAGGGATGGGCGCGTGACGGTCGCCCGCCATCCAACCTCCAGCTACTTACCGATCGTGGCCGATTCACTCTCTATGGCTGCCGGACCTCCGGATCAACTCTCAATTTCGGCGGGAACGGGTTTTCAACTGTGAAGATCACGCCGCAAGAGGTCGTCTACAAGGACCGGGACGGCGACTTTGACGACGCCCTTGAGGTCACCGAACTCCGGTCGCGGATTGACGGTCTGACGGAGTGGACGGATATGGGAGCAACGTATTACTCCTTCGTGGGGGACGAAAAAAACCGGGTGAGGAAGATCAATGTCGAGGTAGAGTCACCGCCTCCGTTGGTCTGGGAGCACGCAGACGTGACGTTCGAACTGAGCACTAACTGGATAGTGGATGAGGAGAGGCCAGGCTTTCGTGTGCGTGAGTGGGTGTGTCTAACCACGAAGTTTGAAACGTCGAGACCGTGTGCTGACCATTTCGCCGAGCAGCGCAAGGTAGTGGCACTACTCACCCTCATGTACGGACAAGCAGCCGTATTTCGCCACCATGACATACGAGACGACCGTTTCAACGCGAAGGTTTTGACCGGCAAGGTATACGACGTGCCCTTTTTTGAAATGGTTTCCGAGAATACTGTCTCTGACTACTGGCGTGCCCTTCCGGGTGAGATGAAGCACCCGCTGGCAACTGCGTCCGAGGTTGGAGTCGAGGGCCTGCAACGCTGGATGGAAAGCTTCGAAAATTGGGAGCGCGTTATCCAGCCCAGCGCCGGAACACTGAGACGACCGGAGTCCTACGTAGAGGATCACATCGTCAATGCTTCCGTAAGTCTGGAGGCCGCCGGGCACATTATTGGAGAGGTTGAGGGGGAGCGGGAATCGTGGTCGAAAGCCAAGCGTCCCAATCCGACCACTGCAACTTACGTCTTCCGCGCCCTCGCCGCCGTCGAACTTGACTGGTCCGAGGTAGCTGCTTCTCGTTTGGCGCTGGCAAGGGCAATTGCCAACAACTACAACGACGTCAAGCACCCCGAACGTGGCCCGATGCCTCCCGCGGAGCACACATATGTTGCTGGAAAGATCGCGCTTCTTGTTGTGCGGCTGCTAGCGCTGAGGCTGATGGAACCGAACATGAAGCTAATAAAGGCATTCGGAGACGACTGGAAGTTTAACCAGTTCAAGCAGCAGATCGTCGGCATGGACGTTTATGCGGATAGCAATGGTCGATTTGGTTCCTATCCCGAAGTGTTCGATGCTGCGGACGAGGATTGAGGGCTACGTAGGGTGCGGCAATGAGGATTATTGAGAAGCTGTTGGTTGCCCCGGAAGTTCGACAACTAGAGTTGTCGGCATGGACATTGGCAACCTTTTCACGTCGCCGGACTGGGGCACTATTCCGGACTGGCTGGCGGCAATAGGCACGATTTCCGCGGTGGTCGTGGCGCTCAGCTTGGCTCACCGGGATGCGGAGCGTTTGGCGGAGGAGCGCAAGGAGGCCAAGGGAGACCGCCTTGAGGCCGCTAAGGAACGGGCCCTATTCCGGGAACAACAGGCAGCGGAAGCCGAGGAGCGCAAGAGGCGCCTTGCGGCGAAGGTCACACTGGTGGTCAAGCCGTTTCACGACGGGGCAGAGAGTTTTATCAGGTGGACTGTCCACAATGGCGGGGACGAACCTGTCTCGATGGTGTCCGTCGTCCGGCGTCCGCAACCGGTCAACGCGAGCCTGGAAAAACCCGGCGTGGAGGTGAGCCACACATGGCCCAGTATCGAAGCTCGCGGCGAGCGCACCAAAGTGACGCAGGTATACGACACCTTGAAAATGCGCGAGGGCGAAGTGCAGTTCATCGACGGGGCGGGGCAGCGGTGGCAACGTAAAGAGTTCGGTTCCTTGCGGATGCTCAGCAAGGAAGATCCGGACACGCTACGGATGGTTATGATCGAGCGCTAGGATCTCCGCGCGAAATGCAAAAAGCCCCACCAGCGAAGCCGTTGTGGTTTGGCTCGCCGAAGGGGATTTTGTTTGCGCGGGAGACCTCGTAGCGCGCAAAGCCTTTTGTGTGAGTTGATAGCCAGTGGCATCAAGCGCCGAGGTGGCTAATCTCTCGGGCATGGATGACTTGGCTTACGCGATCATTGAGACCGAGCGTGAGGCGAAGGCTACCGTGGGCGTTGCCAACCAAAAATGTCCAAGCTGTGGGGTGATGGATTTCCTGGATCCGGGCAGGGCGAGGAAATCCTCTCCCAGCTCCGACTCGATGTGCACCTGACATGCTTTTGGTTTCTCGGGCGCACATAGGTCCACAAAAGACACACGCCCGGCACAGGGACATCCCCGCCGAGGTCGGGGGAGGCTACGTTGACCAGATTGACGCCCTCGTCGAAGGCGTTAGGACCGACGCGTTCAGCCGCCGGCACATGGTCTCCACCTGGAGGGTCGCCAAGGTCCCCGACGTGGCCCTGCCCCCCCAAGCCACACCATGTTCCAGTTCCACTTCACCCCCGACGCCGACGGCAAGCTCTGGAAGCTGAACTGCAGCTCTACCAGCGCGAGGGCGACCTGATCATGGGCGGGCCTTTCAACATCGCCTCTTACGCGAACCTCACTTACATGCTCGCCCAGCAGATGGGACTTGAGGTCGGCGAGTTGAACCACACCTTCGGCGACGTGGACATCTACTCCAACCACATCGACTAGGTGAAGCTGCAGCTCCCCCGCAAGCCGCGGCCATACCCGCAGCTAAAAATTGCCTGGAAGCCGGACTCTATCTTCGATCACCGTGTTAGGACTTCGATATCGTCGGGTATGAGCCGCACGACGAGATCAAAGCACCCGTCGGGGTCTAAGGCCGTTGCTCTGCCAAGGCTCTCATCCCGGTCCGGTACATCAGTTCGGTGTCCGGATCGGTGATGGGAGCTTTTGCAGGTCCAAATTCGGCCGTGAAGTCTAGCCCGTCGATGGTTTCGACAGTGGTGATCTTGGTAAGTGCACCGACGACCGAGCCGTCGGCCAGGCGGAAATCGGTGCCGAAGTGCTTGGACTTCAGGTTGCGTGCGCGCAGGTAAGTCCAGTTGTTGGTGCCGAACCGCTTTTCGGGAGGGACCGGCAACGGGGTGCAGAGCGGGCAGGGAGTGTAGGAGGACAGGCCTTCGATCTGTGCCCGTGTCCGCAGGTTCGGCCAGACAGGGATGGGGTCATCACCACGCGAGTCCTCACGGAGCCGTTGCGGGTAGCGCAAGTTCAAACCCCACGCCTCTGCCCGGTCTACGAACCGGTGCATGCTCAGGCACATGGGCAGATGTACCTTGCCCGCAAGGGAGATAATGTAGCAGTCGCCAGCGACCAGCCACTCCTGCATGGCCGCCGTCTCCAAGGCTACGGTTGCCCGCATCCGTTCCCGGAGCTCATCGTGGCTAAGATCCTGCAGAGCCCGGAGGAAGTCCTCCTGCTTGTACAGTTCCCTGGCCGCCGCCGCGGCCTGCCCGGCCGGCGAATCGGCGGGGCTTGTCATTCCCGTCATACCGACTAGCTTATCGAACCGGAAGACCGGATACGGCCAGCCACTGCACGGGTCCGCGTTGTGATTGGTGGAGGGCGGATGCTTTTGAAGTGCTCAACGAACACCCCGTCGAACTCTACGAATTCACCGGAACAACACTCGGTCGAGGAGTTCCGTCTCAGCACCCCTAAGGTGAACCTTGCCTGTGTAGCGTTCCGCGCGAAGCCTAGTGCCCGCCGCAATGCCTCCTCGAGGCCAACGGAGTCTCGAGCAGAGCCAAATGCATCCTCGATTGCTCAAAACAACTCATGCTGCACACTCACTTACGTGCCAGTATTTAGAAGTCGAGCGCGGCCGGGGAACACCATTTAGAAAAGGCGCACCAAAACGTTTTGGTGCCCCTTCTGCGTGTGCATAACGAGGGTCGGCAGATGTGCTGCTCGGCTAGTCCGACGATGATGACAGCTTCCGCATAGTTCTCACCGTAGTCCCCCAGCACTAGCATGCTCTTGTGGCGACGCAGCCGTTCCCAGGCCGCGTGGACGGTGCAAGTGCCTTGGAGATTGGACGATCCCGTCTCGACGCCGAAATCCGTATGGTTGTATTACTCCTATGCTCAGATTCGGTACGAAGGCTAATACCACCGCTCGCACTAGTGGTCGCCCGTGAGCGTGTCACTGGCCCTAGGTGTTGCTCTAACGAAAATAGTGCTTCGTGCGGGAGGAGCAGGGGATCTAGCGACCTCTCTCGGCGATGGGAAAGAAGCGGCGACTAGCTTGCTGACGCTCCTGCGTCGACCAGCCGGGATCGATGCAGTGACAAGGAAAATCGCTGATCAACTTGATGGGTTCATTAGCGCCGAGTTTAGGCAGGCCGAGGAAAACGACAGAGCGGCGGCTATCCGTGAGGCCACTGATTTGCTTGAATCAGCTCTGCGGGACGACCGGCATCTCATCGATGCCGTTATAGACCCGCTGCGCCTGCGGAAGTATCTTGACCAGAGTGGTGCGGCTGTTCGTAAGGAAAGCCTCGGTGGCGAGGCGGGGGGGATATTCGTCATCCTCCTAGACTGGACTGTTGATTGGATTGCTAAGCACGCTCCCAAATCCGAGGTTTTCAACAGGGCGGCCACAGTTCGGCTCCTCCAGCAAACCGACGGCATCGCCACGTCTACCTCAAAGACAAAAGAGGAAGTCCTCAAGGTTAACCGGTCCGTGGAGTTGCTCACGGCTAGGTCGCGTTTGAATCCGCTCGCTAATGACGAGATCGAGCGGTATGCGCAGGTTGTTTCGGGCTTGGCGCCTTCCGTACTGCTTGGGCGGACAAGGGAACTGGCAGATTTGGAAAAGTTCGCACTGTTCGGACCCGGCCAGTGGTTCGGCATTGAAGGGGCGGCGCAGACAGGCAAGACAGCACTAGTCAGTACATTCTGTGTTACGCCACCGCCAAACGTCGCAATCGTCCCCTTTTTCGTACGCGGTAGCCAAGCGACTGCTAACGACAGAGATTCATTCCTAGCGCGGGTACTTCCGCATCTTGCGCATTTGTCAGGACTGGACAGCGTAACAGTCGACGCGAATGCTGCCCGGGCCGAGGACAGCTTCCGGAAGTATCTGGAAAGTGCCGCGAGGAGATGCCTTGACAGGGGCATCACGTTGGTTCTCCTCATAGACGCCCTTGACGAGGATGCCTACATCATTGATCGATCAAAGATGAAGCCCTCCATCGCTGCGGTGCTTCCGGCAGAGTTGCCCCCAGGTGTCCGGATTGTGTTGACGGCGCGACCAAACCCACCGCTTCCTAGTGACATCGCAGGGACCATCCGCGGCGGAGCTCGTCATCCACTGGAAGATCGAAAGATGTGGCGTTCACTCGACCCTTCTCCCCACGCGCGGGCTGCCTTTTCCATGGGTGACGTACACGAGTTCATGCTCCTGCAGCCAGGTAAGGATATTGCAGCCTTTCTTGCGGCTAGCGGCGGCCAGCTGACTATGTCGGACCTGGCCGAGCTAAGTGGTTCAGACGTGTCAGCAGTGGACAGGGTCATCACGACCAGCCCTGGCAGGTTGCTCCTACCAGATCGGTCCGGGAGGGCCGTGAGCTACAGCCTAGGTCACGCACTGATCACTCAGATGGTTCTGTCCATTTTGGAGCCTAAGTTGCTCGATTCGGGGGCGCCTGATCCGAATGACAACGCAGCGTGGAATGAAATAAACGCACGTGTGTTACGGCCGTGGCGAACTCGCATTAATACCTGGGGCAAAAAGTATGCCTCTCGTTTCTGGCCGGACGATACCCCGCAATACCTTCTAGATGATGCATACGTCGCCCTGCTCGCAGACGACAGGGAGTTTCATTCGGATTTGTACAGCACTCTAGCCAGTGACTCGCGGATGAGATCGCTTTACGACAGTCATGAAGAAACGCACTACACAACCATTTCGCAGATACGCAGAGCAACGACGAGAATCATCGAAGGGGCCCCCGGCGGGCTCTCCGATCCTGATCTACACTTAATCGCCAAGCTGGTTGCTTTCCAGAGTAATTTGGCCACACACAAAGGAAAGGTTCCAGCGCAGCTTCCTGCAGCGTTTGGCTGCCTGGGAAAGTACACGATCGCTAGCAGTATAGCGCTGAGCATTCCTAAAGCTTCGGATAGGCTTGAGGCCTTCACCGAGCTAGTGCCTGCCCTTTTGAAAAGTGATCAGTCCGACAAGGCGCTCGAAGCGCTCGAACTGGCCAAGACCATCCTTCAAGTCATTGTAGACCCCAGAGAACAGAGCCGGGGACGGCACCAGGTTGCCGTCGCTATGGCACAAATGGGTTATATCGCTGAGGCGCTATCCATGGTGGAGTCTGTGCAGTCCCCAGCCACTCGAGGGCTTATTTTCGCGGAAATGGCTCGCGCTCTAACAGCCGTGGGAAAGATGGACGAAGGTCAGAACACGGCGATGAGATCAAAGCTTGTCGTCGAGCAACTGTCGCCATTCCAATCTCTGGACAGCATCGCTTCAACCGCTTTGGCCCTTGCCGAAGCGGGAATGGGCGAGGAAGCAGCTGCTATGGCGCTGAATGCACTAACTCGGGCCGAGCTCCTAACCAAGGCGGCACCCCGAGCACACGTACTTAGGGTCACGGCCGTCGCCTATGCCAAAGCGGGGCACCAACTGAAGGCCGAGGAAGTAGCCCAACAAGCATTGGAAACGGTGTCTCGTGTTGGGAACACTAACACTCGGGGTCGTCTACGTGCGGCAGTGGCTCAGAGCTTCGTTGAGATAGGCCTAGTGGAGCAAGCAATTCATATTGCTAGCAGTATTTCTGACAGAGCAGGACGTGCCTGGGCCTTAGCGGTTGTGGCACATGCCCTCGCGGCCAGCGGACGAGCCAAACGGGCTTTTGACGTCGCTCAGCTGGCCCGCAAGGACGCCGCTACCATCCAAAAACCGGATGCCCGCTCGCGGGTATGTGTAAAGGCGGCTCTCGCCCTTCATGGAATAGGAAGACCTGACGAGGCCCTCGCGGCCACGAGGGAAGCTGAGGCGGCCGCGGTGGAATCGGCGAATGCCACATCGCGGGCACGGGCACAAACCTTGGCCGCCCAAGCTTTTGATATCGCTAGCCATGGCAGCGATCCTTCCGACGCATTGAAACACGCAAGAACAGTGAAAAGTGTCGAAGATCGGGTGAATATCCTCGGCCAGCTCGCGAAGATACTCGCCGAAAATCAGCATCCGCGCGTTGCCTTTCAAGCAGCCACCGAAGCCAGTAATCAAGCGAAGTACATCTCATCAAGTAGAAATCGAGACCATGCCCTTGCTACGGTAGCCGGGGCTTATGGAGCGGCGGGGTCATTCGAGGAAACGAAGACCTCGTTGGAGTGCATCCAAGACCCGGGAACGAGGACAAGAGGCGCAATTTTGGCGGCTGAAGCCTTGATCGCGATTGGCCTATCGGAAGCCGCACATGGTGCCATCACGGAGGCAAGTAAGTACGCATCTACAATTGTTCACCCGGACGCCAGGGCTCATGCGGTCGCCTCCACATCGCTTGCGCTGTCCGCGATGGGCTTGACGGGCCAAGCGCAGCAAATGGCGGCGGACGCTCGTTCGGGGTTAGTCTCGACGCCAAAGACGACAGGAAGAGCATTGGCGCTGGTGGTAGTAGCGGATGCTTTGCTTGCCGCAGGATCTGCTGAGCTTGCTCGCACTACCGCCCGTGAAGTCTTCGAGATGACGAAAGATCTTCCTAGTCGGTTCGGCCGGGCCAAAGCCTATGCACGAGTCGCTTTGACACTGATTGCAGTGGGCCTTCGGGAAGAGTCGAGGGCAGCAGCGGCAGCAGCTCGGCGGGAGGCAGCCGCAATTAAGAGGAGTAATCGCCGGTCGTCGGTCCATCAGCAGGTCGCCTATGCCCTAGCAACAACCGGTAGCATCGCTGAAGCGTATGAGGTAGCCAGCGGCATTACCCACTATCAGGGTCGGGCCAGGGCATTGGCGCTAATTGCGGAGGCCTTGATTAGCAAGGGCGAAGTGATCGGTGCCTTGGACTCACTCACGCGATCGTGGGTAGCGTCGGGCACAGTGATGGAGAGTTGGTCACTGCTGGTCAGCATTCGGCCAGGGATTGCCCATCAGCTAATAGCAGACGGTGCGATAGGCCCCGCCTAGTCGCATGCGACTGCCTGTTCGAGTTCCGGGAAGAAATACGTTGTTAGGCTCCGGGAATAGGGAAATCCGGTCACAGCAACTCGGCATCTCGCGCACATACCCGTGCCGTTTCGCTTCGACGTCCTGCCCTCTGCTACTCATACGACGCAGTCACGACGAAGCAATGCTTCGCAGGACCTTTCCCGAGCAACGAGTCAACAAGGTCAGCCTTCGCCGTGAGGTCTCCCGTGTCATAGGCACGACGTCCGCGGAGCACTCAAAGAACACCACGGGAACTATTCGAATTCACAAATCAACCCAATTCGGAAGAACTCAGTCAGCACTCCTGAATTGGAGACTCTGACCCTGTATCGGTCAGCGCAAAGCGTAGTGCCCGCACAGGGCTTGGCCGAGAGCACCGGCCGCGGCCAGGGACATGGCTCTCCTTGATTGTTCACAGCGAGTCATGCAGGGCGCCACTATGCGTAAGTATTGGAGATCAGGCTCTCCCGGAAACCGGACGACGGGAAGGAGCACAAACCTTTTGGGGCCCTTTCAGCGCTTGTAGATTACAAGCGTCGGCAGATGTGTTGCTTGGTTCGACCTACGATGTTTGAAGCTTCTGCATAGCCTCGATATCGGCATGCGCGAACTGCTCAACCACCGAGCCGAGGTGGCCCATGCTGGCTAACAGGGTGCAGCTGCGCTCCGAAGAGACCATGCGGGCGTCTTGCAGCGGAACCGCGTCCCGGCGGAACCTGGCCCTCCCCCTTGGTGAGCATGTCTAGGCGGTGTCGAGGGCCAACTAGAGGTAATGGTGAGTATTGCAGCCGTGGTCTTGCCTCATCTAGTTGAGACTGTCCTATAAAGTATCCGCTGAGCATCATCCGGTGCTGCGGATGCTGTGTTTACCTCTGGACGCATTACAGATCGCGGTAGCGGATTGCTGTGCGACGAAATCTAAAGCTTTGAAGGGTTATTGCCGTGGAAACCATATTTCTCTCACATACCGGTGTAGACAAACCAATCGTCCGCCAAGTTAATGCTGAGCTAGCACTTTTAGGAGCGGAAACTCATTTCGATGAGCTCGGTGTGCTCAACGGCGACATCATAAATGAGTGGATAGACAGGGCTCTAGACGCGACCACGCTCTTCACGCTCTTCTGGTCTGCTGCTGCCGCCAATGCGCCATGGGTCAAAGCTGAGTGGACGGCCGCGCACTGGAAGTTCATCAGTGAGCCGCATAAGTTTATAGTCGTTCGGCTGGATGACACTGAGCTCCCCGTGCTGCTAGCTTCGAAAAAGTGGATTGACGCTCGCGGCGACGTTGGTGCGGTAGCTCCGGAGATCTTAGGACTGACAGGTCCGGCTCGCCTGCTTAAGGCGATTCAGAACACCCTTGAGTCGTGGGAAATCCGCATTGATGCCTACCCCGGGATCGGTCCGCTTGCCGGTTGTGGTGGATGCGGTGCTGGGTTGGAATCTATAGTCATTAGAACCCAAACCGACTACAGCCGTGATGATGAATACATAGAAGCGCGATGCCAGGAGTGCGATTGGTGGACTGGAGGCGAGATCTGAGGCATGGGCCAGGAGCCGAACAGGCCCCGCGGGTAATACCAATCACAGTTTGACGGGGCGAAGAACGTCGTGGGAAGCCACGTGTGCTGCCGGAACTTACGATACACGACCGCCGCTGAGGCATGCGAGCCAAGCCAAGGCCGAAGCTAAAGTCCGGTCATAGGTAGCATCATGAACGCTCCGGGAAGCCGAGAAGTCTCTGACGTGGAATTTCGCAGCTCTAGGCGCTGACTCGCAGAGTTCTCGTTGTTCTGACCTTATCTCGAAGATACCGCGTTTAGGTCTTTCATACCGAAGTCCTAAAGCGTTGTACTCGACGTGTTTGTCAAGACCTCCGGGTTGGTCGCATCTGCAATGAAAGCGGACGGCATCGCTTCTATTGAGATCGTTGACAGATACCCAGAAGCCTTCACTGCCCCTCGTTCGGCCTACATTTACTTGTCGCATGGAAGTGGGACGGGCGACATGACGCACATTCGCAGGCGACACTATCTGCGAGCCATGGCGACGAGAGAGTTCAGCTGCCACAGCCGACCCAGTGCTTTGGGGGAGGTCTCGTCGGCAACGTCGACGCGTGACTAAGAATGAACGGGGGAGTATCCTCGAGCAGGTTGCGGTCCCTGCCAGGGCCGCCGGAGCATTGGGAGTTTACGCGCTGGTCGGCTGGGCATATCGAAACCGGACCAGTTTGCCAATAAGAACCCTTTCGTCAACCCGGAGAGGCGACTACTTGCTGGTCCCATACCCCGTCAGACCAACCCGACTTGTCGGTGTTTCGCACCGGCCCCGACCAAACGGGTGACTGCGTCAGTAGCGCGGAGAAACCACCCTGCTGGGCCGATCTGGACGAATCGAAAAAGTCGAGTGGGTGTCGACTAATGCGCGCTCCCGGCCGCCATGGTGAAATGAGGCAGGGAACCTGACGACCAAAAGGACATTCCATGCTTGCACCGATAATCAACACTGCAGCTTAGTGCGGCTCACCTGATGTCGGCGTTATGGGCGCGATTCGGAGAGGCCACTCTTAGGAAGACGAGATGGGTTGCTGCTTCAATCGGAAGGACAAAGTTTGCCCCATCAGGACCTAGGGAGCCGTCCGGTTCATCTTGCTAGGATCAGGCTATGGTTGTGAGGCGAGCGCACATGGTCTCTAAGTTCTATCTGCATGCTTGGAGCGACGATAGCGGCTGCGTCGATGTCTTCGACCTGGAAGGTATGCGGGGTTTCAAGACAGCCACTGGGAGTGCCACAGTTGTTAGCTTTGCATATGACCCTAATGTGCTGTCGAATGATTTAGAGAGAGATTTCGGCGACATTGAATCCGCCGCTGCACCTTCACTGCTGACACTACGTCAGAAGGAAGCGCTATCGAGGGCCGGCCAGCTCTGCGTCATTGACTTTCTAGACATGCATCTTGAAAGAGGTCGATTTGCGGACCAGTCAAAAGTCCAAACTTCTGCATTGATCATGATGACGGATGGCGAGCCCCAAGAACGAAAACTCGGGTTGGCAGATAGGCTTCTGTTGTCGAGGTCCATGGACGGGCCCGTACGTTTGGGCGCACTGGGCTTGGAAGAATGGCCTTGGAGGGTTTACGAGTGGCGCGACGGTGAAAACCTTCTGACGGGAGACGGTGCCGTGCTCCTTTGGAAAACCGACGAAGATAGTGAGATTGGCACCGTAACGTTCCCTCTCTCCCCGACGCTGATACTCGTCATTGGTGACGAGCTCCCTTACGAAATGCACATCAATACCGTTATTGTCCGAAACAGCCGACGTTGGTTGGTTGGGAACGCTGGCACTCTAGATGCCTCCCTGATCGCCGCTGCGCGTAGCACCTCGCCAAACTAAGGTCTTAAGGATCGCGCAACCGGAGAAGTATCTCCACAGCCTGCCGGAGCTGCTCGTGAGCTCGCTAGATGCAAGATATTCAAGCCCATCACGAACCTCCCAACAGTCTTTTGATTATCTTCGCGCGGGCCACGCTGACGTTCGGTTTGCCACGCCACGCTTCCTGTTACTGGTGGCAGTGGCTGCCTCCCTCGGCGGACTGGATGGGTCATGTTGTTTGCGCGTAGCTCTGCCATGGATGTCTGAAAGGAGGGAAACTGATGACAGAGTCTTGCACTGCACGGAGTGGTTTCGGCGGGGCGATTCGACTGTTGCTTGTCGGGCGTCCCGAAGGCGGTCGTGTTGTTCGCCAATCGCCTCGGAGAATCGTCGGTATAAGCCAAACAAGGAGCGTGGACAACGTCCACACTTTTCACCCCGGACTGGCCCGTACAGCTGCCGGACTGGCCCGGATTCCGCATGTTTCCGCCACTTCCCAGTGTTCGCAAGGCCTGGAATCCCGTTCGAGTCCCACCTCGGGCACGGCATACCCCCTCGTCAGAGGGGGTTTTTGCTTTAACGTGTTGACAATGGTTGACACGAGTCTCTGATGTGTGCCAGCTGGTGCCTGGCCGCCGGTTGGCCTGTTCAGTTATGGGGGAGCGGGTTCAGGGTTGTGGCCGGTGGGCCCGCCGCTTGCTCTGACTTGGGTTCATGCGTTCCTTGCGCCGTTCGTCCGGTAGGTCGTGGTTGGCCTACACCTCTTCATGGATAGGAGGGCTGGGCGCAACATGACTTCGGAGCATGGCGCCGAAACCACCGGACGTCGGCGCGTTCTTGACGTGAGGAAGCCGGGTTAGGCGCTGCTTTGTCAGGCCTGAAGGGGTGTGTACAGTGTGCACACTTAAGTCTGCTTTATTGCGGCTATTGTCAATCATTGGCTTGTCCCACCTTGGCCTGCATCTGCCCCTTCATTGCATGGGAGTGGCCATTGCGACATGACAGTGACGCGCAAGCTCTCTATGGCCAGGGCTATTTCGGGGCGAGAGTTATTAGCTACGGCCGACCGAGTGCTTCGGGTTGGTTTCGTGCGCGCCGTCGACGCGACTATACGAATGACAAGGCGAGTGGTCTCCTCACATATTTACAGGCCGTAGCTCGGCCTTCGGAACACTGCCCACGCGATTGTCGGCTGAGCATGCGCAAGCCGTACTCTTTGCCGATATGGGCCCTTTCGTCAGGCTGGGGTTAGGCGGGCCCAACGACAGGCACCATCTACGAGGCATCGTCCCAAGGCAACCTTGTGGGTCGCCCGCCGGTATGCTCCCAGGCGGGGTGCGCAAAGTCCAAGGCCTGGTCTCCAGAGGCCTGTCTTTTAGGTGTCTGTATTTTCACCCAACGGCATAGTAGTTCCCCTTACTTGTTCCTCCAGGCTGCTGGCAGCTCTCGATGAGGTCAGGTTTTGGCTATGTGTTGCCCAAGGAAGCTAGAACTTCCAGTCCGATTTCGGCGTCTTGGTCGGGCGTTCCTCCGGCAATGCCAAGACCTCCCAAGTGCTTTCCGTCCAGGACCAAGGGGAATCCCCCGCGGATGTTTTTGAGGAGGTTGTCAGTTCCCATTGGAAGTGTAAGTGCGAAGTCTCCCTGCATCCATCCGCTGGGTCTCCGGGAGGAGGCCGCCGTATTGGCTTTCCGTCGGCTGGTCGCCACGCTGTGGGGCATGGAACCGTCCGCCCTGCCGAAAGCAACCAGGCCCATCATCGGATCGACAACAGTCACTGCGACCAGAACACCAGGCTGATGGCCTTGACCAGGAAGGCCCCGGCGGCGAGATCATCGCCGAAGAACTGATCGTCCAAGTGATTCCGCCGGCAGCTGACGAGTTCACGTGCTACTCGTGTTTCCTGGTCCGGCGCAGGTCCCAGATCGCCCGCGAAAAGGACGGCCACGTGTACTGCGTTGAGTGCGAGGGCTAGACATTCGCTGCTGACGAAGTAGCGATGCCAAAAGCCCGGCTCATGTTGCAGCCCAAACGCAATTCCAAGCAGTTAGGATGACGGTGTTCAAGCATTTCGCCGGTACGTTCACCTTTGGGGTGGCATTGTTGCAGGAGGATCACGCATGGCAGGCAAGTACGAAATCTATTCAGACAAGTCTCAGGGCTTTCGTTTTCGACTGAAGGCTGGCAATGGCGAGGTCATCGCCACCAGCGAGTCGTATACAAGCAAAGCCGCCGCCCAAAAGGGCATCGACTCGGTCAAGGCGAATGCACAATCCGCTGTCGTGGATCTCACTGACAAGTAGCGCTCGAAGCTGAGCCATCAACGCTGATTACCCTGGGGCATCGAATGCTCCGGGGTAATTTTTCGGGACCACGCTCAAAGATGATGGTCCTTTGATGCGGAATACAGATCCATCCCGCTGGCGCTTCAACGGGCCCGTGCCTGCCCGTTGGCAGTGGTCCTTTAGAAACAGCCGGGATATGCGCGCTGGACGGCGGTGACGTCCGCATCCAGCAGTGTACCGTCTGGCTGGAATGCGATCAGTCCGAAGGCACAGCTGGTATTGCTGCCATCGGTGGCGGTGCCGACGTTCGTGGAACTGCACAAATCACGGCCCCCGCCGCCGCCTTGAAGTACCTTCCCACCCAGAGCCGATGAGCAGGCAGCCGCTTCCGTCACAAGAAGCGCACTTCTGTCCTGGGCGGCCTGTGCTGAAGTTGCAGCCGCTGCGGAGGCAGAGGCTGTCTGTGCCTGGTTCTGGGCGGTGATCGAAGCCTGCGCTTGTTCTCTCTTCGAGTGCTTTGCATCGCAATCCCGAATTTGCTCATCGGCAATGCTTCGCGCCTTGGGCAGAGAAACGCCCACGTAATCAGAGAGGAGGTGTCCAGCTGCGGATTGCTCTGGTTGTCTCCTGTGGCCAAGTATTTGAGGATCTGGTCACCGACGTCGCATTCGGTGTGGATCGCCTTGATGAGGCCATTTGACGCGGCACTGGCTGTGCTCGTTGACGTCGCAGATGACGGGTCAGTGTTGATAGCCGGCCCGCTGCAGCCAGACAACAGAGTAGCTGTAGCCAGAGCTGCAAATACGAGACAGCCACTATGGATTGCCGGCAACACAGACTGCCCTCTCAGGATCGACACTGTATGAGCATAGATGGCATGCGGGGTTTGTTTCGGCTTAAGCACGACAGAGGCGTAGCCTTCATTCGCTCGGATCAGTTCCTATTAGCCCGAATGTAAGGGGCTTAACGGTCTTCAGCAATTCCAGTTGTCAGGGTGGTGAGAATTATGACGCAGCAAGAATTACTCCAAATAGCTGCTCATCCTGAGGGGAAGCGTGGACTTGGGCAACCTAGTCAATCTAGGCTCGGTGAAACTTGTATAGAGAACTCAACATTGGGGGTATGCGGTGAAACCACGCGTGGGTTTGGTCGTGGTCATGATGCTCGGACTTGTGGGATGCGGCTCGGCTTCACCCGATTCGGCTGCGTCGGCGGTGTCCAGCACTTCCACCCGGCAGACGGGCTTCCCGGACGTCGCTGGCAAGACTTTGGCCGAGGCGTCCTTCGCCTTGAGTAGCGCGGGTTACTCCAATTACACCTACTGGGTGGACGGCAAATTTGATCCGCATGCTGTGAGTTCGAACGACGATCTGGCTAGCTTTCTGGTGACATCCTCGTATCCTTCGGCCGGTAGTGAGGTCTCCAAAAGTGATCACATCATGTTGAATTTGATCCCGAACCCCGACAACCCTCCAAAACCCAAACCGTCTCCCATACCATCGCCGGCACCGCTGCCGACGCAAACGACAATTGCAGTTCCTGCGCCTACTACGCCTGCAGCTGCGCCTACGCCGAAGAAGCCGAAGCAGTCCCTGGTGACCTACATCGTCGAATCCGACGGTCCGATTGGCCTTATCACCTATACCAATTTCGTCGGGAACAAGATGGGGCAGGAACAAGCCTCGGACGAAGTCTTGGGGCCCGTGGAAAAGTCCTACGAGTTTGATGCCTCAAACTTTGAGTCAAGCTACGGATTCTGGTCTCTCGGCGTCAGTGCCCAAGCCGGAGCAGGTACCAGCATAATCACCTGTCGGATCATGCACGATGGTAGAGAGATCTCAAAGCAAACATCAACCGGCCAATACTCGATCGTCACGTGCAACGCCGGCCGGTGAACCCGCTAGCCCTGAACAAGGACGCCGCCCTCGTTCGCGACCCTAAGTCCGGTGGTCTAAAGATGGGCTAACGTCCCTACATGATTATGGTCGGCGGAGCCACGGCGAACACCTGCGCCGCGAAGGGGGCGGCGCAGCTCAATCAACATTGCTGGCTCAAGTCAGCCGGCTCGTTATTGTTTCTTCGCTGCGGAGCGGCACGTCTTCGAGTCGGCACCTATTGGAATAGCGAAAGCGTTAATCTTCGTCGAAAGGGCTTCGATCTTTTCCCCGGTAGCCTGCAGGGCAACTGCATCCCGGTCGAATGCGCCCTGGATGCTCTCCTTAATCAGGGGAATCTGCTCGTTCTTCAACAGCGTGACCAGCTGCTCATACTTGTCAAGCGCGTCGATGCAGGCCGACGGTGTCACCCCCACGAACTTAGTCGGCGGAGGACTAGCTGTAACCGTCGCGGTGGCCGTGACAGTGTTGGTTACGGGGGGAGCTGGCTCCGCTGCTGCGCAGCCGCCCATCATTACGGCCACGCCCGCCAAGAGCACTCCGGTTGCGATCCGGTTCATGATTTCCCCATTTCTCATCGTGGATATTTTTCGCCAGCTATGCAGACGTGCCGTCCCACTTGAACGCGATAATAGGACGATGGTCCCCGAAATACCCTAGGATTTACGGCTCCTGATGCAATCCTTGGCACACCCTGAGCAAATCTTGATGTAACCCCATGCGGCCATCAAAATTCATCCGGTCCTGGGAAAACGGATGGGCCAATTTGCAGCTCCACGAGAGTGAATACTTCGCAGCAGCAGCTCATTTCGTTTTCATTGTCGGTGCTCTGCGTTATTGTTCCGCGCATGAGTAGCCCATCGGCCCCGGAAGACCGGGACATGTATGCAGTCCTCGGCTCGCCGGAATCCCGTGTGCCGGTTCGTGCTCCGGCTGACCCTGTCCAGGCTCTACGCATGAGGGCAGTGAACACTTTTTGCTGTTCCACGCTGTTGGGTGGCTGTGGCGGAGAGCTGATTTTCGCCATCGGAGATGTCAACGTTCCCCATTTCCGGCATCAAAGGGGTAGCGTCTGCTCATTGACAGCGTCGCAATCAGTTGCTGACAGGTACGAGCATTTGGCGATGCAGGAGGCGTTAAGGTCTCGGATTGAAAGCATGCCGGGCTTCACCTGTCGCTTGGAGGCGACCATCGAAAGTGGGCGCACGGATGTCCTGGCAACGGGGCCCTCATTTGCTGTGGCACTGGAAGTCCAACGTTCCCGGTTGCATGAGCGTAGGGCAACGGAACGCACTCTTGTCTACGCCCAGGGGGCCGATGCCGTGGACTGGCTTTATGCAGACAGAGACATTGACGCCCACAAAGCTGAACTGGCCAACCGTGGATGGAGTCTTCGGATCTGGTACGGCTGGGCGAAGCGTGAATGCCGCATTGGCGTCCGCTACGAGAGCAACATCGACCCCGAACTTGAGTACAAAGAAATCTGTGGTCCGCTTGCGGATTGGGAAATAACGTCGCGGGGCTTGGACTCTGAACACTTGCGCACAGCACGAGCAACCGTGACAGGCGGGCGGGAAGCATTGCGCCAGAAGATTAATCAGGCGGCCTCCGCGGCGGCGCGGCGGGCCGCTATCAAGGCTGAAAAGGAAGCCGCGGCACGACTGCAGGAGGCAACGCGTCAGCGGAACGCCCGGGCTCAGCTCTTGAATCAGCTTCAGCAAACTCCAGACGGACTTGAAGAAAAGTGGCCTACAAGCTGGCCGGAACTGCAAGGCAGTCCTAAGCAAGTGCATTGGGCTGAAGAACTGCGTGCCCGAGTGATTGGATGGTTCCTCGAAGAGCTTGAGAAGGGCTGGCTGGACGAGAACCGAGGCATACCCGTGGCAAGATGGCTCGCTTTGCAGACACAAGCCAAGTTTTGGATCGAGATCTGCGGTCATCACGAGGAATTGGTGGACGTCCTGCACTGGTATGAGGACCTCTTTGGCCCATTGACCGTTTTCCCGGTTCAGGTCAGACATGAGGCCGGCGTTCCAGCACGAAAATACCGCAGGCCTCGGAGGACCCCTAAGAGGGCGACAGGCGCAGCATTCGAACCACCTGCAACGTGCCAGTATCATCTCCTCATGTCCCCAGCATCAAAGAAGCGCACTTGGCGCTCAGCAGCCAAAGCTTACGAAAACGCCAAAGGCCTCGGCCCCCTGGTCCCTGTGGATCCAGCGTCCCTCCGCACTGACGGTTCACCACAGATCGGACCGGGCCAGGTGTATGTGACCCGCACGGGAGAAGTCTTCCATCCGGCATGGTGCCTGGCGGTTGGCACTGCTTGGGATAGCAAACCCGCTGGGCTCCTTGTCATAGCAGAATCCAATGTTGGCGGTCGCCGACCATGCAAAAGCTGTGAAGAGCCCCTCCAGAGGTGAAGCCGCGTTAGAGGAGTCATGGCACCCGACTTCACCGGTCCTCAGACAGACCCAGCGTGCGTAGATTCCAGGTATTGAGAAGTTTCTCCTGACGCGCGGCGCACCCCACGGATAAAGTTGACTATATATCGATGGGTGTTTGGAAATGGCCCTTCTCCAGATTTGAGACCGCCATTGGCCAGGCCCAAGGCCGCTCGTGAGAATCGCAGAAGCATGCAGCGTATTCCAATCAAGGAACTCGGTCCGTCAACGCTCATCGGAGCGGGAGCAATGGCTCTTCTCATCGTCATTGGTGTCGTTTCCAACTCGTTCCTCTTGTGGCTGGGTATCATCTTCTTCATTCTGATGCTGTCCGGTTTGTATACGCTCGTCACCGGTAGGCGGTCTTGGATTCACCTGCCCGGTCGCGGAGGAGGCGGAATACTGCTCGCAGCAGGAACGATCGCCTGGGTGGCGTCGTGGGCGGCGTTCGGCGCCACGATACCGAACAGGCAGGCGTTTACGCCGCAGCCAGCGTCAACTTCAGCAGCGGCACCGACCACTGACAGCGCTGCCGTTTCTCCTTCGGCGACTGCAACCGCCACTCCCACGGTTTCACCCTCTGCAACTGCAGCTGCAGTTGCAACACCGAGCGCCACGCCGGCGCCGCCATCGGCTACGGAAACCGCGAGGACCGCTGACTCCCCATCCGCCAATGCGCCGACCAATCCCACATCTTTGACAGCACCCTTTGGGCAAGTGATTACTTTTCCGAGCGGCTTCTCAGTCAAGATGTCCTATCTTGGGCGCTTTTCACCCGGGTGCTGACCGGGCAAGCCGCAATTCCGCAGGGAGGCCACCCGGACTACGTCAATTTGGGTATTCCACTTCAAGGAAGTCGGCGCTGGAAACCTTGCACATCCAGGGCACCCCACCGGGCAGTTTTGCGGGCGGATCTTTCGTCGAACGAGTGAGCCTCGTTCGACTCGCTTCCGTAGTCGGTGCGCACTTAGCTTTGGGTGTTCAGATGAGGGACCGGCTATCGGGCAGTGGTGACCTCGCTCGCAAGGCGTCGCAGAAGGTAGTCTGCCTGTGGCTCGTCGCGCGTTGGCATCGCCAGACGCCGGCCATCGAAGGGCTCCAGTGCATTCTTTAGCGCTTGGTCATCGCCAACCTTCACCCAGTCGATCCGAACAACGTAATCCGTTCCGATGTGGAGAAATCCCGCGTCGAACGCACGGTCCACGAAGGTTGACAGGCAGATTCCGTTACTCGGGTCGAGCCTGATCCCTGGTGCCTTACTCCACGGCACGATGTGCGATGCGACCAGGAACTCTCGCGTCGAGATGCCTGTGATAGCGCAGTGCCCGTTGTAATTGCCCTTGACCGCTTCGGCGAATGCTCTTTGCGCACTGCCGCGAGTCTTGGCGGGGACGATCTGGTCGTACACAGCATAATCGCCTCGCGCGATCTGGTCGGCAAAGCGTGCGACCTCGTTTGGCTCGAACTCGCCCGCCTCGGCGATTGCGTCATCGCCTGTGATCGTTCCTCCCTGCTCGATCGACTCGATATAGGCGAGGATCTCATCTGTTGCGCGCTGTCGGCCTTGCACGCGCCGGCCACGCAATCCGTACCGTTCAAGCACGGTGCCCTTCAGCTGAGCACGCTGTTCGTCGCTGAACACCGTCATTCGCTTGAGTCGCATCCAGCTGCGGCGCTGCCTGCGCTCGATCATCTCCTTCTCGTTTACCCAATAGTCCCGGTCGTCGATGTCCGGCTGTGGAAGGCCGACCGCCGTCACGGAGCACTTGATGCCGATCGCCGAAATCGGCCTCGTGATGTACAGGTATACGACGTCGCCGAGGGCGATGTGCGCCGACTGCGTCTCACTCCAGTTCACCTCCTCGAGTTCTCGGAACGCATCCTCGCTCCTATAGGTGGCGTGCTTCGAGGCGACGATCCAGACGGTCATGAGGAACAGGGTAACGCGTCGACGCCCGAGTTACGGCCCTCTGCCAGTACCTCGAAACAGAGTTCATGTATCCCTACAGGGTTCTCATGATCCCGTTCCCGGGTAAGAGCTCGAGGGGCGTTTTCGGCTTAGTTGATGAGCTCGACCTCCAGCGCGTGGACGATGATCTATGTGGGCATGATGCTGCTCAGTGCGATCGGTGGCTCGATTAGCCACAGCGGTCAGTAGGAGATGCCGGGTGCGTGGATCGCGGCCTGCTCAGCCGTTGAGGGTGGCCGGAGAATCGTCAAAGTTCCAGGAAGTGGCCCACGACTGAGAGAATACTTCGCTGGTCATGACAGGCATCGGAATGCGGACAGAGCCCGATATAAAACGGGCAGCGAAGACGCCGATATTTCCCCGATGAATGTCCAGACGACTTGCCGGAAAGCGGTGCTGGACATATTGTCTGAGCAGGATGAATCGGTGCGAAATCCTTGGGGGAATGATGTCGCATGATGTTGGCTAGGCGTCTGGCTCGTATCAGCATTGCTCTGGTTATCACCCTCTCTTTCTCTGCCGCTGCTGTCTGGGGCAGTAACGTCGCCGTGGCCGCTCCGGAGGTGAGCGACTGGCTCGAGGTTGGCAACTCCGCGTCCGCGGTTGCCTACGACCCGACGACACGGACTCTCTTTGTGGGAGCCGACGGAGCCATCTCCGTTATGAAGGACGGCGTCACGGTGGGCAAGATCGCCGTGGCTGCAAAGACTATGTCGGCAAACCCTCTGACGCACACGCTGTACGCCCTCGACTCAACAAGCCACACTGTCACGGTCATCAACGGAACAACCGTGACGGCCACCATTGGGGTTCCTGAGGGGTCTCAGGACCTGGCACTGGACCCCGGTACCGGAAAGGTCTACATCGCCAACGGAATGGCGGGTGTGACAGTCATCGAAGCGGATAAAGTCACTGGCACGATCGCCTTGAAGGATGAAGGATACGTGTGGTCGATCGCCGTGGACACCTCCACGCACGCAGTGTACGCAGGGAACTATTCCAAGGGCGCGGTTTCGGTCATTGTCGATGGCATCGTCACGAAAACCATCCCGGCGGCCAGCGGTTGGTCAATTGCTGTCGATTCGGTAACCCATGACGTCTATGTGCCGAGTGAGTTCCTCAGGAAAGTCGTGGTGATCAACGACGGCGCGGTGGTGCGCACGATTGATGTTCCGTTGTATCCCCGGGATGTTGCGGTGGATTCTTCAACCCACACCGCGTACGTGACAAGCCCGGGTCCCCACCTGGTGTCCGTAGTTCATGGCAGCGCGGTGTCCTCTACTGTTTCGTTCCACAAACCCGGTCGACCTGTCGTGGATCCGGTATCACACTCTGTCTATGTCCCCTCGCCAGTCGGAGCAGTGGCCGTCATCCGGGACCCTTCAAACCGGGACTTCACCTCGGACGGTCGAACGGACGTGGTGGCCCGTGATGGTGACGGGGCCCTTTGGCTGTACCCCACCAACGGTTCAAGCGGCTGGCTTGCCCCTGAACGCGTGGGCCAGGGCTGGAACGCCATGACAGCCATCATCGCCGGTGGTGACTTCAACACCGACGGCCGCGCGGACCTGCTGGCCCGCGACACGGCTGGGTTGTTGTGGTTGTATCCGGGGGACGGGGATGGCGGCTGGCTTCCGCGCATCCAGGTCGGGCAAGGCTGGCAGTCGATGACGGCCCTTTTCGGTGCAGGGGACTTCGACGGCGACGGCTTCCCCGACGTCCTGGCCCGGGACCCCGGCGGTGTGCTGTGGCTATATCCAGGCGACGGGACCGGCGGCTGGTTCCCCAGGATCAAGGTCGGTCAGGGGTGGAACGGCATGACGACGGTCCTTGGCGCCGGTGACCTGAACGCGGACGAGGAACCTGATGTCCTGGCCCGTGACGCGGAGGGCTTGCTGTGGGTATACCCGGGCGACGGTGCCGGCGGTTGGCTTCCACGATTCCAGTCAGGGCAGGGGTGGAACTCCATGAGCGCCATCACGGTCCCCGGTGACTTCACAGGCGACGGTAGGCCGGATGTGCTCGCAAGAGATAACGACGGCTTGCTGTGGCTCTATCCGGAAGCCGGTGACTACGGCTGGATGCCACGCGTCCAAGTAGGGCAGGGCTGGAACGTCATGAACCCCCTTGTCTAGAGCCACCCCTTACATTCCCAGAACCTGTCCCGGGCGTAGGCAAGCGATGGTGGAAATGGTCAGAGCCTATGAGCACCCAATCCAATGGTGTTGGGATGCTTGCAGAACGGCTATTTCCTGAAGTGACAGAAAAGTGTAGTCATCGGTCGCGGAGCTATAGAAGATGGGCGTTGAACAGGCGGCTGCGCTGCCAGTAGCGTCGAATGGCTTGGTAGAGCTACCGTCAGACGCGCAGCCCGAAGAGCAGCCCTATGGGGCAGTTCGGCCAGTCTCGTAATGAAGGACATCGTTGCGTTGCAAGGTGAACAATTTGTCGGCGACGTCCTGGGCCAAAGATTCGTCGCAGGATATGGAAAGAAACGCGGCGACGTGCCATCAAGGATGCATCCAAGTTTGGCGAGTTCAGTGGCCACCGGCTGCCCTTCGGATTACACCGCTCCGGATAGGGCCACTCGAGAGGAGGCCCCTTTGAGTGGTCCTACCTTTTTGTGATGAGGGAGGAAATAAGGGAAGCAAACCTTTCATCCGAAAGCTTTGATCCAGACCCTGTTTCGAGGGAACTTGTCTCCAAGAGATCAATGGCGCCCGCGTGGTACTTGCGTACAGCTTGAACGACAGCATCGTGATTCTTCTGGGAAATGGCCTGTATTATGGCCTTTCTGTCTTCGTAGGCGTTTCCGGTTAGGGTCCGCCAGAACTGCGCGTCGTCCGGAAACAGGTCGCTCTCTATGCGATCGAGAAGCTGGATGAGAAACCCTCCGAAGACTCTCAGGAGTGGCTCGTGGGCGCATTCCAGCAGTGCAGTGAGGAAGGACACGACTCCGTCCAATATCTCACGGGAAGTGGAACCGCGGGCCACTGCATTGTTTGCTTCGCTGAGCGCATGGAGGTTCTCGGGAGTTGCTCGTTCCGCAGCCCTGGAGGCGGCTTGCTCGTTGATGAGCGATAGAAGCCGAAGCACTTCACTGATTTGCACACCCTCCATTTGCATGGCGGTGATCAGCGACGACCTAACAAGGGCGCCGGTGTCTTCGACCACATAGGTGCCGCTTCCATGGCGAACCTCCACGAGGCCCATTACTGCCAGCGCGCGGATGGCCTCCCGAATAGTGGACGGGCTTACGCCATAGGTGCCGGCCAGGTCCCGCTCAGTCGGCAAGCGCGCTCCCTTACTGATCTTCCCAGTTGCGATAAGCCCGCGCAGTTCTTCGACAATTCGTTCCGCGGTGTTGGTGCTTCTTAGGGTGCTGGCACCTGACAGGTTGACAGCTGGTGGACGCGAGGCCGCTCTCGAGGTAGGCATGGTGCAAGAATAGCGCACCCAGTCACCCAGTGACTTAAGCAACATGATCAAGTACGGTAGGTGTCAAAGTCACCCAGTGACCTTGACACCTTGATTGTCCATGAGGATACTTGAGGCCAACTTGAAAAACACGATGGAGTGTGCATTCGATGAAAAAAATGGTTCTTTCGACGTCCCTGGCCGCGTTGGCCCTTTTTGCAGTCTCGGCTTGCGGGGCAGATCCGGCGCCGACCGCGACCCAGGCGGGAGGTCCAACCTCCATAACCGTAGGGGTGAGCCCATCCACAGCTTCGGCAGCCGTATATCTTGCCGCTGAGCAGGAATTCAAGGAGCAGGGCCTCGACGTCAAGACGGCCACTATCCAGTCTGGGGCTGAGGCGATTCCCCGTCTGCTGAATGGAGAGTTGGCCTTCGCCCTGGGTGACGCCGCCGGCACCATGACAGCAGCAGCAAACGGAGTAGGCATAGTGGCTTCCGGTGTTGCCACGACTTCGCCCTCAGATCCTGGCAAGGACTATTCAGGCATCGTCGCTGACGACCCTGCGATCACCAACGTAAAGGCCCTTGAGGGGAAAACGGTTGCGGTAAACCAGTTGAAAGGCATTTCCGAACTCACGGCTCGTGCTGCCATAGACAACCAAGGTGGAAACTCGGCAGCTGTCCAATTCGTAGAATTGCCTTTTCCGCAGATGACCGAGGCCGTAGCTACAGGCAAGGTCAGCGCTGCGCTCTTGGTTGAGCCCTTCTTGTCCGGAGCTAAGGCCAAAGGTCTCCACGTAGTCATAGCGCCGCAAGCATACGCAGTCGCCGACCTGCCGTCGACCATCTTCGTCTCGTCGTCGCAGTTTGCCTCGACCAACCCCGAAGTTGTTAAGAAATTTCAGGCTGCCATGAGCAAGGCATCGACTCGAGCGAATGCTGACGCAGCTGACACACGCCGGATCACGGCCACTTACACCAAAATTGCCCCGGAAGTCCTGAATGTCATCACGCTGCCCATCTATGCCGAAGATGCAGCCGACACTTCGGGAATGCGGACACTGGCAGGGCTCATGAATAAGTACAAGCTTCTGGACAATCAGCCAGACCTCAACACTCTCCTGCTCGGCGGGAAATAGGGCTGGAGGCCAGGCATGGTTCTGAAGAATTCGAGTAGAACAAGGACGTCCTTGTCCATAGGGCGCGGTCAGGGCGTCGAGAGGAGAAGGCCCGTCCTGAGAGCTCTTGCATTCGCCCTCTTTATGGGTCTTTGGGAGGTGCAAGCCCTGAGGTTCGGGCCCGGGATTGTTCCTTCACCGGCGGAGGTCGGTACGGCTCTGGTCCGGCTCCTGCCCGAGCAGGATTTCTGGGCCGCCGTGTGGGCGACAATCAGTGGCTCCATTATTGGACTAGCTATTGCTGCAGTTCTGGCAGTTCCTCTCGGGATGTTGGTAGGCGCGAGTCCCTTCTTGGGGGCCAGCACACGCCTTTCCGTAGATTTTCTCCGGACAATCCCACCAGTCACACTCATTCCCCTGATCGTTCTCCTATATGGCCCAAGCACTTGGATGAAGATTGTCCTCATTGTTTTTGGCTGCATATGGCCGCTCTTTGTGCAAGCTACGTACGCCATACGCGAAGTGGACCCTGTTCTTCGTGATTTCGCGCGTGCTTTCCGCTTACGGACACGGTTCCTGTGGCTGAATGTTCTGCTGCCCAGTTCGGCGCCGTTTCTGTTGACAGGGTTTCGAATTGCCAGCACGATCGCGCTGCTGCTGGCGGTCGCCGCTGAACTCATCGGGAATGCACCTGGAATCGGGCGTGAGATCACCTTGGCACAAATGGGCGCGCAAGTACCTACGGCTTACGCCTACGTCGTGATCGCCGCGCTTCTCGGTGTCGCGGTCAACCTTGGGACGGGCCTCGGTCAGCGCAAGGCTCTCTTTTGGCATCCGTCTGTACGTGGAAGGTGAGAGAACCATCATGACAAATAGGACGGAGCGAGGTTTTCTTAGGGCAATGAAGGGCCTATTGCTCGAGCTTTGGCTACCTGTGATCGCGGTGGCTCTCTGGCTGGCGATTAGTGCATCCAGCAAGTCGCCCTTCTTTCCGCCTTTGCAGACGATCCTAACGAAGGCAGTAAAAGTGTGGATCACAGATTCACGCCTCACAAGTGACCTGGTCCCCAGCCTCCTGAATCTCCTGATGGGCTATGGGATCGCTGTCCTTACAGGAGTCCTGATCGGCACAGCTTTAGGGCTGATGCCCATGGTTCTTGAGGCGATAGAACCCGAGCTGGAATTTCTGCGCGCGGTTCCTGCCGTTGCAATACTGCCGATCGCGATCATATCTATGGGTCTCGGGGACGACATGAGAATTGCTGTCATCGCCTTCGGGGCGGTGTGGCCAGTCCTGCTCAATACCATCGCGGGCATCCGCGCGCTCGATCCCGTAGTGAAAGATATGAGCACAGCGTTCTCGCTTTCAGCTGCAACGAGACTGTTCGTCGTGCGCCTTCCGTCTGCTGCTCCGCAAATCTTCGCTGGTGCGCGAACAGCGCTCTCGATAGCAGTGGTTCTGATAGTCGTCAGCGAAATGACAGGGGCCCACCGCGGCGTCGGATACTTCATTTTGGCGGCCCAAAGGAACTACGCCATCACGGACATGTGGACCGGGATGCTGGTCCTCGGGATCCTCGGCTACTTGCTGAATCTTGCCTTCAGAATTCTTGAAGGCCGCCTGTTGCACTGGCACCCCAGCTATCGAACGCAAAACCAGTCGCGGGGAAAGGTTGTGTCGCCAAAGACTGCACTTAGCCAGCAGGCCACGACAGGAGCTGTCACCTTGTGAATCAGACAAAAGCTACCAGACCGATCGGAATTGAAGCCGTGAGTACATCGAACAGCACCAATGAGGCCGCTATTGTCAAAGCGGCGAAAACTGAGAGTAGGGATAGCGTCAACGCCGTCATCGAAGCTGTGAACCTTGGGCATTCCTACAATACTTCCGTGGGAAGCGCCGAAATCCTTGGCTCTGTTGAATTTTCAGTGCTGCCAGGGGAATTTGTTTGCATCGTCGGTCCATCGGGCGTGGGCAAAACAACTCTTTTGCGTTGCCTGTCGGGTCTGCAGCAACCGACGGCCGGCCACGTTGCGGTTGACGGCATCCCACTCGCTGGTCCATCGACAGCAATCAGTCTCGTCTTCCAGGACTACAGTCGCTCCCTGCTGCCCTGGCTGAGTGTCATCGACAACGTGACGCTTCCGCTGAAGGGCAGGGTCTCCAAGGGTGAACGGCGGGCAAGGGCGGAAAAAGCCCTGCGGGAAGTGGGGCTTCGGGAGGCCTCCAATCGCTACCCCTGGCAGCTTTCGGGGGGGATGCAACAGCGAGTAGCGATCGCCCGTGCCCTCGTATTCGAACCGAGAGTAATGCTCATGGATGAGCCCTTTGCCTCGGTTGACGCACAAACACGAGAAACTCTCGAAGACCTGGTACTTCGGATCAGGGAAGACCAGGGGCAGGCAGTTGTCCTGATAACGCATGACATCGACGAAGCAATCTACCTCGCTGATCGGGTGATCGTCTTGGGGGGCCGGCCTGCCAATGTTCGCGCCAATCTTTCGATTCCACTTGGCTCCTCCCGCACCCAGCTCCAAACCAAGGCCCGCCCCGAGTTCGCTGAACTCAGGGCCCATGTACACAGGCTCATCGGAGGCTAGATGCTGCACACGTCGAAAGTGTATCCCGGGGCACGCATAGCTAATTTGAGCCGAATGTTTAATGAAAGAGTGTGAATTCCCAATGAGGTTGGTTAAATACCTGCATAACAACAAAATACGTCTGGGCGTCAGAGTCGATGATGGACTCGTTGCTGATAGCGGCTTCGCCGACCTCAGACAATTTCTGGAGGCCCCTGCCGCGCGCAGGTCCGAAATCCTAACTGAGGCCTCAGGTCATGGCGGCCCTGTCCGTCCGGAAAAACTCCTCGCACCAGTGGCGGAACGCTGCCAGATCATTTACACCGGGGGAAACTACGCAAGCCATCTTGCGGAAGTCGCCCACCTTGTAACGCCCAAAGAACCGGTCTTCTTCCCCGGTCTATGGTCCTCCGTAATAGGCCCAGGCGATCCCATCGCCATCCCAGAACCGGATAGCACCGTTGATTACGAGGTTGAACTCGCGTTTGTGATCTCGAAGACCGCCAGTAAGGTCAAAGCTTCCGAAGCATGGGACTACGTGTACGGCTACACTCTCGTAAATGACGTGAGCGCGCGAGACGTCATGCAGCGCGAGGCCATGCAAATCATGCTCTGCAAGAGTCCCGATACCTTTTGCCCGGTGGGCCCGGAAATAGTAAGTCGCGACGAGATCGCCGACGTTTATGGGCTTCGGATCACCTCTACGGTCAACGGCGTCCTAAAACAGGACTCGACAACCGGCACCATGCTCACGAGAATCCCGGAGCTGCTGGAATTCCTGTCCCGGACGGTCACTCTTCAACCCGGCGATGTCGTTACAACAGGAACACCTGGCGGAGCAGGTGCCTTCCGTAACCCGCCTGAGTTTATGTCCCCCGGAGACACTGTCACAGTCGCGGTCGAACAAATTGGTGAACTTACCAACCCGCTGGTAGCGGGGTGGCTCCAGGAAGAAGGCAACCGAGCCCAGGAACACGAAGCAGAAGGAATACATTCATGACCACACGAACCCTGGCAGCAAGCCTTTCGAAGTATTTCGGTGAACGGTTCCTTACACCAGAGGACCGGCGCTACGACTCCGCGCGAAAAGTGTGGAACGGCATGGTCGATAAACGACCGCTTGGGCTGGTCAAATGTGCCGACGGACGAGACGTGTCAATAGCGCTGACCGAGTCCGTGGCAGCCGGAGTGCCCATTTCAATTCTCGCCGGAGGACATCAGATTGCCGGCGGCGCCGTTGTAGAGGATGGCGTTGTCCTTGACCTTAGCGCCATGCGTTCGGTGAATGTAGACAGACAATGTTCCAACGTGTCAGTGGGTGGAGGTGCACTGCTGGGCGACCTCGACCGTGCTGCATCCAGGTACGGTCTCGCCGTCCCGGCAGGCGTTGTCTCCCACACGGGAGTGGGGGGACTGACCCTGGGCGGGGGCATTGGATGGCTCTCGCGAAGTAGGGGACTCACCTGTGACCGGCTCCTCTCTGCTCGCGTCATTGACGGTACGGGCCGGGAGAGGTTGGCCAGCAGCACCGAGAATCCCGACCTCTTTTGGGCCATGCGGGGAGGCGGTGGGAACTTTGGTGTTGTCACAGAATTCACCTACGAAGCCGCGCCGATTGGGTGGGTGACGTTTGGAACGCGGACGGTGGGTCTGCAGCAGGCGAGAGCCGCGCTAATCGAATTTGGGAGCCGCGCCGAAACGCTCCCCCGAGAACTTCAAGTCATGGTCAAAGTACAAAAAGCGCTGAGCCAGTCGGGTCCAAATCACCGGCGAGGTGAACCCGTGGTCACGTTTGAATGGATGTGGTCCGGGGACCCAGTTGACGCTTTCTCAGCGCAGGAAACGCTCGGAGTGCAACACTTCGGGTCAGCCCAGGTGGCCCGCCAACGGTTCGCGGAAGTTCAAAGCCACCAAGACCACAGGTACCCCCATGGCTTCAGATACTTCCTCAAACCCGGTCACTTCAACGCGCTGACAGCCGAGGTTGCGGACGCCATGCTCAAAGCAGCCGAATCAATGCCGAGTGAAGACGCTCAAATTGAGGTTCTCCTGCTCGGAGGGGCAATTGACGATGTACCCGAAAGCGAAACGGCCTACCCCAAGCGGTCAGCACGCTTCGCCTACAACGTCACAGCCGGGTGGGAAAGTGACCTACTCGACCAGGAACATATCGGATGGTGCCGTTCGACACACCAATCCCTCAACCGTTTGGCAGCCGAAGGCGCCTACATCAACTTCCTCGGTGCTGATGAAGTTGTAGATCTGTCAAGCATATTTGGGGCAGCGAAATATGCCCGGCTCCGCGAGGTCAAAGCACATTACGACCCCGGCCAGATCTTCCAGCCAATGGTGCCAATACCCCCAGGTGATCGCCCCGTCGCCGCGACAAATTCAGGAACCAGGTAAGTGATGACAAACGATATAAAAGCATCCGAAGTAGCTCTCGCTGGCATCCACCACCTGAAGATTCCGGTTACCAATCTCCAGACGAGCTTGAAATGGTACGAGGAGATCCTCGGAGCTAAACGACGCGCAGAATTTGATCACTTCGACCGGGAAGGGAATCTCTTTGCCTACATCGTTACGATCCCGGGCATCGATACATACTTTGAACTTCGCTTGGCCCCCAAAATCGCGGAGCGCATGAAAGGGTTTGACCCGACAGTCCTCAGCGTTGGGACCCTCAAGGACCTTGAACTGTGGGAACAGCACCTGAACCAACATGGAGTAGCAAATTCGTCTGTCCTCCGCGGCATCCTCGGCTGGCTGCTCGTCTGTCATGATCCCGACGGGCTGGCTATCCGTTTCTACACTTTGGAAACCCATGAGTTCGACGCTGCAGGATCCGACATGGATTCTCCCTGGGTGGTCTACCCGGAATAAGGTTCGGCGCCGTTCCTCTCCGCACGGCATGTAGAAGCTGCCACGCCGTGAGGAGCGGTGCGCTTTTCGCTTCTCTGGCCCCGGCCGCCGCCCTATTCTTGGGAACACGGTTCCGCCGGAAGGCCACAGGGAAGGCATCCCACGTTCAAAGGCAAGCGCCAGGGATGCGCGGCGACGCACTCACCCCCGGACGGACACCCCTGCATCATCTGGTCGGGGCACCATTTCCACGTCAACACCACGGCGGACGGCCAAAACCCCAGTCACCTTAGGCGGTCATTGCGGCATCCGCAGCGCAGCCACCGCATATCCCTCTCACACCGGGCGAAGGCCCACGATAGGAAATCGCATGACAACGCCCACCCCACCCACCGCCAGCCCGACGGTGTCCACAGCAATCGCGGACGTCGTGGCCGAGCGCGCCGGCCATCTGTTCGGCCTAATGGGCAACGGGAACGCCCACCTCATCAGCCACCTCACCAGCCGGGGATTCCCCTTCACCTCTGGACGCCACGAGGCTGCCACCGTCGCGATGGCCGACGCGTACTACCGCGCCGGAGGCCAGATTGGGGCGGCGACCACGACCTACGGGGCCGGGTTCACCAACGCCTACACGGCACTGGCCGAGGCTAGGCTCGCCCGAGTACCAATGGTGCTCATCGTCGGGGACGCGCCAAGCACCGGGCCGCGGTCGTTCGACATCGACCAAGTCACAGCGGCAGAAGCGGTAGGAGTTGTCACGCTCGTGGCGCACCCCGAAAACGCGGTACTAGTTGCTCACCGCGCTTTCGACCTCGCGCTGCGCACCGTCCAACCCGTGGTCCTCGCCATCCCCTACGACCTGGCCACCGAACCCTTGGAGGAGCAGACCCACCTCGAACCTTTGCCAGCCAAGCCCGTCTGGAATGCGTCCGGGAAGGAGCTCGACCGGGTCGCCGCCATCCTGCGCAACGCTAAGCGTCCGCTCCTGCTGGCCGGCCGAGGGGTGCTGCTCGGAGACGCGGTCGGCCCGTTCCAAGAGCTTGGGGACCGGCTGGGGGCCATGTTCATGACCTCCGTAATGGCCGTCAACATCGTCGACAGCCCATGGAACCTCGGCATCGCCGGAGGCTTCGCCCGCGAGCACCGCCTCGACCTCGCCCGACAGGCCGACGTCGTGCTCGTCGCCGGAGCCTCAATGAACTCCTTCCAGCACCGCTACGGGACCCTCTTCGGACCCGACACGCGCGTCGTCCGCATCGACAACGAGCCCTCCAGCGATCACCCACACGTCGACAAGTACATCCGCGCCGACCTTGCACCCTTTCTCGAAGCACTAAGGGGCCGCATACCAACGGTCAACGAGCACCAGACGTGGCGACATGCCGCGACCGAGGTCGCGGAGGACGAGTTCCGCTCGATCGGGCCCTACGAGGACCCGGAAGAGTTCGGCCCCGACGGACGCCTCAACCCCCGCACCGTGGTCGCTGCCCTGGAGGGCATCCTCCCCGCCGAGAGGTCAATCGTCATGGACGGCGGGCACTTCATGGGATGGGCCCCCATGTACCTCTCCGTCCCCGACCCCCAAGCAATGGTCCTGGTGGGAACCGCCTTCCAATCTATCGGCCTCGGCTTCTCCTCCGCGCCCGGAGTCTCAATAGCCCACCCCGAACGGACCACCGTCTTCATTACCGGCGACGGCGGAGGTCTCATGGGACTGGCAGACTTCGAAACCTTCATCCGGACCACCCGCAGAGGCGTGGTCATCGCCCTCAACGACGCCGCTTACGGAGCCGAACTCCACCAGTACGCTTCCAAAGGCCTCGACCCGACCGCGATGCTAATCGATGAAGTCGACTTCTCCGCCATCGGCCGCGCTCTCGGCGCAGACGGCCACAAGGCGATGACCCTCGCAGACCTGAAGATCCTCCAGAATTGGCTCGCCGGACACGACAGAGGCGTGTTCGTGCTTGACGTCGCCATATCCCGGGAAATCGTCGTCGAATGGATGTCCGCCTCCCTCGCAGTCAAACAGGCCCTCTAGACCGGGGCTCCGAAAGGCCAGCCTGCAGCTGTACGGGCGGCCGAACTTTGATGAAGGGGATCATCCTTACCGGCGCCAGGAGGGGATCGGCGGGAGCCGCTGTGAAGTAAGAGCTGCTCCGGGACGGGCTGGCGGTAAATGTCACCTCGTACTAGCTGATGGACTCGAGTTGCCAGTGTTCAGCCAAGGGCTCACGGCGAAGCATGAACGTATGTAGCTCTGCATTGGCTCCAGATGGTCGTGCTTGCACGTGCCAGTACTCGACGCTGACGACGTCCCCGGTTCCAACGGCCACCCGCGTACGGTGTTCCCACCAAGCGTCCCTGGTGAACCAGTGTGCTGTGTGGATGTCCGGATCGACCATCCAGATCCGGCCGTCGTACCTGATCGCCAGTGGTGTTCCGTCGGGGCTGAACCGGACAGCGACTTCGTGGCCGGTCGTGGGTGTTTCAGGCGCAATAGTCATGGTGGTTTTCCTTTCTGATGGTGAGCTGCCGGTCAGGCGGCTTTGACGAGGGGGAGCTCGTCCCAGTGAGTGGTGTGGCGTTACGCGCCTCAAGCCAACGAGTTGTTCAAGATAACCACGTGCACCTCTTGAATGGCCCGCAGTTCAGCGTTCTATAGAAGCGCACGGATGAGCGGCTGGCCCACGTTCAAGTACTGGTCTGTTTGCTCCACGGTGAGGAACCGTGCTGGCTGGGTGTCTTTTCGGGCATGAGGAAAATGCCACGACAGCGCCAATGTCCGTGAATCACGGTTGATCTCGCCCTTACTAGGGGCCCGAAGCAAGGGTCGCTGGGGATCCAGTTCCGGACGTACACCTGTTGAAATGTACTTCGAAGGCTTCGCCGCCCATTTAACCCGCCCGCCATGTTCCGCGCAGCCTGCCCGCAGGTGTTCCTGTCTGTGGCGCACGTGATGACGCGAACGATGAACGTTCCTAGCATTGGGCTCATGGACTCTACAGGAAACCCCGAGCACATCCGCGGGCTGCACGATTTGGTTGCCGGCACTGCTGATATCAAGGGGATCCTTGACGGAGTGACCCTCTTTGCCGCGAACGCAATGAGCCTCGTGGCCGGTGAGCCCTTCGATTGTGCCCTGACGCTTCGGCGCCGCAAACGGACCGCTACCGTTGCGGGCAGCAGCGAGAAGGCAGTACTCCTGGACCGAATAGAACAGAACCTGCGCCAAAGGCCGTGCCTTGAAGCACTTGATGTGGGCCACGCGGTCCTGCTGGCCGATGTGGAAACAGACACCAAGTGGCCCAAATACAGCGAAGCGCTGGCCATTGCGGATTGCCACAGTGGCTTGGGCGTCCCCATGGACCTTGGACAAACTTCCGAGGCGGTGCTGAACTTCTTCGCACCCACCGCCGGGCTCTTCACCCAGAAGTTCATCAGCGAAGCCACCGCGTTAGCGGATGTGGCTGGCAGCACGCTGCGCCTGGCCATCCGGATCGAAAGCACCGAACGCCTTAACGCTGACCTGAAGGCCGCCATGGCCAACAGGACCGTCATCGATCTTGCTTGCGGAGTGATCATGGCCCAGAACCGCTGCACCCAAGACGAAGCATTCAAAATGCTGACCCAGGCGTCCAGCCACCGGAATCAGAAACTCAACGCGGTCGCCGCCGAGATCATCGCCAACGTCACCGGAGTATTGACGCCCCGCTGCACTTCGAAGACTGAGAATTCTGCCCGCTACAGCTGTTCGTGGCGTTTGAGCTGAATATCTTGCTAAACCGTACAGCTCAACGAACTTCGGATCGACTCACGGACATCCACGAGTTAGCGGATTTCGTGTCCTTCAAAGGGCGATATCGCGTCTTGGGGACGCAATTCGGACGTACACGCCTTTACCCAAAGGATGCCGAAATGACCTACCCGCGGTCGACGTCGGCTTCGGCCTCGACCACGAGGGGTCCCACCAGTGTCAGGCGTACGCGGCCTTTGCCTTGGTGAATCTGTTCAGTGAGGTTTCGCTGATCTCTGCGGGCGATGGGTGCCCTGGCTCCGCGGGGCGGAGCTGGCGGCCCTGTTCACGCCCTCGCTGTGTTGAGAGGGCAGTGGATCGGCTTTGTCATGATGCTCGTGGTCTTCTCCACCATGTTAACAATGAAGGAGGTGCTGCCATCGTGCTGGATGTTTCATCGTTCTGCCGGGCGGAGTGTTGCCGGATTTTGGTTTGTTCGACACATCGGTGTGAGTCGTGCCCTGCAGGCCGCCGCCTCATCCCGGCAGGAGGCTCCAAGCGGGCGAAAATGCTGAGACTTAGCAGGCGGTCTCTAGTGTGTGCCGGCTCCCATTTTGCTGGTGCCGGTCCGAATGCGCATAGCAGCGTCGGGTCCTTTTCTTCGGTGGCGATGGAGCAAAAAAGAAGTGTGAACAATGTCCACACTTTCCGCTCCGGATTGGCCCGTACAGCCGACGGACTGCCCCGGATTCCGCATGTTTTCAAGAGTTCCCAGTGTTCCCAAGGCCTGGAATCCCGTTCGAGTCCCACCTCGGGCACGGCATACCCCCTCGTCAGAGGGGGTTTTTGCTTTAACGTGTGTACAAATTAGGTGGTCCGGTCCCTCTGACACTGGCCGCGGGGTGTGCCTGGCGCCGCGGCTCGCCTGTTTGGTTGTGGGGGAGCGGGTTCAGGGTCATGGCTGGCGGGCCCTCCGCTTGCTGTGAGCTGGGGTTATATGTTCCTCTCTTGGTCCGTCCGGTAGGTCGTGGTTGGCATACACCTCTTCATGGATAGGAGGACTGAGCGCAACATGACTTCGAGATCCTGCGTCAAAGTTCTTGGTTTTGGCTCGTTGCTGGAGTTAAGAACCTTGACTCAGGAGAGCTTTGTCAGGCCAAAGGGGGTGTGGACATTGTCCACACTTAAATCTTCTTTATTGAGCCTGATCACAGCCATTTCCTTCCACTTGTTCGGCCTACATCTACTCATCGCGTGTAAGGGCCCGAGCGGCATGACGCCCGTTCGCAAGCGCGCCATCTGCAGGCCCGCCGCGACGTGAGAGTTCAGCCGCTACTGACGACCGGGTGCTTTGGGGAGGTCTCGTCGGTGTCGTCGACGCGTAACTACGACTAAATGGGGGAGTGTCCGGCGCGGATTGCGGTCCCTTCCAAGGTCGCCGAGCATTTGGAGTTCACACGCTTGTCGGGGCGTGCACGTCGAAGCCGAACAGTTTGCCGATATGGGCCCAAATGTCGCGCTGCGTCAGGGGCGAGCCGGGCGTGTCAGGTCGCGTTCTAAGAGTTCCTTGAGCAACTGCCGTGAAAGAGGACTTGGACCCTATTCTGACGGCCCTTGGCCACCTGCTTGACGCTTGGCTGGGGTGTACCCAGTTGGTCTGAGCTCTTGGCCACGGTGCAGCATTTCCGGGCAATGCCGCAGGTGGTTTCGATAACGTCGTTGATCGCTTTGGTCGGTCGGTGGAGGACCTCTCCTAGGGCCAGGGTTTTCGCCGAGCCTCAACGGGCGCCAGGTTCTCGGGCGCCATGACGGCTGTGTCTCCTGGCGCGTGCAGCAGTTAATCCCGGCATCGCAACACTGTCTCGATTCGACGTGCAGGTGTGACGGTTGCGTATGAATCGGGTGACCTCACGCTAGAACGAGCTCGGGTAGTTAGCGATTCTGTTAGGGAAAGTTGTCAACGACGACCAAAGGACGGATATGGAAACATCTGTTACGCTGCGCGCCCAGCCGCCGGCGGCCCTGACTCTTGATGAAGCGCTGGCAAGTGCGCGGCGAATCAGCGAGCAAGTACTGGCGGAAGCGGCGGAGACCGAACGGAATGCACGCCATTCCGTTGACCTGCATCACGCCTTCTTCGAGGCAGGGTTCTATCACCTGCTGAGGCCCAAGACCTGGGGTGGCTATGAGTTCAGCCTTCCGGACTTCCTTAAAGTTATGCGCGAAATTGCCCGTGCGGACATGGCAACGGCCTGGTGTCTGACCCTCGCATCAGGACATAACCTCCAGGTTGCTTCGTACTGGGGAGAGCGTGCACAACAGCAGTTGTTCGCCGGAGAATACTTCGCAGCGCCAATGACGAGCGCGCCTTCGGGGACTCTCACTCGTGTCAACGGAGGTTTCCTCGTTAATGGCGTGCACCGGTACGCATCGGGCGTCCCCTATGCAACTCACTTCTGTGGTCACGCATTTCACGATGATCGCACCGGGGTCATCTCGAATTTCATCGCGCCCAGAGAGAAGTTCGAAGTCCTTGACGATTGGGGCACCACGCTTGGATTGCGGGGGAGCGGCTCCAACTCGGTGAAGTTCGATGACGCCTTCATTCCGGAGGAATTCGTGCTGGAAGGCGTCAGCCAGCTGTCTATCGACCCGGCAACGCAGGCTCCCGGCAGAGCACTGCACGGGAATCCGATGTATGGTGCGCCTGGAATCGGGTTCTTCTCTCTCGAGCTGAACTCCTTGGCGCTTGGCGCGGCACTCGGCCTCTTTGAGGAGTACGACGCCCAAATGACGGTTCGCAAGACCGTTAACCCGCCCTTCGCCCTCCGTTCGGAGGACACGTTCTTCCAGTGGCGGTACGGTACCGCGAGGGCGAAACTCGACGCGGCGGTCGCGACGATGGATTATGCGGGAGCGATGTTCGACCAGTGTCTTGCTGATTCGGTGTCGGCTCCATACTCGCGGGCTGCAGATATGCGTGTCGCCTTGGCTGCCGGGCAGTCCGCGCAGCTGCTGTGGAGCGCGGTCAGTGACTTCCTCTTCAAGACCATCGGGTCGAGTGCTGTAGTCAGTGGGAGCCGGGCCGAAAGGATCTGGCGTGACCTCAGTCAGTGGTGGGGGCACCTCAACACTCAACTCGCCGACCCTGTAGCGGCCATGTACACACAGGCTCATTTTGGAGAGCTTGAATCCCGTCGGTGACGTCTGCACTTCCCTCGGAGGATCGATCATGAAGATGACAGGTATGCCGGTCGCGCCGGACGAGTTTGTGGTGGCGATGAACCACTTCACGTCAGGAGTGGCGATCGTGACCTCCCGTGATGAGGGCCGACCGGTAGGGGCGACGGTCGCTGCCATCGCGCCGATAGCATCGGAACCGCCCACGGTGATGGTGTCGATGTCCACGGCCTCGTCGACGGCGGAAGCGATCCTGCGGTCCGGGAAATTCGCTATCAACGTCCTGGACGGGGATTCGGCGAGCATGGCAGGCCGGTTCGCCGCCCGCATACCCAACAAGTTCGCGGGTATCGAGGTCCTCGAAGACGACCTGGGTAACCCCGTCCTTCCCGGTCGGGTCGCGGGGCTGAGCTGCCGGGTCTTAGACGCTTTGGAAGCTGGCTCACATAGGGAGTTCCGCGCGCACGTCGTCGGCGTTGAGGTCCATGGAGGCAGCCCACTGGCCTACTACCGGGGAGCGTTCGCTCAGCTTCATACCGAGGCGGACAGGTCGTTGCTGGACGCGGTCCGCGAACACGTTCTGTCACTTCGTACCGATCAGTCACGGGCACTGGATGCCGATGTTCTTGCGCGGACGTTCGCATCGTCGCCGGGTTCTATCCTGCGCGCTCTGTCCACCCTCAGGTCGGAGGCCCTCGTAGAACGCCAGGACGGCGGCTACTACGTCGCTCCCGTCCCCGACGAGCTCGTCGACAAGACCTACGAAGCAAAACTCGCGATTGAGATTGGCGTCGCCGTGCAGATGATCGATCGAGTAGCAGAGCCTCAGCTGCGGGCGCTGCGCAACCGCATGGAAAGGATGCAGGAAGCTGCAACCGGCGGCGTTGCCGAAAGCCTTGACGATTATGTTGTCGCCTTGAACGATTTCTGCGAGTACTTCGTCTCGTTGGCGGGGTCCGAACCGCTTCTACACGCGTACCGAGCACTCGGGTTGCCCGGAATCGACAAGCGAACCATCACGAGAACAATTTTCGCCAACATCCCGGCAACCGCAGGGTTCGAAGAAGTCATCGCTGCTCTTGAGGATCGCAATCTGCAGGGCGTCCTCGCTGCTTTGCGCACCGAACGACGCAAGCCCGCTTTCGTGCGCGACGCCCCTTGGCGACCAGCAGTCAACGACCATGGACGGAGGTCCGGAACCATGCTCGACGACGAACGGTCACCCTCCTCTCAGCTGCCCGAAACGCCCAAAGAAAGGATTTGAACAATGGCACATTCCAGTGCACTTGATGAACGTGAACACACCCAGCACCGGACTGCTCCCGCCCCGGAGCTGCCCCTGTTACACCCCGGAGTCACCTCTGACGGGTTCAAGCTGGCATTCCGAAACCACCCCGCCGGAGTTGCTGTAATCACCGCCGATCCAGGCTCCGGGCCAGTAGGACTGACCGCAACGTCCGTTGTCTCCGTGAGCGTCGAACCACCGATCTTGATCTTCTCACTGTCCGCACTCTCCTCTGCAACGCCGGGTATAACGGCCGCGGAGACCATCGTTGTCCACCTTATGACGGACCAGGACGTGTCCATGGCTCGGCTGTTCGCGACCTCAGGAGTTGACCGTTTCTCCGACGATTCCCTGTGGTCACCCCTGACCACAGGGGAACCGCTCTTCCATGGAGTCAAGTCGTGGTTGCGCTGCAGAATCATCGACCGGATGGAGGTAGGCGGGTCGGTGATCGTGGCTGCCCAGGCAATCGAGGCATCTGCCGTTGAGCCTGGACCGGACTCCTCGCCGCTGGTCTATCACAATCGCCGCTGGCACCGGCTCGACGACCACTCACTCCTGGCATGAGTATGGAAGCATTCACATATCGCTCGCAAACGGCCGAGGTCCGATTCGGTCACGGGAATGCCGCTGCCAACGTGCGGGACTGGGTCGAACGGCACCACGCGCGACGTATTCTGTTGGTGACGTCTCCCTCCCAGTCCGTGGCCGCGGAACTCATCACCTCCGCGATCCACGCCCGCGTCGTCGGCCTTTTCAGCGACGTCGTAGAGCATGTTCCAGCCGAGACAGCAGCCCTTGCCCAGCAGGCAGCTGAGAACTCCGATGCCGACCTGATTCTCTCGATTGGAGGGGGGTCTACCACTGGAACTGCGAAGGCCATTGCATTAAGGACAGGCCTTCCAATCCTCGCCGTCCCCACCACTCTGGCTGGCTCGGAAATGACGGATGTCTGGGGCATTACTGTGGACGGCCGCAAACAGACCGGGAAAAACCCCTTGGTGCAGCCGCGAGCCGTCGTATACGACCCGGCGCTGCTAACCTCTCTCCCTCATGCCGTCGCCGTGTCCTCTGCGTTCAATGCGCTGGCACACTGTGTGGAGGCATTCTGGGGACCCGGGGCAAACCCGCTCACATCGCTGAAGGCCGGCGAAGGCATTCGTCAGCTCACTCAGGGATTGCGCGCGCTGCAGAACGCCCAGGCAGGTGCAATGGACAGCCTGGTGTACGGCAGCTTCCTCGCTGGTTCCGCTTTCGCGGAGGCTGGGTCGGGACTGCACCACAAGATATGCCACGCTCTCGGGGGCGCGTTCGACCTCTCGCACGCCGGTACACACACCGTGATCCTTCCGCAAGTGCTTCGTTTCAATGCCGACGCCGTCCCTGCCGCGAGTAGGTCGATCTGCGCGGCACTGGGCGTCGACGATGCCGTCGCGGGACTTCGCGAACTCTTAATTGCCACAGGCGCACCGAGGAATCTTCGTGAACTGGGCATGCAGGACGACGATGTGCCCGTCGCCGTCGATGTCGTGGCCGAGAGGCTTCCAATCCCCAACCCTCGAGAAGTCACTCGCGGGGATATTCAATGGCTGCTCCAGGCGGCCTTCGATGAAGGGACGATCCACTCATGACCATCACAAGGGCCGAAGCGCTCATACAGGTCACCCGGGAATCCACACTGACCGACGACGTAGTCGCAAGCTTTGGAGGCATCGCAGACCCTCGTTTCCGGGAAGTAATGTCCTCGCTGGTGCGTCATCTTCACGGGTTCATCCGGGACGTGCGTCTGACGCAGGCGGAGTGGGACGCGGCGATCGGCTTCCTCACACGCGCGGGGCATATCACCGACGAGCACCGACAGGAGTTCATCCTGCTTTCGGACGTGCTGGGTGCCTCGATGATGACGGTGGCTGTCAACGCGCCCGCACGGTCGACAGCGACCGAGTCGACGGTCTTCGGCCCCTTCTTCGTCGAGAACGCCCCGTTCATCGAGAACGGCGACGACATTGGCGACGGAATGTCCGGGCACCCCTGCTACGTCCACGGCTCCGTTCGGTCAGTCACAGGAGACGCGCTGGCAGGCGTGCGCGTGGAGGTTTGGGCGGCCGACGATGACGGCTTCTACGACGTTCAGCACGAATCGCGGCAACTGTCGGGCCGCGCTCACTTCTTCACAAACGAAGACGGGACCTTCGACTATTGGACAGTCCAGCCCGCCGCCTACCCGATCCCGCATGACGGCCCGGTCGGTGATCTATTAGACGCTGCTCGCAGGTCTCCCATGCGCCCGGCGCACATCCATTTCATGGTGAGCCATCCCGGGTACGAGACCCTCATCACCCACATCTTCGTAGAGGGCGACAAGTGGCTGGAGAAGGACGCCGTATTCGGTGTCAAGCCGTCACTCGTCGTGCCGTTTGTCGAACATGAACCAGGAGCAGGCCCACGCGGTCGAAATCTGACTGAGAAATGGACCTCGGCACAGTTCGACATCACCCTTGCGCCCATAGCTGAACCACAGCGAGCCGTCTGACCACTGTCACGGCCGTCCCGAACCCAGGAGCAAACTACATGCCACTCAACATCCCATTGCGCGACCACGCCTGCTTGACCGTGCATGGTGCCGACCAGCCCGGCCTCGTTGCCGCCGTCACGGCGCTGGTGACTCGCAATAAGGGCAATATCGTTACGCTGGACCAGTACTCGTCCGACCCCGAAGGCGGCGCATTTTTCCAGCGGGTGGTGTTCCACCGCCCGGGGCTCGCTGCGGCGATCCCCGACATCCAGGCCGACCTCGCCAAGACCCTGAAGCCGTACGGCATGGAGTGGCGGCTCACCGACCAGTCCGTGCCAAAGCGAATGGCGATCTTGGCCTCCACATCGGATCACTGCCTGTTGGAGTTATTGTGGCGGCATCGCCGCGGCGAGCTGCCTGTCTCGATCCCGATGGTGATCTCCAACCACACCAACACCGCAGAGGACGTGCGCTCGTTCGGTATCCCGTTCATGCACGTACATTCGCAGGGCCCCGACAAGAGCGAGGCCGAGGCGAAGATCCTTGGACTCTTGCGCGGCAACGTCGACTTCGTCGTGCTGGCACGCTACATGCAGATCATCTCCGGAGACTTCCTTGACAAGATCGGCGTACCGGTCATCAACATCCACCACTCGTTCCTGCCCGCCTTCATCGGCGCCGCTCCCTACCGCAAAGCGCAGGAGCGTGGCGTGAAACTCATCGGCGCCACCTCACACTATGTGACGAAGGACCTCGACGAGGGCCCGATTATTGAACAGGATGTCGCCCGCGTCGACCATTCCATGACGGCCGCCGATCTCCAAGCCCACGGCGCCTATGTCGAGCGCGCGGTCCTCTCTCGAGCCGTGCAATGGCATGCGGAAGACCGAGTCATCCGCCACGGCAATCACACCATTGTCTTCGGGTAGCGTCGTCGGCCCGCCAGGTAAGCCCACTCGCATGGGGGCACTCGTGAGTGTCTCCTGCGCATCGGCCCGGAATTCCAGCCCGAGGCGCTTATCGGCGCCGCCCCACTTCGGTTCTTGATTGTGCCACCCACACTGCGATCTGGCTGCGGGAGCGAAAGCCGAGCTTCGCCAGGATCCGCTGGACGTGTCCCTCCACCGTGCGCCGCGACAGCACGAGTCTCGCCGCAATAGCGGGGTTGCCTAGTCCTTCCGCGACGAGGGTGGCAATTTCCCATTCGCGGCCGCTGAGCGCATCGAGCGTCCCGTCGCGCTGGGTCGGGTTCTCTGGTGCGTCCCCGTCGATGATCCGTGCAAGCATCTCACCGAGCGATCGATTGTCTTGCAATGGCGTGGACGGACCAAAGGTGCTTGGAGGCGCAGGGACGAGCTCGGGCAGCGGGACCGGAGGGCTCGTATGCATCTGTCGCGGAAAAAGTGCGGCCAGGCGGGCGACACTCTCGTCCTCTCCGTTGTTACCGGAGATGGACACAAGGAGTCGCACACAGAGGGCAAGACCCGCGCGATCGCCGTAGTCGGACATCACATCTACCGACTCACGTAAGCGCGCGGTGGCCTCGTTGGTGCGGCCCTGTCGGCCCGCGATCAAAGCCACCAGCCACCACATGTAGGCTCGACCCCAGATATCACCGACCTGTTCGCAAAACGCCAGGCCCTCAGCCAGAGACGCCATCGCGGTTTCCTCGTGGCCCATGGCAATCTGACATGTCGCCAGGAACCAGTATTTTTCGCCAAGGTGTTCCACGTCTGCCTGCAGAGACTCCCGCAGCACTCGGCCCAGCTTGGGCTCTGCAGCGGCAGGATTGCCTTCGCCAAGATCGATCAACGCTTCGACGAAGATGCCGAAAAGGGCCTCATTGTCACCGATGAGCGATGGATCGGACCCTGACCTGCTGGCCATGAGCTGTGCTCTTGCGCCCTCAAGGTCTCCCTCGTGGAACGCGATGTAGGCATCGGTCTGCATGGCGCGGACGGTGATCGAGTCGTGAGTCGGGTCGATAGTTAGTGCCGTGCCGAGCCAGTCCCTCACTCTGGGCCAAGGGTCGACAGGATGAAGCTGCCAGTAATAGCGCAGGGCGCTGATGATATCGAGAGCTTCGTGTGCATCGTTGGGGTCGGCTGACATGGCGCTGAGAACTGCTGTGATGTCACCGGCATGGCGGTTGAGGAACTGGATGCTCTGCAGTTGGTCATCGGAGAACCATGACCCGGCGCAATGACGCATCCTGTCGATTAGAGCGCTTCGCACGCGTTGCTGTTCCCTCAAACGGCTCTCCTCATCCCAGGATCCGAGAGTGTGTCCGCGGTAGTGAAGAGGAACTCGCAATCTGCGCTCTCCACCCACTGTTTCGGATCGCACCAGCGACTGATCGACGAGTTCTGAGGTGGGCCCGGCGATCTTCGCCACACTCCCATCGGAGAAGAGATCCGCAGCGAAGCGCAGGTCGCATCCGGACTCGAACAACGAGAGCCGTTGCAGGAGCCTGCGCGCCGGTTCGGATACTCTTGCCAGCGCCCCCTCCAGGACTGCCTTCGAGGTCATGGCGTGAAAGGCGGTAGGGAGGAACGAGTCCAGGACGGCCGCGTCCTCCGTGACTGCGATCGCTGTGGCACGAGGGCCCAGCACGCAGACGGCGCGTGCCGCTGCTTCGATGAACCGCGGGACGCCATCTGTGGCCTTGCACACGGCAAGCAGTTCTTCCGCCGCCGCTGCTGTTGCTCGAAACGTAGGGTCCTCTTCACGGATAAGCCGCAGCAGCAGGTTTCCCGCGGGCGACTCGAGTGCTGCTTCCGGAGGCCCCTGCAGAATGCTTTCAAGCGGGGACAAGACGTAGAGTGTCTCCCCGCGGATACCCGTTCGCTGACGGGAGGTAACTACGAGGCGGGTCTCGGTTGCGTGCCGAAGCAGCTGTTCGAGGGCTGGCGCCGCGAGATCCGCACGATCCAGGTTGTCGAGGACGATCAGGTGCGGTTTTTCGCCCAGTATCCGCGCGATCTCTTCCAGTGATGCGCCAGGAGATCCGACCGCGGCAGCGATGGTCTCACCGGCGCCGTCCGAAGCTTGGCCGCCCATCTCGACGACGGCGATGGAGCCGCCAAAGGAACGCCTTAACATCTCCGCGAGGCGCGCTGCGGTCCGGGACTTTCCCACGCCAGCTTGCCCGGTGATGGTGACAAGTCGACGCGAGGCGACGAGACTGCTCAATTCACTGAGAACCCGGTCTCTCCCCACGAACTCGGTGAGGTGCCGGACAGGAAGCCCGCGACTTGACGTTGTCATTGTTGATACCTTACTCAGCTCAATTTGCCGATACGGGGTCTCAGGGGTGGGAGGAGACCGTGGACACGAACGCGACGAGGCCGCCGCCGAAGCGCCTTTTCCTCCACTTGCCATATAGCCATGTGACGCTCACCACTCATAGCGTGCACTTACGCGATCACTTACGCAAATACGCATTTTCTGTCGCAAAACCCGGGACGGATCTCGATGATGGAGGAGGAATAACCCACACTCAACAAGCCACCCATTGCACGAAGACGAAGAGGTCTAACATGAGAGCTGCTCTCGCCCGCGGAGAAGGCGCACCGATCGAGATCGAGGAGATCACCCTGGACCCGCCGGGATGGGGGGAAGTGACCGTCCGAATAGAGGCCAGTGCCGTCTGCCGTACCGATCAGCTCTTCATAGACAACCCTGTCAGCTCCGACCGGCGCTTCGTGCCCGGCCACAGCGCCTGTGGCACGGTCATTGAGGTCGGTCCCGGAGTGATGAAGACGAAAGTGGGCGACCGGATTGTCGTGGCCGGCACCATGGAGTGCGGCAAATGTTATCCGTGCCTCCACGGCAGCCCCTCGCAATGCGAGCGGCTGTGGGTAGAAGTCGCGACACCACCGGCCGTCGGCCGCACTGCCGCTGGACATGTGGTGGCGGGGTTTGGCGGGGCAGGAACATTCGCTGAGTACATGAAGTATCGCGAGCACTGTTACGCCGTCGTAGACAGCTCGCTCGATGCGGTTCAACTGGCCGTCCTAGGCTGCGGAGGCATTTCCGGCGTCGGCGCCGTATGGGAAGTCGGCCGTGTACAACCGGGTGAGAGTGTTGTAGTGGTCGGTTGCGGACATCTGGGCCTGTGGATGATCCAGGCCGCGAAAGCGGCCGGCGCGGGTCCGATCATCGCAGTCGATCCTCTCCCTGACCGTCGTGATTTTGCATTGAAGGTGGGCGCCAGCGCAGCGGTGGCACCGGAAGATGCCCGTACGACGGTCGACGCTTTGACTGCGGAACGCGGCGCGGACCTCGCGTTGGAGGCTACCGGAGAACCGGGAGGAATCGAGCAGGCCTTTACCCTCTCTCGCAATGGCGGGACCGTCGTCGCTACCAGCATGGTCGCTCCGCTTGACACGGCGACCACGACCCTTCCGGCGAACACGGTGTCGCTCTTCGGCCGGGTCATCAAAGGATCACAGAGCGGTGGCGGATTCCTCGACCGGGACATCCAGCGAATTGCCGACGCCATCGAATCGGGCACGCTGGACGTGGACGTCATGATTTCGCGGGTGTTCCCCCTTGAGGATGCTGGGGCGGCTATGCGTGCCGCAGTCGAACGCGATCTCATAACGGGCGTTATCGACATGCGCCTGAGCAGGGCCGGGGAGTAGTGATGATCTGTCACTTCCGCCAGGCGGGAACGGGCGCAGAATCAGGTGAACTTACGCTAGGAACTTGCCGGGGGGCGCTGGAGCCTAGATCTGGCGATTCACTGTCGAATCGCTCACACGCCGGGGCGAATTCGTTCGGCCCGTCGTGCTCAAGGCTGGAACCGAGAGGGGTCCGATTCTGATGAATACCTTTAGGCTCGATGGCAAGACGGCGATTGTCTCCGGAGGCGCCCGCGGGATTGGCGCAGCTCATTGTCGAGTGCTCGTGGAAAACGGGGCACGCGTGATCGTCGCCGACGTCCTGCACGAGGACGGCGAAGCGCTTGCCGCCGCCCTCGGCGATCAGGCACTGTTTGTACCGCTCGATGTGACCGATAGGGACCAATGGGCTGCTTGCGTCCAGGCCGCCCTGGAATTCGGCCATGGAACGCTCGACATCCTGGTCAACAACGCAGGCATCAACGTCCCGGCGGCGCTCGAAGAGATGCGCCCCGAAATTTGGGATCGTGTCCTCAACGTAAACCTCACGGGACACTTCAACGGGATCCAGGCGGTGGTCGCAGCCATGCGAAGGCAGGGCAGCGGATCCATTGTGAATACCAGCTCTATCACGGCGGTAGTGCCACCCACGCTCCTTGCCCCGTACGTTGCAGCAAAGATGGCGATCGTGGGACTGACCCAGATCGCGGCGCTCGAACTGGGGAAGTATGGCATCCGCGTGAACGCCCTGCAGCCGGGCTACACCGATACTCCGATGATGGCGGGCGGTGATGAATCCGCTATCGCCGGCGGCCTCCCAATTCCCCGCTATGGCAAACCAGAGGAGGTCGCCGACATGATGCTCTACCTCGTCACACGCGCGAGCTACACGACAGGAAGTGTCCTCCCAGTAGACGGTGGCGCGGTCGCCGGTGCCGGCTTCGCCTTGCTCGACTCATCCAACTAGCCCCCCTCGACCACCGTGGTGCGACGACGCACCCGTATCAAACAGAGAGTGAAGAACATGACCGCACAACAAGCAATCAGCGAAGGGGCGTACACCGTCGCCCCGGGCATGGGCTATTTGCCCTTGGAGTTTCTTGGCTACGAAAGCGAGGTGCTTTCGTCGAAGGAGACTGCGCACATCGGCACTGCCCTCAATGGCATGTCTCCCATTTATGACGTCTCTGGTCCGGATGCGCTCGAGTTCTTGCGATCGGTGTGTATCAACGCATTCCGCGGGTTCCAGGTAGGCCAGATCCGGCACGCCGTCCTCTGCAATGACAAGGGCCAGATCCTCACGGATGGGGTCGTCGCTCGGATCGAAGAGGATACCTACCGGACGTATTGGCTCGCTCCCGCGCTGGAGTACCGGTTGATCAACTCCGGACTCAACGTGAAGGGTGAAGACCAATCAAACAAGGAGTTCTTCTTCCAGATCGCTGGCCCGCGTTCGCTGGAGGTTCTTGAAGCCGCCGCGCAGGAGGACCTCCACGACATCGCCTTCGGCAGGCATCGCATGGGAACGATCGCAGGCCTCCCCGTCCGCATCCTCCGGCTCGGGATGGCTGGCGGGTTGGCTTATGAGGTCCACGGTGCGACGCCGGACACCGAGACCGTCTACCGGGCCATCTGGGAAGCAGGCCAGCCCTTTGGCCTCGTGAAGCAGGGGCAGGTCGCCTATCTCATGCAGCACACCGAGGCGGGATTCCCGAACATCAACCTCCACTACCCCCTGCCGTGGTACGAGGAGCCAGACATGGCTGCCTACTTCGATACCCAGCCGATGCAGAACTTCTACAACAAGTACCGCCACTTCTACGGCAGCGTTGGCCCGGATGCCGAGGCGCGGTTCGTGACGCCCTACCAAGTCGGCTGGGGGAAAATGGTCGACTTCAATCACGACTTCATAGGCAAGGAAGCGCTGCAGCGTGAGGCCGAAGCCGACCATTGGGCAGTAGTGAGCCTCGTCTGGAACGAGGAGGACATCGCCGACGTCGTCGCCTCCAAGTACCGGGGACGCGACGTCGAGCCGTACGACAGGATCGACGACCGCCCCTTCGACATCTACTTCAACCTCGGCGGTCAACCTGGCTTCGCCTATCACGCGGATTGGGTCCTCGCGGACGGTCAGCGGATCGGCACTTCAACCGGACGCATCAACAGCGTTTACTACCGTCGCATGATCTCGCTCGGCTTCGTCGACAAGCGATATGCAGCTGAGGGTACCAATATCACCGTCCTGTGGGGCCGCCCCGGCACACCGCAGAAGGAGATCCGAGTGACCGTCGGCCGGTACCCCTACTTCGACCTCGAAAACAACAACGCCATCGACGTCGGGGCGGTTCCGCGTCCGGCACTCGACGTGCCTGCCGGAGCGTAAATCATGTCGGCCCAGGAGCGACTGCCCCTGGGCGCATAGAGCGATAGTGGAGGGAGGGCCGGATGGCCGAGATGCTTGACGGTGCGACTACTGCAGCGATTATCAAGGCGGAGTTGCGCGAGCGGGTGGTCGCATTGAAAGCGGCCGGGATCACCCCGGGGCTTGGAACCTTGCTGGTGGGGGAGAGCCCGGCGTCGGTCTCGTATGTGACTGGGAAGCATCGTGACTGTTCGGAGGTGGGGATCGCCTCGATCCCTCACCACCTTCCGGAGGGGGCGACAAGGGCCCAGATCGAGCAAAGCGTCGCAGAGCTCAACGCCGATTCGGCGGTGACCGGGTTCATCACGCAGCTGCCTCTTCCGGACAGCGTCGACGACAACGCTGTGCTGGAGTCGATCGAGCCAGAGAAGGACGCGGACGGACTGCACCCCACGAATCTGGGACGACTCGTTTTGAGTGTCGCCCGCGAACTGAGCTCACCGGTGCCCTGCACCCCCGCTGGCATTGTCGAGTTGCTGCTGCGCGCAGGGGTCGAAATAGCCGGCCGGCAGGTGACGGTTATCGGCCGCGGTGTGACGGTAGGACGGCCGCTCGGACTGCTGCTGACATGTAAGGGCCTGGATGCAACCGTGACCCTGACTCATTCGCGCACCAGGGATCTTCCTGACCAGGTGCGTCGAGCCGACATCGTTATCGCCGCGCTGGGGCAGCCGCACTTCGTGAAGCCCGACTGGGTGAAGCGGGGTGCAGCCGTACTCGATGTCGGGGTAACCCGGGTGGGCACCGCCAAGTCCGGAAAGGCGAAGCTCGCCGGGGATGTCGATCCCGCTGTCGGCGATGTCGCCGGTTGGCTATCGCCGAATCCAGGAGGGGTGGGTCCCATGACCCGTGCGATGTTGCTTTCGAACATTGTGTCCATGGCGGAACGCCGCCTTTCGAACCTAGCACGATAGCCCTGAGGAGCGCCTGTGTCTTCTGCCGTATCTAAATTCAACGTCATCCAGGTCAAGTACGGCGAACGTGTGACCAGGAAGAGCATTGTCTTCCATGGGTTCGCAAATTCCGGGGAGGCTGATGAGGATCAGCCCATGGACTACTCGTTCTGGATAGCTCGGAACGATGAGGCGATCATCCTGATCGACACCGGCTACGACGTCGCCGGGAAAGACTGGCTCGGGGAGACTAGCCGCACGCCGCCTCCCGAGGGTCTCGCGCTGCTGGGAATCGAACCGGCCCAGGTCAGCATGGTGATCACCACCCACTTCCATTACGACCACATCGGCTACGTTCACCTCTTCCCCCAAGCCGTCATCGTCGCCGCCCGCGCCGAGTACGAGTACTGGACCGCAAAGTTCGAGGAGAACGGTCTGGTCGGGGAGTTCACTGCGGCCGCCGACTTGGAGGCGATTATGCGCGCTGGCGAGGAGCAAAGGCTGCGGTTGATCGACGGCGAGACCGAGGTCCACCCGGGCGTGCGTGTCTACCCGGTCGGCGGCCACTGCCCAGGACAGCTACTGACACTCGTGCAGAGCAAATCGGGGCCGTTGATCCTCGCGTCGGATGCGATCCATTTCGCCGAGCAACTCGAGAAGGGCTGGCCGTTTTTCGCGCACACAGACCTCGACGAGATGTGCGCTGCGTTGGCATTTGCCAAGGAGCTCTCTGCAGATACCGGAGCACCCGTCATTCCGGGGCACGATCCGCGGGTGGCAGCCGAGTACCCCGCCCTGAATGGGCCGGCCAAGGCGATCGCTACTTCCCTTGGCTGAACACAGTAACGACGATCTGTACGAAGTTTTTCGTCCTCCCAATCGGGACCCGCCCGACGTCAAGCGGCTGGACCTCAAGCGAGGAGAGCGAGCATGAGTAGCAGTGATAGGTATCAAGTCAGCATTGTGAAGTTCGGTACGCGGTCCACGGTGAAGAGCGACGTTTATCTGAACTTCCACATCTACAAGATGGATGACGAGCCCATAGAGATGGATTACTTTTTCTGGGTAATCCGCAACGCACAACGTACCGTTGTCGTCGATACTGGCTTCTCCAAACACGGCGGGGAGGTCCGGAACCGCACTTTCCTGATAGAGCCGGCCGCGGCATTCGCCGCCCTCGGGGTCGATCCCTCCGAAGCACCGCAGGTCCTGGTCACCCACGGTCACTATGACCACATCGGAAACCTGGACTTGTTCCCCGAATCCAACATCATCATGGCCGGCGCTGAGCTGGATTTTTGGCTCAGCAGCTTCGCCGCCCGAAAGCAGTTCCGGCATTCGGTAGAAGGAGAGGAGCTTGACTACCTGAAGCGGGCGGCGGGCGAGGGAAGAATCAAGACCTTTGACCACGAGCACATCATCGCCCCCGGTATCCGGATGTTCCGGGTCGGGGGCCATACGCCCGGCCAGTCGATCGTCACCGTGGACACGAATGAGGGCCAGGTAGTGCTCGCCTCAGACGCCATCCACTACTACGAAGAATACGATCAGGACCTTCCGTTCATGTTCGTCAATGACATTAGGGAAGTGTACGCCGGCTTCGACACGATCAGGCAGCTGATGGCCACGAGCGCGAAGCACCTCGTGACGGGCCACGATCCGTCCACCCTGGAGCGGTTTACACCCGTCACAGCCGGACCGCTGGCCGGACTGGCAGCAACCATCGGCAGAAAGGAAGAAAAGTCATGACCCTCCCTCGATTTGCCGGAAAGGTCGCCATTGTTACCGGCGCGGCCGGCGGTCTGGGCGAAGCCTCCGCCAGGCGTCTCGCCATGGAGGGCGCACATGTAGTCGCCGTGGATATCAAGGCAGAAGCCGCCGCCGCCGTTGCACGATCGCTGCCTACCCGCTGCATCGCCGTAGCCGCAGATGTTGCTGACGAGACTGATGTCAATAACTACATCCAGGAGGCCCTGGACGCCTTCGGACGGGTGGACCTGCACCATCTCAACGCGGGGATCTTCGGAAAATTCGCTGCCCTGCCGAACGTCGAGGTGGAAGATTTCGACCGGGTCATGAACGTCAACGTGCGCGGACAGTTCCTGGGCATGAGGGCCGCTTTCCGCCAGTTCAAGGCGCAGCGCAGTGGCGGCAACATCGCCATCACGGCATCCATAGCCAGCCTCACAGGAGCCGCCGACCTGTTGGCCTACCACACCTCAAAACATGCAGTGGTGGGGTTGGTCCATGGCGGCTCCGTCTACGGGGGGCCGCTGGGCGTCCGCGTCAATGCAGTAGCACCTGGAATCGTCCCGACCGAACTCTTTGCCGCCGCCGCAAGCACCAGTGGCGGCAAGAACGATATGGAGCAGCGTGCCAGCACCACCCCTATGAGGCGGGCAGGCACTGTCGATGAAATAGCAACCGTAGTGGCCTTCCTACTGAGCGAAGACTCCGCTTACGTCACCGGGCAGCTGATTGCCGCTGACGGCGGCGCATCCATTGTGAACACTGTACGCCCCAGCGGCGGAGCCGGGGCCTGGGACACCACCAGCGTTGACGAGGCGATTTACGGCAACAACTTCTTAGGGATGGAACGATGACTGGACTCCGGATAGGGTTTATCGGCCTGGGCAACATGGGCGGCCGCATGGCCACTTGTATTACCCGCGCTGGAAGAGAAGTGTTGGGATTCGATACCGTCCCGGCAAACATCTCCGCCGCCGGTGCTACCCCTGCCGCGAACGTAGCGGATGTGGCGAACAGCTCGGACATCGTCCTGCTGTCCTTGCCCAAGAGCTCCGTTGTGGAGGACGTCATGCTGGGTGAAAGCGGCGTTTTGGAGAACCTGCGGCACGGGCAAATTGTCGTCGACCTGAGCACCTCCACCCCTGCGTCGACCCGCATGCTAGGCGGTAAGGTGTCTGCCGCCGGTGCGAGTTACCTGGACGCCGGGATCTCCGGAGGAGCGGCTGCCGCAGAAAAAGGCCAGCTGGTTCTGATGGTTGGAGGCGAGGAAACCACGCTTGCTCGTGCGCGCCCGGTTCTCGAACTCTTTTCAAGCAAAATCTTTTATACCGGCGAGTCAGGGGCCGGGCATACCACCAAGCTCCTGAACAACTTCCTGAACGCCACCACGCTCTCTGCAACGGCTGAAGTCATGGTCGCTGGCAAGAAGGCCGGACTAAACCTTGATGTGCTTCTGGATGTCATTAACAACAGCTCGGGCGTAAGTTTCGCGTCGCTGAACCGGTTCCCGAAAATCATCAAAGGAGATTATCTCAAAGGTGGCCTCACCAATACCCTCATGATGAAAGACGTGTTGGCCTACGTCGAACTTGCCGCGGAACTCGGAGTGGTTAGCCCCAATTCTGCGGGACCACTTGCGAGTTTCGGTCTGGCCAATGCCCTTGGTTACTCCGAGCAGATCAGCAACACAGTAGTTGATGCCATCGGCGATGCCTCCGGCGGTGTGCGGCTTTTTGAGCAGGCATCCGTCGGCCTCAAAAAGCTGCCCGAAACGAAGGAGCAGCAATGAGGATCATCAACGGACCTGTACAGGACGGCACAGCCGACAAGAAAGGTTCACAGTTCAGCGGTACCGTCTTCCCCTACCTGACGATGGCATCCACGGACGGCGTCACCATCAATACGGTGAACTTCACGCCCGGCGCAAGGACGTACTGGCACCACCACGAGGACGGTCAGATACTCCAGATAATCGCCGGCCGCGGCCTCATCCAAGCATCAGGCGAAAACAACCCGCGCGTCCTCAACGCCGGTGACACCGTGTGGTGCCCGCCGGGGGAGCGCCACTGGCATGGGGCCGCACCAGACTCATTCATGACGCACACCGCGATTTCCCTCGGAGTGACCCATTGGGCCGAGCCGGTCGGGGAATCCGACTACACCAAGACCGCAGAGCTCCGGAAGGAATAACAATGGAAAACATCGGCACCGACAGCACCAGGTACGAAGAGGGACTGACCACCCGCAAAGAGGTCCTCGGCGCCAGCCACGTGGAGCGATCCCTCGGGCAGGTTTCCGAGTTCAGCCGCCCCATTCAGGAACTCGTCACAGAGTACTGCTGGGGCGCCATATGGAACCGCGATGGTCTTGACCGGCGTAGCCGCAGCATGATCAACCTTGCGATGCTCACGGCTCTGAACCGGTCACACGAACTCGAAGTTCATGTTCGCGGCGCCATCAACAACGGCCTCTCGCAACGGGAAATTCAGGAAGTTCTTATGCAGACAGCCATCTACGTCGGCGTCCCCGCCGCCTTGGAGTCATTTCGGGTGGCGGAAAAGGTTCTCACTGAAATGAAATTGAGCGAGACGTCATGACTACAACCGCATTCTTTGGCCTCGGCAACATGGGAATGCCAATGGTAAAACGACTCCTGGCGGCAGGACACAAGGTCCGCGGTTTCGATCTCGCCGAGGAGGCACGAACGCGACTGGCCGAAGCAGGCGGCACCAGTTGTGCGTCGCCAGCGGAAGCAGTTGCCGGTGCATCCACCGTCATCCTGATGCTGCCCAACTCCGATGTCGTCGAAGCTGTCATCATGAGCCCGGAAGTGAACGACAGCCTGACCAGCAACAGTCTGGTCATCGACATGGGCTCCAGCGATCCGTTCCGCAGCCAGTCCTTGGAACATCAACTTCGCCAAAGAGGCATCCGTTTCATTGATGCTCCTGTATCGGGGGGCGTGAGGGGTGCCCAAAACGGCACGTTGACCGTCATGGCAGGGGGAGACGACGAGGACCTCCTCGATGCCTCCGCTATTCTGAACTGCTTCGGAACCGTCAAGCGCGCCGGCATGGTGGGTGCAGGTCACGCGGCCAAAGCACTGAACAATCTCATGTCCGCCGCTCATCTGCTTGTTAGCAGCGAGGCCATCCTCGCCGGGCAAAGCTTCGGCGTGGACCCTTCGCTTCTATTGCAAATTGTCAATGACTCCAGCGGAAAAAGCGGCTCGACCGAGAACAAGTGGCCCAACTTCATTCTTTCCGGCACATTCAACTCGGGCTTCGCCCTGAAACTGATGCTCAAGGACATGAAGATTGCAGTTGACCTCGCTGACCGGGTCCATTCCGAGTCCAGGCTCAGCCACGCCGCCATCCAGCTTTGGGAAGAGGCGGCAGCAAACCTCCCGGACAACGCCGACCACACGGAAATTGCCCGATGGGTGGCTGCAACTTCGCAAGGATCCATAGTCAGCCAAAGATAGGGTTACTCATCCCCGCCGGCCCGACATACACGCAGAAAAGGACATCAATGGAACTGACAGCCCGCCAACAAGAAATCAAGCACGAATTCATCAGCGTCCGCGGGACCTGGGGAGAGGCGTGGGAATCGATCCTGATTCTCAGCCCCGAGTTCCTGTCCGGCTACCTTTCCATGGCATCCGTCCCGTGGAAAAAGAATCACTTGGAAGACAAGGTCAAGGAGTTCATTTATATCGCCGTAGACAGTGCGGCAACCCACATGTATCTCCCTGGTGTTCGGCAACATGTTCGGGCCGCCCTTCGCTCCGGTGCCACGTCCGCGGAAATTATGGAGGTAGTGGAACTGGCCAGCACTCTGGGCGTGCACGCCATGAACGTGGGAGTTCCTATTCTGTGTGAGGTCCTTGATGAAGCCGGAGCGCGTCAGGCAAAAGAACCGCTCACCGAGTACCAGGAGCGGGTTAAGAAGGAGTTCACCGCGAACCGCGGCTACTGGAACAAGATCTGGGACGACACCTTGGAGCTTGACCCTGAATACTTAGAGGGCTACACCGAATTCTCCTCGGCATCCTGGAAACACGGTCCGCTCGAGCCCAAGGTCAAGGAATTGATCTATATCGCCTTCGACATTGCCGCGACGCACCTTTACGAGCGGGGAACCAAGCTGCACATGGAGAACGCGCTCCGTTACGGCGCTACGATCGAGGAAATACTCGAAGTCATGGAAATCGCTAGCGTTATTGGCATCCATGCAGCCACCACCGCCGCGCCGATCATTCTCGAAGAAGTCGCCGCCTTCGAAGCAGAAAAGACTGCGTTGCGACTGTCTTTGTGAACGAGGTGGGAATCGTCGTCCCAGGAAGTCTGTATGCCGGAGGCTGGCCCGGGTTCTGATAACCATATGGATCCATAGCTTTTCTTCCGGGCACCCTTCCTGGGAGGGCTTGGTCTCCGGTCGTTCCTGACGTTGGCCTCGGGGTCGATGGTCGGCGACCGGAACACCGAACCGCGCCGCTACTCATACGGCGCTTCAAACGTCGATAATGGGCGTTCTGTCGTCGGACTGGTCACAAGGATCTGTCATGTTCTGTGGTGACCAAACTCGACCGCTTGGGACGGTGCCTTTCCGACGCAAGGGACATGCTGAGGAGCTGACAGGCAAAGGGGGGTGGATCAAGGATAAGCTGACACGCCCCCGTCAGGATCGTCGAACGAGGCAGCTAATTGGTCGACGGCTTACCAAGTCTTCGCGAGATGTCATCCAATTCCTGTCAGGGACATGATCACCACGGAGAGTCCCATCGCTGCGGCTTCGATGCGGTTGCTGCGCGGTGATCCATGGCAACGTAGTGCCATCCACCCGCTCGCCGCCGCATAGAGCGCCGCGCCTGCGCTGAGCACCATGACCAGCGCGTCGGTCGCATGACCGTCGTGCGCGAAATGACTACTGTCCGGCATACGTCCGGACGCCATCGGATGGGTGTCCATGATGATGAGTAAGGCCGCCGTCAGGATGAGCCCAATATTCCGGTGCATGCCCATCCGGTTGCGGCTCACAGCGTCTTCGGCGAACCGGGAACCGGCGCGGGCAGGCGACCCGCCCTGTCCGCGCCGCGACGCGAAAGCGCTGCCCAGGGCCGCGACCAGCATTATCGCCGCCCAACCGGCTCCGGGGATCGGGCTTACGTGCAGGGCACTGTCTGCCATCGCGAGGAGCATGATCAGCGCGGTGATCATGTTCAGGGTCTTTCCGCGGGACTTGGCCGCGGCGGTGCAGCAGGCACCGACCGCGGCCAGGCCGACGGTCCCAAGGTGCAGGGCTTCGACCATGGTTAGTCGTGGCACCCATGGGTGTCAGCGGCGGTCGGGGTTGTGCAGTGTCCTGTGGCTGCTTTGTTGGGTGGGACGTTCAGGGCCGGGTTCTTGCCGAAAAAGCCGTAGGGTTTCAGGGTGAATTTGGCGTAGTCGGTGGGCATGACTGGCCAGTCTTCGGGGCGGGGGAAGTGCGTGGGTCCGAAGGTGTGCCAGAGGACGATGTCTTCGCCGTCCACGGACCGGTCCTGGGCCGTGAAGGCCGGGAGTCCGCCTCCTCCGGGGCTTTGGTGGACGAAATCCCCGGAAGCGTAGCGTTCGGCCGGGTCGTATTGGGTGACCCACAGGTGTTTGGTGGCAAAGGCTGCCCGCGCTGCGAGCGAGGAGTCCGGGTCGGCCATCAGGGTGGGCTTGTCATCCGGGTAAAGGACGTATCCGGTGGGCTGGCCCAGACGGTTTGTCTTCTCGGTGTTAACGATGTGCCAAGCCCGGCCTACGGAGCCCTTGGCTTCCCGCGATGCTGTTTGTTCGGTGGTCAGGCGCGTGACTGATTTGGTGAAAGCTTCTCCGCGGTCGTTGGTGTCGCTGTAGGGAAGACGCACGGCGTCCACTTCATCCACTGCGTTGGTGACCCCATCGACCATCATGTCGAGGCGTGCGCTGAACAGGTGCTGATGATACGGGGCACCCAACCCGGGTGCCACCTCGGAGTTATAGGGAGCGCCGGCCGCCGTGTAGCCGGACGTGAAAAGGACGCCGGTGAGCTTGGCCTCAAGCTCGATGGTGCCATCCAGGTAGAGGTACCAGTAAAAGCCGTAATCGTAGTTGCCCACAGTGGTGAAGCTGCTGATGACCAGGCGTCGGGAACGGCGGACCTCATTGGATCCGGTGAACATGTCGGAGTGCTTCCAGAGTGTCCCGAAGTCCTCTTCGTGCATGCAGATCCCGTTTTTGATGGTGTATGGGGTGCCGGCCTCGTCCGCGAGGACCGCGTCGAAGTACTTAATCTCGCCTACGCAGTCGCAGCCCAGCTCAAGTGAATTGGTGAACCGCCCGAACAGGTATTCGCCGAGGTCGAAGTAGTTCTGCCAGAACCGGATCGGGGAAGGATCACCGTAGGGCACGACCATCTCAGCGATTGAGGCGCGGTAAATGACAGGCCTTTCCTTCCCGTCGTCGGTGAAGGAAAGGTTGCGCAGAATAAGTCCTTCCCGGGCATCAAAGCCGATGTCGAACTTCCAGTTCGCCCAGCTCACCGATTCCCCGTCAACACTGAAGCTCGGACCTTCTGGCTGGGTGATTTCGATCGGCTTCAAAGACGTCAACGGTTCACCTTGCACCTTGGGGTCATCAAAGTTGCCGGACTCGGCCGCGATGGGCACCGCCCCTGTGTCGATAAGTCGCGTGATCTTGCGGTCTGTGGCGTCAACGTATGCGCACAGGCCCTCCAAAGGGTGCGCCCAGGGGTGGTCTTTGGGGTAGTCCTGACGGAAAGCCAGAACGCGAACGATGCGCCGGCCGACTTCCTCCTCAAACCCGTAGGACCCTGCCGACAGCGGAATGCACATGACCTTCTCCGGAACCGTCCCGCGGTCGGCCAGGGCCTGAACCCAGCGAGGATCTTCGGCACAGATCCCGGCGATGGCGTCGAACTCCTCCAGTAGGATCGGGACCTGGCCCTCGCCAGGGTCGATGTCAACAGACCGGAGCACGCGGGCCTGATCGAGGGAGACGATATTGTCCGTGGCAGCACCGGTAGCCATATCCAGCAGCATCACCCGGGCAAGACGCTCAGGACGCGGACCGCCGCCCTTTTGGAAAGCAAGAACTTCCCGCTTATGCGGCTCCTCCAGCCCTACATACGCAAAACGGGTGGTGAGTGTGAAGGTGGGTCCGGCCGAGATGATCTCGCGGATCTGTACGAACTCTGAAGCTGTGAGGTTGGCCAACGGTCCGGCGGGCTGCAGGGTCAGCATTCCGGCGGTGCCTGCGGCGGCATCAGTGGAGGGGAGGTTCATGGGGAAAGTTCCTTAGTGCACTGTATGAGTGCGTTGGGTGGGGATTCGTGAAGGATGGAGTCTTGCAGGAGACAAGCTTCAGGGGGTAACCGCCTCGTCGAGGAACGGCTGCTCATCCAGGTCTTGCCCGGCACGGGGTTTGCGGCGCAGCGCCGCTGCCTGGATGAGTCCGACAACCGGGGCGGTGACGACTACCGCCAGAAGGGTGATGCTGACCGGGCCGAAGACGGCCGGGCCCGCGGCGTCAAGTTCACCCGCCATCAGCGGGAAGTACGCGAAAACGATTCCCACGACCAAGAGGAGTCCCGCCAGGCCCGGACATCGGCCCGCGTTTACATCAGGCCACATCCTCCTGCAACAGATATCAAACTACGCACGCTGTCGTTGCCCAGAAGGCCAAACGTTCACACTCCGCAGACCAGGGCGAGTAGCACCATGATGAGAGCCATAGCGGTAGGCGCTGTTGCGGCAGCGATGAGGCGAATCGCTGCGGCGGCAGATCGGAGGCTAGCGGCGATGACAGCGCTGGCGCGTCGGATTCTCACCCGTGGTCCCCCTGGTGCCCGTGGTGCGAGTCGGTGGCGCAGTGGCCGCCGCTGGTTGCAATCGGCGCGTTGAGTACGGGATTTCCTGTCGAACGCGGGAGAGCCACGGACTAAAGCGACTCAGCAATCGCTCGTAGGCACGCCACGTTCTCGACGTCCTGGTTCGTTGCCTCGTCAGGCGACGTACCATACTTCCGATTCGCCGACAACTTCACAATTACCGCTCGCGCCTCGGGCAGTACGTAGATCAGCTGGTTATACACGCCGATAGCGGCGAATTCACCCTCGCGGATATTGGGAACCCACCACTGATAGCCGTAACCGAGGCCGATTGGATGAGTACCAACGATCGCGGCGCCCGCCTCCCGGATGGGTGAGTCGACTGTGACGGAGTCCTTCACCCACGATTCTGGGACTACCTGCTCGCCGAACCAGTTGCCGCCATTGCGGTAAAGCTCGCCGAGACGGGCGTAGTCTCGCGAGATGAGGTTGAGTCCGGCGAATGACATCTCGGTGCCGAGGGAGTCGGTGATCCAAGTCCCGTCGGCCTCGAAACCGAGCGGCTCGATGAGCTTTTCACGCATGTATTCCGACAGACTGCGGCCTGTGACGCGAGCAATAAACGCGCCAAGTACTTGAGTTTCGCCGGAGTTATAACGGCAGACCGTCTCGGGTTCGCTCTCACGCGTCATCCTCGCGATGAACCCGTCAAGTCCGTTTCCTTCACCGACGAGAGCCCCGGACAGTTTGAAGATATCCGAGTCAGTGTCACTGTAATCCTCGTTCCATCGTGCACCCGACGACATGTGCAGGACATCCCTGATCGAAACTCCGTCGTACGCGGATCCGGGTTCCACCGGCACGTAGGCACTGATGGACTCGTCGATGGAGGAAAAGAGCTTTTCCTCGAGCGCAATACCGACCAGGGCCGAAACAAAGCTCTTAGCGACCGACATTGACAACCACGGAACATCTACCCCGCCCGTGAGCCAGTACTTCTCGAAGCGAATCGCGCCGTCCTGCAACACCAAGAGTGCAGCAGTGTCAGTGTCGGCAAGGAATTGCGTGGTCGAGCGTTTGACTCCCTCGAAGTCGTAGCTCGTGGGAAGCTCGGCGTCCTCGCCTTGCGGCCAGGGCCGTGGCTGCGTTGCCGCGCTCATTACCGTGTTCGGTACGAGCTCGCTGATGCGGCTGAAATTCTCATGCTGCTCGGCTCCGGTGAAGAGTTCAAATTCGAGCATGCTGCGGTGGGGGTATTCGGGCACGATGAGATCCATTCGTTCTGCGACATGGGCGGGCCGTCTGCCTGGCTCGTCAGTTCCAAAAGTAACACTACCAATCGGTACGCGTACCGATTGGTAGTCACATTTCACGCGTTCTTAACACGCCGGAAACGTGCAGCCCTCCGAACCCTTGCCTCGACGAACGAAGTCAGACTGTTGTGCTTCCGCCGCGGCTGCGCACATCCACTGCAACCGCCTTTGCAAAGCGGCGCATCGCGCGATCCGCGCGGGCCTCGTCTCTGGTCAAAATGAGCTCGACCGCCGCACCCCGATACTGCGCCACTACAAGTGTCGTGACAATGTCAGCCTCATCCGCACTGAGACCAAAATGCCTCATGAAAGTTTGCACGATCGGCACCGTTAGATCCTGAGACAGGGAGCCGCGAATTTGGTTACGGTCGACGCCCTTGTAATGCAGATCAGCCACAAGCTCGTATAACAGAGGAAACTGATGCACATTCGACCCGCAAGTCAGTCGCTTCCAAACGTCAAAAACGAAGTCCTCGAGTTTTGTTACTCCGGAAGCCAGCGGCACACCCGCTCCGACGGTGGTCCTGACGATGTCGGCCCTGATCTTGTCGACGACCTCATGGATTAGAGCCTCTTTGCTCTCAAAGTGACGCAAAAGAGTCGCGTGGGTCACCCCAACCGCGACCGCAGCAGGCCGAAGAGAAAATTCCGCCAAACCAAATTCGAGAATGTACTCGGCGAGGGCGGCCACGATCTCTGGACGCCGATGCTGGTGACGCAGAGCACGGCCGTCGATTCGGTCGGACGTCGATCGGGGTATCTGAACACTCACTCTATGGACTATAGCTGTCGAAGCATGGCGTGCAAGCGATCTTGCGACGACGCAGCCGCCCTGCTCCCCTTCCAGCGACCGTCGAGCTGCTCGACTCGTCGTAGGAGGGCGTCCTGGCCGTCCGGGCCCTGACGGACTACCTCGCCACCGGCCGCGGTGCGATCTGCCACTACGTGGCCGGCAAGGATGAGCTCCTCGCGGAGCAACGGATCACATCGTCGGCGGGATATTTTCGAGCGCTGCTGACGATCCAGATCCCGCGAATCATCTCGCGGGCTCGCCCTCGGGAGATTCGATGCACTCTCCGCACGCCCCTGGGTCGGAACGCAACTAGGGAGAGAACCCATGCAGCCGGCAGGTCTTGCGCATCTGTAAAGGGCTGGGATCCCCTGCTGGAGCCGCATGGAAGTTACCGGCACTGGCAGCTCGGACGCAGGAGTGGCCCTGATGAATTACCTGCTCGGAGCTGCAGCACAGTACGCCGCGACCTCCGGCAAGGTGGCCTCCCGCATCGACAGGACGGCCTACCTCGAGGCATTCGCGGCGGAGCTGACCCGGATAGACCCGGACACTCACGAGATCGTTACGGCCCTTCTGGAGCACCGGGACAGCGCGCAGTTCCTCGCCGGCATCGAGGCCGCGAACACCTCGACGAGCCGGCCGCCTGACTATTGACTTCAATACGCATGGTCCGCACGGCGACTAGAAGGCTAAGTCGGCGAACCCCTGATTTTTGGGACGCGTTTTTGGTGGCTGGGTCAGATTCGGGGCTGAGCGGCCAGTCCCATGATGTGGGTGAGGTTGTCCATCGCGGCTTGGAAGGAGCGCGTGGCGGCTCGAAGCCTCGTTGGTGCCGGGGTTTCCAGGTCGGCCAGGCCGGTGGGGGCAGCCGGTCGTGAACGGCGCTGATGAACATGGCGGTGGAAAGGCCGGTGTGAGTGACCCGGTAGCGGTGGGAGTGTGGGATGCGTTCGGGGAGGCCGTGGTGACGAAGCCGGCGCAGATCATGGGTCGTCTGCCCGACGGTAACGGTGCCGGGGTGCGTTCCACCTAGCCGTGCGGTGAGCGCGGGCAGATCCCGCTTGATGGACCCGTCCGGTTGCAGCTTGAACACTGGCAACGCGGACAAGAGTGCGTGGCTTCGTTGTTGCCCGAGGCGCAGTCCAGGGATCCGGGCCCCAGTGGCGGTGATGACTGGGTCGGTGATGGCCGTAGTGCCTGGGTTCCGGTGATCGGGTCGTGGCTGATTCTTTGGACGCGTAGCAGGCGCCTGTTGGCAGTGAAGCCGATCTCCCGCAGTGCGGGCATGTTTGCCAGTCGTTTGCCGATTCGGAAATCCTGGCTGTCGTTGATTATTGTCTCGGTCCGCAGGGCCCTCCCTTCCTTGTGGTACTGCTTGATCGTGGCATTGCTTATATCCGACAAGCAGGCTCGGGGCGAGCCCTCGGTGATCACCCTGGTCCTGAACCGGCCCGGGGTGGACGGGGCCCTGCCCTCATCAGCCGGCGGCCGAAGACCAGGCCGACCTGGTCCGGGTGGCCGAAACAAGGTTTCCCGGGGATCACGTTCTCCAAGAGCATTCGCCCCGACACCGGACTGTTGAGCATTTGCGTCAAAGAGATCTCCGCCTTCAACACCGAGACGTAGAGGCGACAGATGCACGGGGCTCCTCAATTGCAGTTGATGCGAGGGTCTCTAAATCGGGTTTAGCGTCGTAGCGGGCCGCGCATCAAGGCGTTATGCCCTCGGCTCAACATTCTGCAATCTGAGACGGCCCTGCGCGAGCACTTGACCATCGGCCGCCCGCGAGATCGTGACCTCCCACAACTGCTGGACATTGCCCTGCTGAATCGGCAGTGCGACAACCTCGGCGCGACCCTCCTTGGCGCCCCTGATGAAGTCGGTTGCGTTGTGAACACCGACCGCGATGAGACCCCGGTCCGCGACCGCGGCACTCGCACCGATGCTTGCGGCAGACTCCACTGCTGTCAAGTACACTCCGCCGTGCACAATTCCCCAAGGAGTGTGGTGGTCAGATCCGAGGTCGATCCAACCCGATACCCTGTCTCCTCGCGCCTCGACGATATGGAGTCCGGCAGCGGTGACAAATGCGCTCGACTTGTCCAGTGACAGGCGAGGAGTGGTCTCGTGTGACTTGTCCGTACTATTCATGACACAACTTCTTTCGTCTTGGGTGGGTTGAGGTGGGGGGGAGGAATCAAGAGGTGGCGGCCCGAAGTCCAGGGCCGGAAGGCCGGTACAGCCACCCCCGTATGACAGCTCCATCTTCACTGGGAAATTGAAGTTCGTTCTGTCGACTGTGATCGAATCGTCACGGGTCGGTGGCTTGTTCATCACGCGAACGCCGCCTTACCCGTGAGCGGCGCCCGATAATCAAGGCATTGATCTCGCCGGTCCCTTCGAAGGAGTATTGAGCTTCAGCATCCATGAAATGGCGCATCACCCCGTGCTCGACCACGATCCCATTCCCGCCAACCACTTCGCGGCACAGAACAGCGGCCTCTCGGCACTGGCCAAGGACCACTAGCTTCGCCATCGATGAATGCTCCGACTTCTGCCTGCTCTCGTCGTGCATCCGCGCAACGGACACGGCGAAGGCAGGGCCGATGTAACGTTTCCGCGTGCTCACACCGGCAGGTCCTGGACGAGCTGGAATTCTGCGATTGGTCTGCCGAACTTGTCGACGTTGCAGGGGCACGAGCGGGCCTTCTCATACGCCCCCATGGCGTTTCCGGTTGCAGAGAAGGCGACTTCCAGACGCGACTGGCTCAGGACCCGGGCGGTGTCGGCGAACGAATTCGCATGCTGGAGCCTGAAGGATTCATCGAGCCAGACGTCCTCGAGCTTGACGTCTGCAATCTGAACCGTCCTGAGGGCTGCGGTGCGCCGGCGTCTCGCAATCGGTGTAGCTCATTTCGTCGCCCTTTCCGGAGCCGATGCTGGGGAGTTCAGGTCTTCGGCGTAGTGGGCGGCGAGTTTCCGCTTGAGGATCTTGCCGCTGGGCCCCTGCGGCAGCTCTGTCATCAGTTCGATGATGCGCGGGTACTTGTAGGCAGCTAGCCGGTCCTTGGTGTAGGCGACCAGTTCCTCGGGGGTGACGGTGCTGCCCGGGATCGCAACGATAGCGGCGGCTATTTCCTGGCCGTGCACCTCATGGGGAATGCCGAAGACGGCAACGCTGAGGACCTCCGGGTTCTGGTTCAGGACTTCTTCGACTTCGCGCGGATAGATGTTGTAGCCGTTGCGGATGATCATGTCTTTCTTGCGATCTAGGATGTGCAGGTATCCGTCCTCGTCCTTGATTCCGAGGTCTCCCGTGCGGAACCATCCCTCCACCACCGCCTCGGCTGTGGCCTCTGGTCGGTTCAGGTAGCCCTTGAACAGATTGTGTCCGCGAACCACCAGCTCTCCGAGCTCGCCACGGGGAAGGAAGTTGATAGAGTCGGCGATCTCCGGGCTGGCGATCTCGACGTCCACACCCCATACGGGGGTTCCGACGGTACCCGGTCTCGGTGTTATTCCCACATGGTTAAAGGCGGTCACGGGGGAGGTTTCAGTCAGGCCGTAGCCCTCGTAAATTTCCACTCCGAAGGCCTCGCGGAATTTCTCCAACACGGCCAGCGGCAGCGCCGAGCCGCCGGAGATGGCGTAGCGCAGACCTTGAGGGCGCAGTGGAGCGGCCTTGGCGGCTTCGAGCAGTGCCACGTACATGGTGGGCACGCCAAAGAACACGTTGATCTTGTGTTTGTGCAGCAGTTGCAGGGCGGCGTCCCCGGTGAACCGCGGACACATCACCAAGGTGGCGCCCGCGCGAAAGCCCGCATTGAGCACACACGTCTGGCCGAAGGTGTGGAAGAGCGGCAGGCCGCCGAAGACCATATCGCCCCGGCGGAGGCCGAGAGTCCCGGTCAGCAAAACGTTGACCTGTTCCACGAGCGCGAAATGGGTGCCCAAGGCACCTTTGGGTTTTCCGGTGGTCCCGGAAGTGTACATGATGGTCGCGGTGTCCTGGGGCCTGCGCGGGACGTAGCTTCGGATCGCGGACGCGGCGGCTGCTTCTGCTTCCAGCCGGGCGGGGCCGGCAGCACTCTCGGGTGCCAGAACGCTCAGAATGTCGATACCAGCCGCCAATGCGGCCGCGGCACCCTCCGACAACAGCTGCGCAGCGCAGACCAGCAGTTTTGTGCCGCTGTCGCGCAGCACGTACTCGATCTCGCCTGCCTTCAGCAGTGCGTGGACGGGGACCACAACGCCTCCAAGGGCCAGGACGGCGTAGTAGACGCGAGCGAAATCGGCCCCGTTGGGGATGAGGATGGCGACGGGGTCCCCGGGGCCTACGCCTCGGTCGCGCAGGGCCCCGGCATAGCCTCGGGTCTGGTCCCACATCTGGCCGTAGGTGATCTCGTCGTCTCCGACGACGAGGGCAGTGGAGTCCGGGAAACGGGCTGCCGACTCGGCGAGAATGGCCGCGACGGAGATGCTGCCTAACCCGTCGATCTGGGGGGTGTTGGTCATTGTGGCTGATCCTTTTTGATTGGACGTAGGAAATGCGGTCGGCTATGCCTTGAGGATCAGGGCGTCGCCCTGTCCGCCACCGCCGCAGAGGGCGACGACGCCCGCGCCACCGCCGCGCCGCACAAGTGCCAGCGCCTGGTGAAGGACAAGTCGGGCGCCCGATGCGCTAACGGGATGCCCCAGCGCGATGGCGCCGCCGTCGGTGTTGACACGGTCCGTGTCGACGCCGAGATCCCTGGCGGACTGGATGACCACCGAGGCGAAGGCTTCGTTGATCTCGATCAGATCGAGGTCCTCGGCGTCCAGTCCTTCACGTTTGAGGGCTTGTTCTATGGCCCGTGCTGGTTGGGAATGCAGCGAGCCATCAGGGCCGGCCGTCTGTCCGTGCGCGCCGATCTCGGCGATCCACTCCAGGCCGGCCGCTTCGGCCGCCGCCTTGCTGGCGATGACCAGCGCGGCAGCGCCGTCGGAGAGGGGGGAGGAGGAACCGGCGGTAATGGTCGCCTCTGCACCGGAGGCGAAGGCGGGCTTGAGCTGGGACAGCAACTCCGCCGTCGTTTCCGGTCGGATGCCCTCATCGGTGTCGAGTACGAGAGCTGGTCCTTTGCGCTGGGGGATTTCAATCGGTGCAATTTCCTGGGCCAGAATGCCCGCTGCGCGGGCGGCCTCCGCGCGCTGGTGAGAACGGGCTGCAACTTCGTCCTGTTCGCGGCGGCTGATGCCGCGGCTGACGTTTCCGGAATCGGTGACAGTGCCCATCAGTTCCCCGCTTAGGGGGTCCTGGAGGCCGTCGTGGTTCAGAGAGTCCACTAGGGTCGTGTCTCCGATGGCGACGCCCGCTCGCAGGCCCTTAAGCAGGTGCGGGGCGTTGGTCATGGATTCCTGGCCGGCGGCAACGATGAAATCGGCCTCCCCAGCCCGCACCATACGCGAGGCGTCGATCACGGCGGTGAGGCCCGAGAGGCAGAGCTTGTTCACCGTCACGGTGGGTACATCCCAGCCGATCCCGGCAGCCAGGCTCGACTGTCGGGCGGGTCCCTGACCAGCTCCGGCCTGGATCACCTGGCCGACGATGACGGCATCGACCTGCTCGGCCCGGACGCCGGTGCGTTCCAGCGCGGCGCGGATAGCGTGGGCACCGAGCTCGCTCGCGGAGAGGGGAGCAAGCCCCCCGCGGAACCGTCCGAACGGGGTACGGGCACCGCCGAGGATAACGGGAATGTGTGCGTCTGAGGACATGTGTGGCTGCCTTTCGGGGGCGGAAGATCACAGATTTGGTAGAGGGCACCTTGTTTCATAGGTGCCGGTAATGTGCGCGTCGTTCAGGCGAACGCAGAAATCCCAGTGATGTCGCGGCCGATGATCAGGGCCTGGACTGTCTCGGTGCCTTCATAGGTATGGATCGCCTCGATGTCGGCCATGTGGCGGGCCACACGGTTTTCCAACAGGATGCCGTTGCCGCCGAGCAGGTCCCGGGCGTTGGAGGCAATGGAGCGGGCGGTGCGCGTGCAGGTGAACTTGGCCAGGGAGGCTCGGGCGGGTGTGAGCTGGCCGGCTTCGTCAAGTCGCGTCATCTGCGCAGCCATCAATTGCATCGTCACCAGTTCGCTCTGCATCCGGGCCAATCGTTCTTGGATGATCTGCGAAGCGGCCAGGGGGCGGCCGAACTGCTTTCGCTGTGCCGCATACTGCACTGCCGTTTCGTAGCAGGCGGTTGCGTGCCCCACGGCGGACCAGGCAACGCCGAGGCGGGAGGCCAGGAGCACGCGAGAGGTGTCCTTGAAGCTGCGGGCCAGAGGAAGTTCGTTCTCGGTCGGGACGAAGACGTTCTCCAACCGGATATGAGCCTGCCAGATAGCCCGCAAAGACAGTTTGCCCTCAATCGTGGTTGCCGAGTATCCGGGGGAGTCCTGCGGCACCAGGTAGCCGTGCACCTGACCGTCGTCGGCGCGCGCCCAGACTACAGTGACGCCGCCGATCGAGCCGTTGCCGATCCACTTCTTCTCCCCGTTGAGGATGACTCCACCCCGGGTGGGCGTGGCGGTGGTTTCCAGTCCCACGGAATCCGAGCCGTGTGTCGGTTCGGTCAGCGCGAACGCTCCGTACTCCTCACCTCGGGCCAGCGCTGGCAGCCAGCGGTGCTTCTGCTCGGGCGAGCCGCAGTATGCGACAGATCGCAGGGCCAGACCCCCCTGCACTCCGACCACGGTACCGATCGATCCGTCGCCTCGACTGAGCTCCATCGTCACCAGCCCTGCGGCCATCTTACTCATGGGTTCGAAGCCCTCAACGTCAATCCCGTCCCGGAGCAGGTCCAGATCCCCCAGACGCTTGATCAAATGCAGGGGATAGTCGCTGCGGTTCCAGTAGTCGCTGATTACCGGCAAGATCTCCTCAGTGGCGAAAGTTCGGGCACGGTCCCGAAAGGTCCGCTCCGCCGGGCTGATCGAGCTGAAGACCCCTGCTGGATCGATTTCAACCGCTCCGCTCAGCACATATTCGGGTTCGATCGTTCCCGCCGGGAAAGCGCCTGGCATGTCAGCCAGATCCTTTTCCGCAGGCATTGACTGCGTCGTCATAATTCGGTCCTCGGATCGCCTCGGTTATTGCTCCCAAACACCACGAAAGTGACGGAGCCCGTAGTTATGATCACGTGGACCTGAGTCTCATGTCAAGAGATTGAGTTTCATCAGTTAGGCGAGGGCGCGGGTAACCGCCTCGAGAATGGCCTGCTTGCTCGCACCGGCTTCGTACACGGTGACGATCACCGCATGCGGTCGACCCTGGGACGGAGATCCATAAAGCGCGGGGCGGAAGGTCTCGGCCAGCGCCTTCAACTCATCGGTGAGCCTCCTCCTGACCTCTGCGGTTGGTTCAGCGTCCGGGGAACGCAGCCATTGGCGCAGGAACGCATTGTGGACAGCCACCATTGCAGCCGCCACGGCGACAGCGCCGTAATCCCTGCTCCCACTCACCGGAAGGTTCTCTTGGAGATGCAGGCGCAAGGCTCGCTCGTAACGGTGCGAAGTGACGAGCTCACGGTCCCGAAGGGCTGGCACACGCTGCAGCAGCTGATACCTGGCCAGCGATGTCATGCGGTGACTCACATGCTGATCGAAAACCACAGCCGCAGCATCGGCCACTGCCAGCAGCGGATCCGTGGTGCTGTGCGAGAGGTAGTCGCTGAGGCGGCTGAGGATGCGGTCATGGTCGGCGAATACCATAGCCTCCTTGGACCCGTACTTCCGGAAGAAGGTACTGCGGCTGATACCTGCCGCCTCGGCAAGCTCATCAACCGACGTGACCTCATAGCCCTGCTGGACCAGCAGATCGATTACCGCGGCAATTGGCCGGGTCTGGTCATCACGGGAATCGTTCGCCACTCGCGTGAGTCTAACACCTCCACAAGCGGCGGGCTTGGCACTGCTGCGAATGCGCTCAGCACCCCGCCCACGCCCCTGTCCCCAGTATCTGGTTGGGCCCGCAGGCGCACGTTCGGGGTGGAGGTCGACGATGCTGCCGGTCCTCTGGAGCTCTCGAGGCAGGGGTGGGTTGCCCAGGCGGTGACCGCAGCCTGGTCGATGTCGGGAAGGGTGTTCTGAGCGGCGGTCGCTGTGCGGTGGGTGGTGCGTAGGGGCAGCTGCTCGACGGTCCAGTAGCAGTGGGCCTGGCGCCGGGAGTCTCAGTTGCTGCGAAAATACTGTGGTCGCGCAAGGTCAGAGTGCTGCCCGCCGGGTCAACTCAGCCACAAGTTCGAGCAGCGATCACGGTCAAGCGTGCGGCGACTGTCAGGGCGCCGGATCGAGCACTCGAAGTAGTGCATGCAAGGCAGCATCGACCCGACCGCGATCACCCGTTAGGACCAGATCGAGCTGCAAACCCCGGAATTGGGCGGGCAGCAGAGTCGAGACTGCTATGCAGTCATCCCCGCGGTCAAAGCGACGAAGACTGTCGGCGATGAGCTTGATGCCGTCGTCGACGACGGCCCGGGAGATGTTGTCATCGGAATCCACGCGACTCCTCTCCTGAACTATGTCGAACAGCAAAGCGAACTGGCGCTGTTCTTATGGGTCACAAAGACGCTGCCACACGGCGCGCGCCAGTTCGCTGAGAGACTTCGCAGCCACGAACTCCGGGTCACTGGCAACGGCCCGCTGGAGGTCGACGCGGATCTTGTCGACGACGGCAACCAACAGCGCATCCTTTGTTGAGAAGTGACGGAGCAGCGTTGCATGGGTGACCCCCACTGCGTTGGCGACAGGTCGCAGCCCCAACTTCGCAGTTCCGTGATCGAGCAGATACTCCGCGGCGCCCTCGAGCAATTCCGGGCGACGGTGCTGGTAGCGCAGGGTACGGCCGTCAATTCGCGTGTAATCAGCCATCAGCATCCCTCCTGGAGCTGCTCGAAAAACAGACTCTTGCCGTTCCACCTTGGCGTACCGTATGGTACATGAACCATGTGGTACCCCTAAATGTCTTCCACATGAATGCCCACACCATACCCGGGAGACCTACCCGGCTCCCGAAGAGGAGCATCATGATTCACCGCCGAAAGACAACTGTCGGGTCCTTCATGGCACGCTACATCATCCGGAAAATTTTCATGCGGAAGCCGGCGTCGTTCGCCGACATCGGCTTATTCACCGGTGCTCAACAACATGGCCACCTGATGCGCCTTGACGAGTTGGCGCCAGTCAGCCGGATGCCGGCGTCGAGGATACCGCATCCACTTCACGTGGGTCCGGGAATCGACATTCCAAGGTCCTACAGTTTTGCTGGATCAGTTCGGTCGACTGAGGACTTCCTCGTCGACACGGACACGTCGACGCTTCTCGTGCTCGTCGACGGGGTCGTGCGTTACGAGCGCTACCTGCTCACGGGCGGGCCCCGGGTCAATTGGCTCTCGATGTCCGTTGCCAAGAGCGTCGTCTCGGCGCTGGTGGGCATTGCAGTCGACGAGGGCCACATCAGGAGCATCGACGAACCCATCAGCGACTACGTCCCGGTCGAACCTGGATCGGCATATGACGGTGTTTCCATCCAAAACGTGCTGCACATGTCCTCGGGTGCCCGGTGGAACGAGGACTACAACGACCCCGAGTCGGACATTCACCAAGTGACAGCGGCGATGCTGGGTTCGCGAGGGGGACTCAACGGATTCGTGGCGCGTATGGTCAAGGAGTCCGATCCTGACACAATCTGCCGCTACAACTCCGGGGACACCCAAGTGCTTGGAGCCCTAATCGCGCGAGCAACTGGGCGGAGGGTGTCCGATTATATGACTGAGAAATTGATTGAACCACTCGGCTTCGAGTCGCCGAGCTACTGGGTCACCGACATGCGCGGGACCGAGATGGTCTACGCGGGGCTCAACCTCATCGCCCGGGACTATGCCAAGTTTGGGGAGCTGTACCGCAACAATGGCATCGGGCCAGACGGTCGACGCATCCTTTCGAGCAAGTGGATCGAGGCTTCGACAAGCATCAATTCTCCCGTCCGCACTCCTGGACGTCCGATCGTTGGTGATCACGAGTTCGAACTGGGGTACGGATATCAGTGGTGGATACCAGCCGGGGGCCAAGGCGACTACTGTGCGATAGGCGTGCTCAACCAGCTCATCTACGTGAACCCGTCGAAGGCGGTGACTATCGTCAAGCTCTCGGCGAACCGACAATATGGGACATCGACCGGCGAGGGCACCAATCGAGACCTTGAGAACGTCGAATTCTTGCGAGCCATCGCTGCCGCTGTTTAGCCGCTGCCTAAATGCGGCGAGATTTACACGCTACTACCGGGGAGGCCCACGAGATGAGCAACGAAATCCTCACCGCGTTCACCGAAGGCGTCATGACCGTCCGGATCGATCGACCGAGCAAGAAGAACGCTCTTACCATCGAGATGTACTCTCTTCTCGCCGATGCGCTCGAGGTTGCACAGAACGATCCTGCGGTTCGGGCGGTCTTTCTGCGGGGCCACGAGGAGGTGTTCAGCAGCGGCAACGATCTATCTGATTTCCGAAACACGCCACCTAGCAGCGCTGCTGAGGAGCGTCCGGTTTGGAGATTCCTGCGATTGCTCAGCACAGCTTCGAAGCCGATTGTTGCGGCAGTAACTGGACCGGCCGTCGGCATCGGGACCACGATGCTTCTCCACTGCGATCTGATCTACGCCACGAGCACAGCCCGCCTGCAGCTTCCGTTTGTCAACCTCGCCCTGGTACCGGAGGCGGCGTCGACGCTGTTGCTGCCCGCGGCGTTGGGCCATCAGCGCGCGGCCGAGTTGCTTCTTCTCGGTGAGCCCTTTTCGGCCCGGAAGGCGCAGGTCTACGGCATTATCACCGAGGTGGTCGCGGACGAAGCTGATGTGTTCGAAATCGCGATGGCGGCGGCAATGAAGCTGGCTGCCAAGCCCCCGGCGGCGGTGCGCCTGACAAAGCTCCTGCTGAAGCGGGCAACTGCCGACGCCATTGCTCACCGCATGCAGCTTGAAGGCGCACATTTTGACGAGCGCCTAGCGTCGGCAGAAGTCGCGGAGGCCCTCGCAGCTTTCTTAGAGAAGCGCGCCCCCGACTTTTCACACTTCTAAAACGAGGAACCACTGGAAAGGAAGCTTTATGAAAACCGCAATCACCGAGATGTTCGGGATTGAACACCCAATCATTCAGGGTGGCATGCACTGGGTCGGATTCGCCGAAATGGCTGCGGCCGTCTCGAATGCAGGAGGGCTCGGGATAATTACCGGCCTCACCCAGCGCACCCCTGATGACCTGGCTCGCGAGATCGCACGGTGCCACGAGATGACCGACCGGCCTTTTGGCGTGAACCTCACGTTCCTTCCGATAGTGAACGCGCCCGACTACGCCGGCTACGCTCAGGCAATCATCCGCGGTGGAGTGAAGGTCGTCGAAACGGCTGGGAACAACCCGAAAGAGGTGCTGCCGTACCTGAAAGAAGCCGGCATCAAGGTCATCCATAAGTGCACCTCGGTGCGCCATGCGCTGAGTGCTCAGAAAATCGGCGTTGACGCGCTCAGCATCGATGGGTTTGAGTGCGCTGGACACCCGGGCGAGGACGACATCCCGAACATGATCCTGCTACCCCTGGCGGCGCGGAACTTAGAGATCCCGTTCGTCGCCTCGGGCGGCTTCGGCACCGCCGAGCAAATGGTCGCCGCGCTCGCACTAGGCGCGTCGGGCATCAACATGGGCACTCGCTTCATCGCCACCAAGGAAGCGCCAGTGCATGACAACGTTAAACAGGCGATCGTGCGTGCGAGTGAGCTCGATACTCGGCTGGTTATGCGCCCGCTGGGCAACACCGAACGAGTCATAACAAACGCCGCCGTGGAGCGCCTGCTGGAGAAGGAACGCAAACTCGGGGCGGACATCGTCTTTGAAGATATCGCGCCCGAGGTAGCGGGCGTATATCCGAAGGTCATGCGCGACGGTGAAATGGATGCGGGCGCATGGTCGTGTGGTCTGATCGCCGGTCTGATCGACGACATCCCCAGCGTTCAAGACCTGATCGATCGGATCATGGGGGAGGCCGAGGCGCTGATCCAGGGACGGCTCAGTGACTTTGTCACCAGCGGCAACCTCGTATGAACTTCGCGGGGCGACGCCGGGTGTGGCAAGGTCGACGGCTTCGTTCAGTTCGCGAGAGGCGTCTGCCAAACCAGACGTGTGTAGGCCAAGTTGCGGCGCGCTAACCAGGTTGGCGCGCAGCTTCGGGCCCGCGTCACTCCAAGCCTCCCTCACAACACGACAGGCGTTTGGTCCTTCTGGTGTTGCCGGTTGGAGCACCACGGGTCAGAGCCATTATCGGCAAAGCGAGGCCAATGAGCCCACGTCCCGTCTGCCACAGAGTGCCGAATTGTCATGCACCGGCTTGGGGAACGAACAAGACCTGATCCAAGAAGCATCGTCATGGGGCGGGAGTTTCCGCAGATACTTCCGCTCCCGTACTTTGACTGCCGAGAATGTGAAGTCGGGTTCGAGCAAGTGGGCTAGAAGATCGCTGGCTGTGTCATGTTCGCGAAATGAGAGTGGCTTTTGAACGCGCGGTTGAAAACACGTGAGCCGTGGGCGCACGTGTTTCGAAAGTCCGCCATCATTCGCAGCACGCCACCGAAGCGGCTGGGGTGGGCGAATCCAAACACGCGGGCGACCGAGCGCGCGTCCAGGGTCTGCAAGAGATCGTAGAGGAATGGAAGATTTCCGAAGCTCAATACTTCAGTGACAGCCCAGACGGGTACATCTCCCCCAGGAGCCGTGGGTGCGCACTAAGGTCAACCGCCGGCCATCTGTCGGTTGTCCTCGGGAAAGCCTGCTAGTTGCTGGGACTGCAGATGATCGGGTTGATGCTTACATGGTGTCGCTTCGAAGAGTTGCGGGGCAGCAAGCTTGGCAGCGGCGGGAACCCGTTATCCATGGGCTCCCGCCGCTGCTGACCGATGCCCCTGTCGGCCTTAGGGCTTTACTGAATCCCCGGTCTCTATCTTGGGCGCAGGTCGTTAAGGGGTGCGAATCAGCTTCTTGTTCACGAACTCGTTCATACCGTAACGCGCGAGTTCACGGCCGACTCCGGACCTCTTGACTCCGCCGAATGGAAGGTCGGCCTGGGAATCGGTGTTTCCGTTGATGAACACCATTCCAGTCTCGAGACGATCAGCAACGGCCTTGGCCTTTTCCACATCCTTGCTGAACACCGCGCCACCCAAACCATAGGGGGAATTGTTGGCCAGCTCGACGGCTTCGTCCACGTCAGCGACCTTATACACAACGGCGGCAGGCCCAAAAAGTTCTTCTGAGAAGGCTCGCATGTCCGGGGTTACATCCGCCAGGACTGTGGGCTCGACGAAGGCACCGGGCCCTGGCAGGTGCTTGCCTCCAGTTTTCAACGTGGCTCCCTTGTCCACGGCATCTTGGATCTGCTCGATCAAGTCATCGGCTGCTGCCTGCGTAGACATCGGTCCGAATTTCGTGTCCGGGGACAGCGGATCGCCAGGCTGGATCCGGGACATTTCATCAGTGAATTTCCGAACAAACTCATCGTAAAGATCAGCTACCACAATGAAACGCTTTGCGGCTGTGCAGGCTTGGCCGGCATTACTCATGCGGCCACTGACCGCAGCTTTCACCGTTGCATCCATGTCCTCGGTATCGAGCACAATGAACGGGTCACTGCCTCCAAGTTCGAGAACATATTTCTTGAGGTTGCGGCCGGCCACCTCGGCGACGGCTGCGCCGGCACCCTCACTACCCGTCAAGGAGATACCCTGAACCCGCGGGTCGGCGATAATCTGTGCCACCTGCTCGCGCCGCGCAAACACATTAATGTAGGCAGCTTCGGGAAGGCCTGCATCATGGAAGATTTTCTCCATGGCCAGTGAGGACTGCGGGCAGTTGGCCGAGTGCTTAAGCAGGATTGTATTGCCCAGCATCAAATTGGGGGCCGCGAAGCGGGCAACCTGGTAGTACGGGTAGTTCCAAGGCATAATTCCCAGGAGCACGCCGACCGGGGTCGATCTGACGATGGCCTCACCACCGCCTTTTACACTCAGGTGTTCATCCTGCAAGAAGCCAGGTCCTTCGGCCGCGTAGTAGTCGAAGATGTCCGCAACGAATGAAACTTCACCGCGGGCCTGGGCGAGCGGTTTTCCCATCTCGAGGCTGATGATGCGTGCCAGTTCGTCATTGCGTTCGCGATAAAGCTCGGCGACCCTTGCGATTATCTTTGCGCGGCTTGCTACCGGCGTCTCACGCCACTTAAGAAATTCCTTGTGAGCGCGACTGATTGCGTCACTGATTTCTGCTGAAGTGGCTTCCGGAAAAACCCGGAGTGTCTCGCCAGTAGCGGGGTTAACGGTTTTATAAGCAGTCATTTATTTGCCTTTACCAATCGATTGTCTGTGACGGGCGGTGAAGTTGAGAGATCTCGAACAGGATAAGTCCGAGAAGATATAAGCGATCAATATCCAACACGCTCGGTATGTCTGCTGTGCCGCCCGGGTGGGAATATAGAATCGCATAGAATAGAAAACGGTTTGGTTGATGAAGGAGGCTGACGCGCGCATGGCAGAGCTGGCGGACTTCAGTGCACAGATTTACCGCGCCCTTCCCGAGTTGGACAGGGCCGATGCCATCGTGCAGCGCATCAACACCGCAGTGTCGCTTGGCCTCATCCGTCCCGGTGACCAGCTTCCGGCCGAGCTTGAGCTCGCCGAAATGTTCGGTGTCGCAGTTGCCACGCTCAGAGAGGCTCTGGCCACGCTGAGGGATCTTAATGTTGTTGAGACGCGGAGGGGTCGTTTCGGGGGCACGTTCGTCGTCGGAGCGCCTAGTCCCTCCTTGGACCTGCTGCGCAAACGCATCACTTCTCTGTCCATGGCTGAGCTGCGGGACCTGGGTGACGAACACGCAACCATCGCCGCTGGCGCGATCCGCATGGCGGCCGATCGGGCGGACCCTACGGATCTGGACATGCTTGAGTCTCTGGCTCATGCACTGGAGCGCGCCGATTCCCCTGGCGCCCGTACGCGTGCTGACAGCAGGTTTCATATCGGCATCGCGGTGGTAGCTCAGTCCGAACGGCTCATGACGTCCGAGGTCCGCCTTCAGGGAGAAGTGGGCGAACTGCTGTGGGCGCCTCTCACCAGGGAATTCGATCAGGTCCGCGCGGCTGAGGACCACCTCGCCATCGTTGCGGCCCTGCGCCGGGATGACCGGGAGCTTGCCCAAAAAATTGCGCTCGAGCACATCCGTGCGAATATTTATCATCTGATTGACGTCAAACTAACGCTGACATACGCGACGCATGACAGGGACCAATTATGAACAATGACGCTATCGCACGGGAGTGCGCTAACAAGATCAGCCAATGGTTTGAATCCTTTTACCGCGACCTTGAATCCGCCTCCGATAAAATGAGCGAATCGCTGACGCGGCGAATGGCCGACCGCGCCAAGATTAATCATTCTGACTTGCTTGACCTTCCTGAAATATCGCGTTCGTTCCTGGAAGGACACCATGCCGCCGTTGGCGCCGGCGCCATCTTCGCGGTGGCCAGTGTCAGCAAGGCCCAGGGCGTTCTTGAGTGGTGGCTCCGGGATGACGCCGGCCGGATCAGCAAGCGCGAGTTCGACCTGATTCCTGATACCGATGCCTTCTACGACTACGAGCAGCAGCCCTGGTTCACGATCGCCGCCCGTACCGGCCAGCCCACCCTGGTAGGTCCTTACGTCGACTACCTCGGCATGGGGGAGTACATTCTCACCCTGACGGTGCCGCTGTACATCAACGGTGACTTCGTTGGCGTTACGGGTAGTGATATCAGGGTCAGGGACCTGGAAGGAGTCTTCATTCCGGCCATGCGCGCGGTGCCGGAGGACGCAGCGTTGCTGAACGGTCAGGACCGGGTCGTTGTGAGCAACTCGGGCCGATTCCTGGTGGGGGACCGGGTTAAGGAAGCCCCACCCGGCGCACGCAAGGTCGCGCTGGGAATTCCGGCTCTGGATCTTCATTTCCTGTACCTGACCTCGTAAGCGCTCACACCGGACCGCCTGTGGGCGCCAATGCCTGGTTCTGCATCTTTTCGGCATGACTGCGGGCCTGTTGGACGAATGCTTTGAAGAGCAGCTCCCGGTCCTCGGCGTTTCCGTCGGAGTCCTCCGGGTGCCACTGGACGCCCACAACCCAGGTGTTGTCCTTATGTTCAGTTCCCTCGATGATGCCGTCATCGGCGACTGCGGCGACCCGGAGACGGGGACCTACCTGTTCGACGGCCTGGTGGTGACCCGAGCGGACAGTGATGCGGTCTCTGCCCAGAATGCTGTGAAGGCGGCTTCCCGGCAGGATAGTGACCGGTTCGTCAAGGAACATGCTTTCTCCCTTGCCGCCGCGGTGCAGCTCGTAAGGGTCAAGATCAGGGATGAGTGTCCCCCCGCTGGTGAGATTCAGGAGTTGGGAGCCGCGGCAAATGGCCAGCAGGGGTGCATCGCGGGCCAGCGTCTCGTCGATCAGTTCCATGCAGTATTCGTCGGCGCGGCGTTCCACTCCGTAGAGGTTCGGCACCGGACCGCGGACCCCATACAGGGTGGGATCAACGTCCCCACCGCCGAGGAAGATTACACCACTGGCACCGGCGATGTGCTTGGGGTCTGGCAGGTTGGTGGCGCTGCTGTCCACCAGGACTGCCCTGGCACCCGATTTGAGCAGGGTCTCCAGAGCGGTCCTGGTGAAACGCTTCACGAGCTGGGATACCTCGACGGTCATGTCAGGGAAGTTCAACGAAACTACCACCGCAATGATCGGCGCATTCCCGGGGAGCTCGGCAAATCCATCGGGGATAACATCAGCTGGCTTAATGAGAGCCAAGGTCCTGACGCGGCCATCTCGGCTAGTCATGAGTGAGTGTCTACTTTCTTGTCTGCTGCACGTGGTTCGGCCTTGCCCAGTTTCCTGGTGCGGGCTTCCCGCACGACCCAGTCGAACAGTGCTTGATCGGAGGCCAGGGTTGCCGCGTTGTCTTCTGGATGCCATTGGATGGCGATGATTGGGGCGCTGTCGTGCTCGATTGCCTCAATCACCCCGTCGTCAGCGCGGCCGACGATCCGCAGGCCGCGCCCCAGTTTCGCCACTCCCTGGTGATGATAGGACGAGACCTTGGGCGTGAGGGTGCCAATTGCTGCCGCAGTTCGGGAGCCTTCTGAAATGTCCACGGTGTGCAGACTGTTGACGTGGTCGATCTCCTCCGCATCCAGGTGCTGGGTTAGGGTCCCTTCGCATGCGACGTTCAGCAGTTGGAGGCCTCTGCAGATCGCGAGCGTCGGTATTTCCAGTTCGATGCAGTCCCGGATTACTGCGATTTCGGCGGCGTCCTGCCCTCGGTAGTGGGCTACCCGAGTGGTGTCAGCCGGCACCTCTCCGTAGAGTTCCGGCGACACATCCGCGCCGCCGGGCAGGACCACACCGTCGAGCAACGCGTAGCGGGAGCGACCGTTGTGGTCTTCGCTGGGGAACAGAATTACCGGCTCTCCGCCAGCGCGCAGAATCGACCTCAGGACTTCAACGGCCACTGCGATGCCGTCAAAGCGCAGGCCTTGGACCGTGCCGGACCACATGCCCGGCACGCCAATCAGCGGCCGTGCCTGGTCGTTGGGCTGATGGGTGCCACCAGCTGCTGCAGCGTTGGTTTGCGGCGTTGTCATTGACGTTCCTTTTGAGGTTGGTTCAGTGGGAAGGCCAGATCGGGCATCCATTTCGTCCAGATGGCTTCAAGCCGTCCGTCGGCGATGACTGTCTCCAGAGCATTGTTCAACTGCTGAAGCAGCTCGGAGTTGCCTTTAGCTACCCCGACTCCCCATCGATTCCCAGTCGGTTCCGTGAACGCGATGGCGAAGTCCGGGTCTGCTCCGAGCGGCACGGTGACGACGTCATCGTCCACGACAGCGTCCACGGTTCCTTTGCGCAAGGCATCCAGCATGTCCGCGAAGACGTCATCACTGGCACCGAAGGGGACGGGAAGGATGCCCGGGAAGGTTTCAGCCAAGGCCATATTCGTGCTGTGGGCGATGGCAGCAACTCGGTAGCCGTTGAGATCTTCGGGTGTCCGCGCGGGGTCGTCTTTGCGGACGAGGACGGTCTCATTGAAGATCGCATACGGAATGGTGAAATCAACCTGGGCCTGCCGGTCGGCAGTGATGCCCTGTCCGCACCAGACAGCATCGGCTTCACCCGCCTGGACTTTCGGGATCATCTCGGTCCAGGACGTGATGAGCCAGTCCACCTCACGGCCGATCTCGCCCGCTACGAGGGCTGCGGCCTCTGGCTCGTAACCGGTTCGGTGGACACCGTCGGGGCTGGCATTGAACAGCGGGGGGGCCTCGGAGTCGATGCAGGCCAGTGTCAGTCGGTCGCTCACGGCAGGGTCTCCCAGTACATGCTGCGGTCCCAGTCGGTGACGGCGCCGCAGTAGCGGGCCCACTCGTCATTCTTGAGTGCGGTGTAGATGTCTCCGAGCTCTTCGGGGAGTGCGTTCAGGATGTACGGGTCGGCGCTGAGCGAATCGATGGCGTCACCCAGAGTCAGCGGCAAGGGCTTGAACTTAGGTTCTGCCGAACCACGGATCTGGTCGTCGAGGGGCTTGCCCGGATCGGTCTGTTTGTTGATGCCGTCTTCCATGGCAGCGATCAGCAGGGTGTGGGAAAGGTAGGGGTTGACGCTCGCATCCGGCAGGCGGTACTCCATCCGACCGTTGGAGGAGATGCGTACCATGCACGCCCTGCTGTCCAGGCCCCAGTTGACGGCGCTGGGCGCGAATTGTCCGGCGTCCCAGAACCTCTTGTAGGAGTTGACGGTTGACGCCATGATCGACATGGATCCCGCGGCGTGCTCGAGCATTCCGCCTACCGCGTAGCGGCCGATGTCGCTGAGGTGAAGTTCAACCCGTCCCTCGTCGATCAGGAGATTGGTGCCGTCCCTCCAGAGACTGATGTTGTGGTGGCAGCCGTTACCCATTGATCCGGTGTAGGGCTTGGGCATGAAGCTGGCATGAACACCGAGTTCACGGGCAACCTGCTTGCAGATCTGGCGGTAGGTGACGAGGCGGTCTGCTGTCAGTTCAACACGGTCGTACATCCAGTTCAGCTCAAGCTGGCCGTCGTCCTCGTAGTCACCCTCGATCATGTCGAGCCCCAGGGCCTTTGAGTACGTCACAAGCTTCTTGTAGACCTCCCGCATGCGCTCGAGGTTTTCCACCTGGTAGGCCGGGCTGGAGCCTGGTTTTTTGATAACTTCCATGCCCGGACCGGTCCAGGTCATTTCCGGTTCGCAGCCGGAGCGGACTTCCATGCCCGTGCGTTCGGTGAACGCTGCGTGGGCGCGCTTCAGCAGGCTGCGGGAATCCGTTGCCAGCGGGCGGCCACCGACGTCATTGAGGTGGGGCGGCTCGTATGCGCTGCAGAAAACGCGGGCGACGCTGGTGTCCCACGGAAGGGGTGCGAACGTTTCCGGGTCGGGAAGCCCGACAAATTCCTTCGCTTCGATACCGCCACCGATGAGATTGCCGAACCGGTCGGCCTGAAGATCAGCCAGCGCGGTGCGGTGGAACGCGATGCCCTTTTCAAGGTTGCGTTTGAAGTGGTTCGCAGGCACCATCTTCGCGATGACGCGCGAGCCGATGGTGGGGAGCATGTAGTAGATGTACTCAACACCCGCCTCATTGATCTTGCGCTGCATGTCCTCGATGACGGCGGCGCTGAGGTTCTTTTCCCGGTGAGCGGCGAAGGCATTGCGGTCGCTGACTATGTCAAGGACGGGGCGTTCGGAAAGGGTAGTCATGGTGATCTCGGTCCTTGGGTCAGATGGCTTGAAGCTGGGTGTCTTGCTGCGGCTGGTTTGAATGCACTTTGTCCACGAGCTGCCTGTAATGCAGCTGCCTGTCAGCCGGAAGGCCCACGCTTACTACTGCTACGAGAGCTTCGCCCTGGTAGTAGCCCATGACGACTCCGTCATGGGGGGTCTTTGCGGAGCCTTCCAGTTCCACGATCCTGTTTGCCAGGTTGGCGCTGCCCACACCCTGGATCTTGAGGTCAAACTGGTTGCTCCAGAAGCTGGGCAGGGGAATGGCCGGCTCTGGAAGTGCCGTGTTGTTAAGCTCTGCAATAAGGGCCTTGGCTGCGATTTTCGCTGTATCGCCCGGGATGGACCAGTGCTCGATTCGTCGGGCGCCGGAGCCGTTCCGCAGATCTGGGAAGCGGGCGACATCGCCTACCGCCACGGCGTTCTTTGTTCCTACAACACGAAGGTGTTCGTCGCAGAGCACGCCATTGCTGATGTCAATCTCATTGCCCTCAAGCCACTCGACGTTAGGGATCGAGCCGACTGACTCGATGATGACATCCGCCATGATCTCGGTGCCGTCCGCAAGCGTGATGCCGTTGCACCTGGAGTCGCTTTCGGTATCGGCCTGCGTGGAGAGAATGCCTGCAACCTCGGCATGCCCGTGGTAGGTTACGCCTTGCTGGACCAGGTAGTCCCGGATACCGGCGCTGAGCTCTTCACCCAATGCCCGTTGCATTGGTCCGCTGGTGCCCTCAATGAGGGTGACAGTGCAACCGAGCTTGGTTGCGGTGGCTGCTGTTTCGCAGCCGATGAAACCAGCGCCGATGACGGCTACCTTGGTACCCGGGCGGAGCTCCTGGTGCAGTTCAACTGCATCTTCGAGCGTGCGCAGGACATGCCTTGCCCGCAGCGGTCCGGGCAATGGCAGCCGACGAGGCCGCAGTCCGGTGGCGATGACGAGTCCGTCGTAAGCCACAGTCTCACCGGTGTCCAGGGTAAGGGTGTTTTTGGCCAGATTCGCGCCGATAACCTCCGTGCCCAGGTGCCATTGGACGTCCGAGACCGAAGACCGGTGGCGGAACTTCACCGAATCGAAGGCCTCAGCGGTCGTTCCTGGGTTCTGCAGAAGCTCCTTGGACAGGGGCGGCCGGTTGTAGGGCAGATGCGTCTCAGTGCCGATGACCGTGATGGTTTCGGTCCAGCCTGCGGCCCGGAGTTGTTCTGCAGCGCGGAGTCCGCCCATTGAGCCGCCGACGATGACGATTCGGCGGGTCATGGCTGGTCTTGGATGAAGATGGCCTGGACCGGGCAGGCGTCCATGGCGTCTTCAACATCAGCGAGCAACGAGTCGGTGACGTTCTCCTCGTATTCAAGGATGCCTTCGGAGTTCATCCGGAATACATCGGGCGCTGCGATGGCGCACTGGCCGTGGTTTTCGCAGAGCTGGCGGTCAACAAAGATTTTCATGGTCATTCCTGTTCTTGTGAGTCCATTGGGGGCGGGTCCGGCTATTCGCCTTTGGTGAAGCTGATGGGGAGCCGGATCGGGCCCGTGTTGCCGGAGTCCGGCATCCATTCGTCCGCGCCGTTGATCTGGGGGTTGCGGAGTCGCCGCGCCAGGAGCGGGAGAGCTTCGCTCATATCTGATCGTGCGACAAAGTGACCGAGGCAGTGGTGGACGCCGCCGCCGAAGCCGTGGTGCGGTGCGTGCTCGCCCACGAGGTTCATTTCTGGTTCGGGAAAAGCCCTGGGATCGGTGCCGGCGCTTTGCGTGAAGAGGTGGACGGTTGTGCCCTTGGTGATATCCAGTCCTTCGTAGCTGAAGTCTCCGACTGCCTCGCGGGTTACCCACGTAACTGTGGGGTTGATCCGCATGACTTCTTCAACGGCCTTGGATCCAAGCTCGGGGCGGTCTGCCAGAAGCTCCCACTGATCCGGATTGCGCATGAACGACTGCATCGCGAGTCCGAGCTGGTTGCGGGTGGTGTCCATGCCGCCGAAGATCAGCAGTACAAGTGCGTTCCGGAGTTCGGCATCGCTGAGGCTGTCGCCGTCGCGGCTTGCAAGCACCAGACGGCTGACAAAGTCTTCCCCCGGGTTGGCCTGGCGGTCCTTGATGAGTTCCTCGGCGTACTCGTACAACTCGGCCAGGGCTTCTTCGACCTTGTGAAGATCCTGCTTGAGGGTTACTCCCAGGGCTAGGCCGATGGTTGAGGCGAGGCGGGCGATGGTCGGCCATTCGGATTCGGGGATTCCCAGCATGATGGTCAGCACGCGGGTGGCGTAGGGCTCGGCGAAGTCGCTGACGAATTCACATTCCCCCTTGTCGATGAACGCGTCGACAAGTTCGTTGGCCAGGGCTTGGAACCTGGGAACCAGTGACTTAAGCAATCGGGGCGAGAAGGCAGGGTTCAGCAGCCGACGGATGCGGTGGTGGTCTTCGCCCTCAAGGACCAGGAGGTTTTTGGTCCACCAGTCGTAAAACAGGCCACTGTGGACACCGTGGTGTTGGGGCCACTGAGCGCTGCCCTGCTTCAGCCGCGGGTCCTTGAGGAGCTTGGTCACTTCCTCATAGCGAAGGACGGCGATTCCATAGTTTGTGCGTGCGTACCAGCTTTGTTCACGGGCGTTCCGAAGTGCTTCGGACTGCATGGCGAAGGTGGGATCGGAAATGTCCAAGTACGGGGCTTCAGCAATGGGTGTAGTCATGATCGTTCTCTCACAGGTAGTTTTCAACGTTGTGGGACTGGGCGTTTTCTGCCACGGAGCGGTTGCTTCCGCTGGGCGGGACGGCGTCCGCTGCAGGGGCATCGCTGTGGGTGTAGGGCTTTTTGGCGAATAGGTAAATCAGGCCTACGCCGACGACGGCCACGGCGGAGAGCAGGACGAGGTAGTTGACGAACCAGGGGCTGTCGGGAGTGCGGGGCCAGACCATGTTGGTGATGCCCAGTACGCCCCAGGTCAGGGCAGCGATGTTCACCGGCACACCCCACTTGCCGAGCTGGAACGCTCCTGACGGCTTCCAGCCTTTGAGGCGTGCCCGCAGGGCGGCGAGGACGACCAGCTGGAAGCCCAGGTAGATTCCCAGCGCGGCGAAGGAGACTATCACGACCAGAGCGTCCGGGGAGACAACGGAGCCGAGGATGATCAGGACAGGCACGGCGCAGGCCAGCAGGAGCGAGTATGGCGGAACGTGCCGCTTTTCCTGGAACTGGGCGAGGAGGTGGCTGGCGGGGAGCATGCGGTCACGGGCCATGGAGTAGCTCAGGCGGCTCGCTGCAGCCTGCAGGCTCATGACGCAGGAAAGGAAGGAGATGAGCACGATCGCCAGTACGACTTTGTGGCCAATTTCGCCGAATGCGCCGGCAAGGACTGTGCCCACGGGGTCGGTGTTCTCTCCGGAGATGACGGCGGTGTAGTCAGGGACCGCGAGGACGAGGGACAGGCAGACAAAGGTGGCGGCGAATCCTCCGATGTAAATCGTCATACGCATGGCTTTGGGGATTCGGACACCGGGGTTGGGAACTTCTTCAGCGACGTCACCGCAGGCCTCGAACCCGTAGTACTGATAGATGCCGATGAGGGCTGCAGCCGCGAACGCAATGAAGTAGTTGCTCCCGTCACCGCCGGCGCCGAAGGAGTTGAAGAGGACACTGAGGTCATGCTGGCGTGCGGCAATGAGGAGCCAGATGCCCACAACGAGCGCCCCACCCAGTTCGGCGAAGAGGCCGAGCATTGCAACTTTGCTGAGCAGTTTGGTGCCACCCAGGTTGATCGCGGTCGCCGCCAAGATCAGTGCAATGGCGCAAATGATCGTGGAAGTCGTCGTTGACTCCATGCCGACCAGGGCATCAAGGAATGTTCCTGCACCATATGCCACACCAGCGATGGTCGTCAGCAGGGCAATGAGGTAGACCCAGCCCGTCATCCAGCCCCACTTAGCCCCCCAAAGGCGCCTTGCCCAGGGGTAGACACCTCCAGCTACGGGGTAGTTGGAAACAATCTCGCCGAATACCAGTGCGACGAACAGCTGGCCCACCCCGACGATCAGGAACGACCAGATCATGGGTGGCCCGCCCAGGCCAAGGGACGAGGCGAATAGGGTGTAGACGCCTACAACCGGGGAGAGGTAGGTGAATCCGAGAGAGACGTTCCCCCAGAACGACATTTCCCGCTTGAACTGTTTTTCGTACGTGTAGCCCAGCCGTGCGAGTTGCTCGGCGTCTTCATCTATTGGAGAGCGGTCCGCACTCTTGGCATTGATGGACATGGGGACTCCTTTTGGACGGTTGCGCCGCCCGTCTATCGCTGAAAGGAAAGAAAAGTCTGCTTGGGGGCTCGAATCAGCTCATCGTGATCCGCGTCACCGATAACTCTAGTTTTAGATGTTTGAAATCGCAAGGGATGACCTGAGGAATTTTGAGGAGATGTTCAACCGGGAATGGTAGAGGGCTGACCAGTTGGGTGGCAGTCCCAGTTTGGGCGGGAAAATCACCCCTTTTGGTTCCATCGTGTTACTGCCAGGTAAAACATGGGATTTCAGATTTTTGAATGTCACCTCCCTGAGGTCTGCTGTTTTCGCGGGCCCCCGCCTGACGGCATCTATCTCGAAGCCTTCACGGCGGAGTCCTGATTGCTTATCCCGTCGAAGGGTGGGCGCCGTTGGAGATGATGCCAGCATTGAAGCCGACCATGCCGAACTCGATCTGCTGGGCAACGCACAGGAGTCTGTTGAAGTCGCGGCTGTAGACGTAGGAGGCCAGACCGTATTCGCTGGAGGTGGCCAAGCGAATGGGTCTTCCTCAATGGAGAAAGTGGTGACGGGGGCGACGAGCCCGAAGATTTCCTGGAGGAGGATCTGGGCATCGTTGGGAACGTTGGCCAGCACCGTCGGCCGCCAGAAGTAACCAACCGCCATGGCCCCTTCCACGGCCTGGTCCAGGTCTGCGTCTTCAAACGATATGAAGGTTTCGTTGCCGCCGAGCTCCCCCGAAGTAGCAGCCCGAAGTCCTCGGCCCGCTCGGTCACAAGCTCAAAGGCACGGGCGCAGGATCTCCTCGATGATGGGAGTAGCCATGAGATTCCTGTAGAACGTGAGTGACGGCGATAGCCCTCGCCCTTTGGGTGGCGGGCTATCGCCGTCCTTTGACTGATCGGATGAAGGGACGTGCTCCGTCTCAGTCAGATTGTGCGGTTCCTGATGAACGCTGCCACCTGGTCCACTGTTTTTTCTCCGCGGGGAATGCGTCCCGCTGAGGTGAACAGCCCGTGGGCGTATCCGGGAAGGTGCTGGTACAGGACCTCCGTGCCTGCCCGGGCTAGTGCGGCGGCGTAGTTTGCGCCTTCATCAACCAGAGGGTCGTTGTCCACAGTGATCACGTATGTTGGCGGCAGTCCTGCAGGGACCTTGGCCATGGCGGGGCTGATATCCGGTGCCGAGCGGTCTGCACCGTCAGGCAGATAGTGGTCCGCGAACCAGGCGATGGTGTCGGCAACCAGGGGAAACCCGTCGGTGACGCGGTTGTAGGACGGCGAGGACATGGTTAGGTCCACCATGGGGTACATGAGGACCTGGCCCACGATGGGTAGAGGATTCGCAGTGGTGGCGTTCTCGTTGGCCAGGACTGCGACCAATTGCCCTCCCGCGCTGTCACCGACGAGCACAACCTGGGTTACGTCCAGGCCGTGCTCGTTGCCGGCATCAAACAGCCAACGCATCGCGCTGCGGCTGTCGTCAATCGCAGCCGGGTACGGGTGCTCCGGGGCAAGCCGGTAGTCCACCGCAATGACGGGCAGGTTGATCAGGGAAGCCAATCGACGGCACAACCCGTCATGAGTTGAGAGGCTCCCCATGACCCATCCTCCGCCGTGGAAAAACAGGACGGCGGGGCTGGGTCCCCCGGTGTGGCGTGGGTCATAGACCCGAACCCGGAATTCCTCCACGTTGAAATCCGTGACCGACGACAGTGGGTCACCGCTTAGTCCGTTGGCAGCGCAGCCGCTCTCGTAGAGTTCGCGCACCTGCTTCACAGGGTAGGAGTGAAACGGGCGCCCTCCGCCGGCCCGGAATTGCTGCAGAACCTCTGCAGCGTCCGGTGCTACAGGCCTGTCGCTGAACCGGTCGATGCTTGTCACTTTCCCGGCCCGGATTCGGCAAGCTGCAGGTAGTCGTCGAGCCGGAGGTCGTGGGTGTGGGCCCGGTATTCTTCGACGGTTCCGGACCAGTTGTTGATGACCCGGCCGTCCTCGTTTTTGTACCAGGAGGAGCATTCGGAGGAGAAAGCAGACGTTTGGAGTTCTTCCTGAACGTATGCGTTGAACTTCTCCACTACCGCCCGGTCTACTTCCAGGAAGCGTGATTCATCGGCCGCGATGTACTGGACAGCCTGGGCGATGTAACGGTGCTGGGCCTCCAGCATTGATACGACCGAGTTGTGGTTGAGATTGGTGTTGGGGCCGTAGACCAGGAAGAGGTTGGGGAAGTTGTCCACTGTGATGCCAAGGTAGGCTTCCGGGGCGTTACCCCACCGCTCGTCGAGGCCGATTCCGTCCCGCCCTGAGACGCGCATGGATCCCATGAACGCGTGGCTCTTGAACCCGGTGGCGTAGATAATGACATCAAATTCGTGCTCGACGCCGTCAGCGGTGCGCAGGCCACGGGGAGTGAATTCCGTGATTGCCTCTGTCACGAGTTCTACGTTCTCGCGGGTCAGTGCGGGGTAGAAATCGTCGCTCCGTAGGATGCGCTTGCAACCGAAGTCGTAGTCGGGCGTGAGTTTGGCCCGCAGTTCCGGGTCGGAGACCTGGGTCTCGAGGTGCTGGCGGGCCAGTCCGACACCTTCCTCGGAAGCTGCGGTGTGCCGGCGGGTACGTTCGAATCCGGCTTCGCGGAATTCGTGGATTTCCTGACGCAACTGGCGGTAAGCGTCCGGGTTTTCCTGGAAGCGGGCGCTCTCTTCCTCGGTGAAGATGTACTGGTCGCGGGGGAGGATGTAGTTTGCGGAGCGCTGGAAGACGGTCAGGTTCGATGCGATCTTGGCAACCTCGGGCACGTACTGAACGGCAGTTGCAGCGGAGCCGATGGAAGCGACGCGTTTGCCGGTCAGGTCAAGGTCGTGCCGCCACTTGGAGGAGTGGAAGGCCACGCCTTCAAAGGTTTCGGTGCCGGGGAAGTCGGGGATGTTTGGTTCGTTCAGCTGGCCCCAGGCAGCCACCACCGAACGGGTCAGGAACTCCGCGCCGTCAGCCGTGTGTACCGTCCAAAGGCGGCGGTCCTGGTCCCATTGAGTCGCGGTGATGTTCTGGCCGAAGTGGATGTGCTTGCCGAGCCCGAATTCCTCAACCATGGAACGCAGGTAGCCCTGGAGTTCCTCCTGGCCGGCAAACATCCTGGTTACCTTGAGGTTCAGGAAGTAGCTGTAGCAGTAAACCAGGGCTTGCGTGTCGCATGCGGCACCGGGATAGGTGTTTTCGCGCCATACGCCTCCCACATCGTTGCCGCGCTCGAGGATCAGGAAGTCCTCGATGCCTTCCTGGGCGAACTGGGCTCCCTGGCCCAGGCCGCCGAATCCGGCACCGATGATGATAGCGCTGTAGATGTGGTCATTTGTGGAGGTCATGGTGTTCTCTCTTCAGAACTGGAATGTGGTTGGTCAGGAAAAGGTGATGATCTGGCGCAGTGCGTGGCCGCCGTCGAGCGTGTCCATGGCACGGTTGATTTCTTCGAGCGGGATAGTGTCTGAGACAAGTCCTTCAACGGCCAGCTGGCCGGATCGCCACAGCTGTTCGTAGATCGGGATGTCATGTTCCGGGACTGCCGAGCCGAGGTAGCTGCCCACGATCGACCGGGCCTCTGCTGTAAGGGTCAGGGGGTCGATGGAGACCGACTGGCCCGGCGCCGGCAGTCCCACGGTGACAGTGATGCCGCCGGGCTTAGTCAGTGCGATAGCAGCTTCCAGAGCGCGTGGGTGTCCGGCGGCTTCGATGACGGCGTCAAACTTTTCGCCGCGTTCCAGGGCATCAGCAGAGGTCATGGCGTCCGCGGCACCAAGGTTCCGGGCGGCTTCAAGTTTGGCCGGCAAGGTATCGACGCCGACGACGTGTTCAACTCCGGTGGCGATGGCCGTAATGAGTGCCGCCATGCCTACCCCGCCGAGACCGACAATGGCTACCCGGGAGGAAGGCGTCGGCTTGGCGACGTTGAGGATCGCTCCTCCGCCGGTGAGAAGGGCACATCCGAGCAAAGCGGCGATGTGCGCCGGGACGTCGGACCCGACCGGCACAACGGAACGGCGGGAGACCACTGCATAGGTGGCGAACGCAGAGACTCCGAGGTGGTGTTGGACAGGCTGACCCGCGCGGGAGAGTCTGCGGTTCCCGCCCAGTAGCGTTCCCTCAGTATTGGAAGCGCTGCCCTGCTCGCACGGCGTTTTGCCGTTTGAGTTGCATCCGGAGCATTCACCGCACCGAGGGAGGAAAGTCATAACGACGCGCTGACCCAGGGAGAGGTCATTGACGTCCTCGCCTAATTCCTCAATGATGCCGGCTGCCTCGTGGCCGAGCAGCATCGGTACTGGTCGTGGCCGGTTTCCGTTGACGACGGAAAGGTCGGAGTGGCATACGCCGGCCGCCTCGATGCGGACGAGAATCTCGCCCTTGCCAGGGCCTTCGAGTTCAAGGTTCTCCACATGAATGGGACGGGTGTCCGCGTAAGGCCGCTCTTCCCCGATGGCCTCAAGTACAGCCCCGCGTATGGTCCTGGTGCCGGTGGCCGGCGTCGCGGTTGACTTCATATCTTCGATCGTCACGATTGTCCTCTCAGTGATGCAGTGATGCAGTGAAGCTGGGCGGGGGGCGGGTTTGGGGAGGGACCGTGTTGCGCTGCGGCGCCTTGGTGGTTTGCCGTGCTGCTCTCATCGTTCCTCCCGTCCCGAGTGGGGAGTTCCTCCAATAAAGGGCTGTCCCTCGAGAGTAGACAGACAAAGAGTCCCCGTCATGATGCGGAAAGTAGATTCATGAGCTTCTCTTTGTACAATCCGTCAAATAGTGCTCGCATCGAGTATGCAACCAGAAGTAACCGTATGACTGGACGGAGCGCCGAGCATCAATGCGGCGTCAGCGAAACTGGCGCACCGCGCCGCTTGGCCACTTCCCTTGGAGGTGAGGTATCCAGCGGCAGGTAAAGGGGAGACGATCGAGCCGGTCTCTAGAAGTGCTGGATCCCCGGGTAGGGAGAGTTCAGTCGATCACGTGGCAGCGAGGTCCGCCGCTCGGGTCTGTAACCCCATTCATGACCTCTGTCGGTCAACCCTAGATATACGGCTAATCCTCCAAATACCCCGTCGTTCCTTCCGGGAAGAAAGTTAGTGGTACGCCCGCAGGTAGGGGCGTGGACGATAGGGAAGGTCGACGCGGAGAGCGTCTGCTGCGTGGAGGGCGAAGTTCGCATTGCGGAGGAACTCTCGGCCGACCATTACCACGTCCGCCAGCCCGGTAGCGATGATCTGCTCGGCTTGCCGGGGGTCATCGATCATGCCAACGGCGGCGGTGGGCAGCCCTGTGGCGTTCTTGACCGCGGTGGCGAAGGGCACTTGGTACCCGGGACCGGCCGGGATGCCGGCCGGGATGTTCGCACCCGTGGAGATGTCCGCCAGGTCGACGCCATGCTCGGCTAGCCACTCGACGACCCGGCAGGTCTCCTCAATAGTTACGCCACCGTTTGTCCAGTCGGTCGCCGACAGCCGGACCAGCACGGGAACGTCGTTGCTGATGGCGGCACGGATGCCGTCAACGGTTTCTACGAGCAGCCGGGCTCGGTTCTCAAGCGATCCTCCGTATTCGTCATCACGCTGATTGCTCAGGGGTGAGAGGAATTCGTGGAGGAGGTAGCCGTGTGCAGCGTGTATCTCGATCATGTCAAAACCGGCATCGACAGCCCGGCGAGCCGCTCTGGCGAACGCGTCGACGATCCCGCGGATGCCTTCGTGGTCAAGGGCGACGGGTTCGTCCAGGCCCGGATAGGCGATTGCGGAGGGCGCGACGGTCTGCCAGCCTCCCTCGTTGAGCGGAATGGACCCATCCCGGGTAGTGCCCCACAGGGGATGAGTTGATGCCTTGCGGCCAGCGTGAGCGAGCTGGATGCCGATCTTCGCACCGAGCGAGTGCACGAGCGTGGTGATGGGTCCGAACGCGTCACGCTGCCGGTCATTCCAGAGTCCCAGATCGTGGGGGCTGATACGTCCTTCCGGGACGACACCGGTTGCTTCGACAATGATCGCTCCGGCTCCGCCGCGCGCAAACGACCCTAGGTGTAGCAAGTGCCAATCCGTGGGCACACCGTCGCGCTTGTCAACGACGTACTGGCACATGGGGGGCACCCAGATGCGGTTGCGAACTTCAACGCCGCGCAACGTTATCGGCTCGAACAGGGCTTGACTCATCGGATCAACATCTCTTTCGGTGGGGCTCTACGGGCGGTCCCCCGAGACTAGGCAACTGAACAACGCCAGTCGAGGTGCTGAACCTCCATAAATTGCTCACTCTTTGTACAATCAGTCAAACTCCCGCCAGCAGGGGCAGCGTGTCCCCGGCTTGACCGGAGCGATAATCGGCCCTCGAGCTTCTGCTGTTATCCGGGAGGGCAGCAGGAGCTGTGCAGACTTTTCGGAGCTCCGGACCGGTCCTTCGCAGAGTCTGGTCAACTAGGGCAGGCCGGGCGGCAAGGTTCTGGCCCCCTATTCTTTGCGCGATTCTTGCGGCCGTCCTCTGAGGGCGAGCCAGAGTTGGGCGGCTACATCGGGGTCATCCAGGTTAACCCCCAGCAGTTCCTTTGCTTGGGCAATTCGATAGCGGACCGAGTTCCGGTGCACTCCCAGTTCACGGCCGGCAGCCTCAAATTGTCCACGGTGGGCCAGGTAGGAGCGGACCGTTTCAAGTAGCTGCCCCGTGTGGGAGCCCAGTTCATCCACCCATTCATCTGCCGGCAGGTCGAGGCCATGGCCAACGCGTATCAGCTGACCGGCGGGCGCTAAGGCGGCGACCTCGGCCACCTGCGATCCGATTTCGTGAAGGCGCCGTAGAGGCATCGGACCACCCCATGCACCCCGGACACCCTTCGGCAGCGCAGGATAGGGACTCGATGCTGCCTGAAGCACAAATACAACACCGGAACGTTCGAGTACCAGCCCGGACAGAGCGTGCTGCGCCACCAGCTGTTCGCTATCGGGCAGGACGGCGACGAAGGCTGTTTCCGGTAGCGGGTCCGAGCCCATCTGCTTTGCAAGGAACCGGGCTGCATCGTCGTGTCCTTCCAGAACCAGCGCTGCGAGCATACCTTCAGCGCGTCGACGCTCAGCCGCGGCGCTGCGCTGTCCGGCTGCTCTGGCCGCCAGGAGCGTGGATGCGGTGAGGAACAAGTGCCGCTCGGCAGCAGCCAGTTGCCCGTTTCTGCCTAACGCCAGGTAGCCCGAGGCTGTTGGACCGTCAGATACCGGGTAGAGGGATGCGGTACCGGACGCTAGTTGTATGTTGCCGGTGGCACCCCGGCGCGCGTTCCGCAGCATGGTAGATTCCCGCATGAGTTCGCTCAGTAGTCCCGGCGGAAGTTCAGCGCCGTTGGCGGCCGAGGATGGCGCCCGGTCGTCTTCAGGAAGGTATGCAACCCATGTCCCCAGAGCGCGGGACAGTTCCCGGACGATCTCCGGTTCAGCGTCATCCTGCGCGGCGGCGCGCGTCAGTTCCACCTGAAGCCCTAGCAGTGCGGTGAGTTCGGCTTCGCCGCCCTGCCTTACAAGCTCCCAGTATGCGCGCGACACTGCCAGGAACGGGGACTCGCGGGGAATAGTCAGAAGAGGAAGGCCTGCTTCCACGCAGGCCGCACGCAGTTCGTCCGGCACCATGGCATGTCCTGAGCCCAGGCCGAGACCCAAAGCGGCCACGCCGCCTTCCACCAGACGTTGCACATAGTTTCTTGCGGACTCTTGACGCGCGTCTCCATCCAAGCCGGTGAGCTGCAGTCCGACGGTGAGGAGGAGCTCGCCGCCGTAGAGGAACATCGTGGGATCCTCCAGCTCGGAGACGTGCACGCCTGTTAGTTCGACGCGGGGGAGCGGGACCGGCCAGTAGGGCGCCAAGTCGCGCTTTGCAGCCTCAACAAGCCTTGCGAGGGTGATCATGGGTAAATCATAGGCGACCGCCTTTTGTACGTTGTGACTGATCCTTGAATATCTCTGGACATATCGTCCAACGACACGTCGCCGGACTGTCCCTATCGTGGATTTCACCACACGAGGAGGACCTATGACTGTCACATCAGAACTCGCCGCAAACCAGGCCAAAGATCCCGCCGCCGTTAAGGCCACAGCACGCCGCCTGCTCACCGAGCTTCCGGGTCCACGTTCCCGCGAACTGGAGGCCGAACGCCGCCAGCACGTCACCGACGCTTTTGGTATCACTCTGCCCGTGTTCATTGACCACGCGCAGGACGCGCTGCTCGTAGACGTTGACGGCAACCATCTTATTGATTTCGCTTCAGGCATTGCCGTGACCAGCGTTGGCGCTGCAAACCCGAAGGTGGCCAAGCGCGCCGCCGCCCAGCTTGAGCGCTTCACCCACACCTGCTTCATGGTGACCGAATACGCGTCCTTCGTTGAAGTCTGCCGGTGGCTCAACGAGCACACCCCCGGCGACTTCGAGAAGCGGACCGCGCTGTTCACCACCGGCGCGGAGGCGGTGGAAAACGCCATTAAGGTCGCCCGGGCCGCCACGCGCCGGCCCAATGTTCTCGTGTTCGACGAGGCATACCACGGCCGTACCCAGCTCACGATGGCGATGACGGCCAAGGAGAACCCGTACCGGCTCAACTTCGGACCGCTGCCGGGCTCTGTCTTCCGCGGACCGACGGCGCCCGCCCACACCTCTCCTGACGGACCGGGGAAGGCACTGGAACAAATCGAGGCGCTTCTGGCAGAACACGGCGCCGAAACGTTTGCCGCTATGGTTATCGAACCGATTCAGGGCGAGGGCGGCTTCATTGTCCAGGCCCCCGGGTTCCTGGAAGGTATTCGTGAAATCGCGACCCGCCACGGCATCGTACTGGTGATCGATGAGATCCAGGCCGGAATGGGCCGCACCGGCACGCTGTTCGCTTCCGAGCACGAAGGTATTGCCGGCGACATCACACTGTCCGCGAAAGCTCTTGGCGGCGGATTGCCTCTTTCGGCTGCTACCGGCCGCGCCGAACTGATGAACGCTGTCCATACCGGCGGCCTCGGCGGGACCTACGCCGGCAACCCCGTAGCGTGCGAGGCGGCTCTGGCTGTCTTCGAACTCCTCGAAGACGGCAAGCTTCTGAAGAACGCGGCTGCCATCGAAACCGCAGTCAGGCGCCGCCTGGAGCCACTTGTAGAACTTGACGGCGTCGCAGACGTTCGCGGTAGGGGTGCAATGATGGCGATCGAGTTCCGCGATGCCTCAGGGCCCCGTGGAGACCTTGCTGTCGCGGCCGCGAAGGCAGCCAACGCTCATGGTGTCCTGACTCTTACGTGCGGGACCAACGGAAACATCATCCGGCTGCTGCCTCCGTTAGGGATCGAAACGGACGTCCTTGACGAGGGCCTTGCGGTGCTGGAGGCATCCATTCGGTCGGTATTGTCATGATTTTCCGGGGAAGGTGGACCCGGCGGAGTCAGCCATGAGGTCGGGAGCGGGCTCCGGCGCACCACTGGAGGGGATCGTCGTCGCCGATTTCTCCCGCGTGCTCGCCGGTCCGCTCGCGACCATGACCCTGGCCGATCTCGGTGCCCGGGTCATCAAGGTTGAGCGCCCCGGAACCGGGGATGACACCCGGCAGTGGGCGCCACCTTCCTCAGAGACAGGTGCGACGTACTTCGAAAGCGTCAACCGGAATAAGGAATCCGTCACCCTCGACCTGACCAACCCCGGGGACCTGGAGCTTGCCCGGGAACTGGCACGCCGCGCCGACGTCCTGGTGGAGAACTTCAAGCCAGGAGGGCTCGCCAAGCTGGGCCTCGGATATGAGTCACTGGCTGAGCAGAACCCAGGCCTGGTGTATGCATCAATTTCGGGTTTCGGCTCGGAAGGCGGCCGTGATCTGCCCGGATACGACTTCATCGTCCAGGCAGTCGGCGGACTGATGAGTATTACCGGTGACCCCCAGGGCGGCTCCTATAAAGTAGGCGTCGCCCTGGTTGATGTACTGACAGCCAAAGATGCCACGATCGGCATCCTCGCGGCTCTTTCCGAGCGTAGTTCCACAGGCCGGGGTAGGCGGATCGAGGTCAATCTGCTATCGAGCCTCCAGGGCGCCCTTGCCAACCAGGGTCAGGCGTACCTCGGCGCCGGTGTTACTCCTTCGCGGCTGGGCAATGACCACCCTTCCATCGTCCCTTATCAACTTCTTGCCACAGGGGATGACCCACTGGCCGTTGCCGTGGGAAACGACTCACAATTCGCCAAGCTCTGCCGCGCTATCGGCTATCCGGAGCTTGCCGCTGATCCCCGGTTTGTCACCAACGCTGTCCGCGTCGAACATCGGCGGGAACTTGTCAAACTGCTGGAAGCCGGGCTCGCAGGTGCTGGAGCGAAGGAATGGCAGGACCGGCTGGTTTCTGTGGGAGTACCAGCCGGCCGGGTGGCCGGCATAGATGAAGGCATCGCATACGCTGAATCCTTGGGCCTGGAGCCAACCATTCACGTCCATGACGCCCGCGGGAACGTTACCGGACGTCAGATCCGCCATCCGATCACCTGGACGCCGGCACTGCCGCCCCGAACACAGGCCCCACCAGCGCTCGGTGAGCACACCGCAGACGTGCTGGACTGGCTGCGGCAGCCCGAGACTAAGACGTTCATCTCTTCACCCCAAAGTGCCGCCCGTTCAGAAGTCGTTTTATGCCCAGGAGGGACCACATCATGACTCTCGCCCCTAGCTCCGCCGACGTCGAGGCCACTACCGCACTCGAGCCCTCGGACCTGATTTCCTTCGATACCCTGCTCACGGCCGAGGAAATCGCCTTGCGCGACCGGGTCCGGAATTATGTCCGGGAGGAAATCAAACCGAACATCGCCAGCTGGTATGAAGAGGCCCGGTTCCCGCTGGAAATCGTCCCTGATCTCGGCAAACTCGGCCTGCTCGGAATGCACTTGAAAGGCTACGGCTGCGCCGGGGGAAGCGCAGTGGACTACGGGTTGGCCGCAGCCGAACTCGAGGCCGGGGATTCAGGCATCCGCACGTTCGTTTCCGTCCAGGGTTCTCTGGCCATGTCAGCCATCTCGAAGCACGGTTCTGAAGAACAGAAAGAGGAATGGCTTCCCCAAATGGCTGCCGGCACCGCCATCGGATGCTTTGGCCTTACGGAACCCACTGCCGGTTCAGACCCCTCTGCCATGGCCACTTTTGCCCGCCGCGACGGTGAGGACTGGATATTGACCGGCGCCAAGCGGTGGATCGGACTCGCCAACATAGCCCAAGTGGCAGTTATATGGGCCCAGACAGACCATGGCATACGCGGATTCGTGGTACCAACCCAGACTCGTGGCTTTACCGCCACCCCAATTCAGCCGAAGCTGTCAATGCGCGCTTCCGTTCAATGCGAAATCACACTGGATGACGTACGCCTGCCTGCCGACGCAGTCCTGCCGAAGGTCACTGGCCTCCGCGGCCCTTTTACCTGCCTCAACGAGGCGCGTTACGGCATTGCCTGGGGCACCATGGGCGCCGCGCGGGACGCTTTCGAAGATGCCTTGGACTACTCCAAGAATCGGCTCCAGTTCGAACGACCATTGGCCGGTTACCAGTTAACCCAGCAGAAGCTCGTGAACATGGCGCTGGAGATTAACAAGGGCTTCCTCCTCGCATTGCACCTGGGACGGCTAAAAGACGCCGGCAAGCTGCAGAACCATCAGATCAGCGTGGGCAAGCTCAACAACTGTAGAGAAGCTATCGAAATCTGTCGTGAAGCACGCACGATCCTGGGCGGAAACGGAATAACCCTCGAACACTCGCCACTTCGCCACGCCAACAACCTTGAATCCGTACGTACGTACGAAGGCACTGACGAGGTCCACACCCTCATCCTTGGCCAGAAGCTGACAGGTATCGGAGCCTTTCGGTGAGTGCCGCCGTTGATGCACCCGACACGTCAGGCACCGCACCCGTTCGGCCGGGGACGGTGCATCTCAGGCTCCTCATCGACGGAAACTGGGTACAGGCAACGGCGGACACCTTACCTCTGCCAATCCCAGCCGCCCCGAGGAGATAGTTGCCGAAGGCGGCGTTGCCGTCCTTGAGGATCTGGACACAGCCGTCCTGGCGGCGCGCGCCTCACAGCGGGCCTGGGCCTGGAACCGCACCCCGATCCACGAACGCGGCGCGGTGCTGTCTCGAGCGGCCGCGACCTTGGAGTCGCAAGCCCATCGCCATCCCGGCATGGAAGATCGCTCCCGCACTGGTGTACGGAAACGCGGTGGAATGATTCCTTCGAGTTATCATTGCCGCGGTCCTTCTGCCGCCATACTTTGGCAGCGGGGCGTATGAGGAGACGCCTTCCGCGGTGGTGATGATCACTATCGTCTCCTCGCGTTCAGCACCGACCAGTGTGCCAATATGGCGTTCCCATGGGGTCACGCGCACCGGTAATACATCTGGTGCCCAGCTCGCCCACCGTGACCCCTATGTCCTCATCGTCGAGACGCTGGTCGGTGCAATTCTAGAAATATGTCCTCATCCTCCGGACACGACGGACATGAAGGGCTGCCCTGCAGGCAGGCCACATGATGGCCCCCCAGCAGCGGTCGCCTAGCTTAGGTCCAGCAATGGTCGTACCTAACTAAGCCCAGACCCGATGATGGGACTCGAAAGGGAACCCATGTCCTGTGGGGACCGCACGAGCGCCGCACCATCACAGTCAGCGCTGTAGATGACGACGGCGACAGAGCAGAGTTGGCGGGCCCCAAGGTTCTTTTGCCAGAGGCGGGAGCACCGGCACAAAGTGAGGCTTCGGAAGAACCGAGGAGGCTCTGCTAGCGGCACTGGCTGCTCTGTGCGGCAGCGCGATGTGACGTTTCACTCCGCCGATCGGAGTGCTCTTGCTTCCCGGGGGAGCTTGCACGCCCGGACTGCTGCGCACCGCCAACCAAAGAGGAAGTACCGAGGGCTTCTTCGGTTGATCCGCGGCGCCGGGAGGTCTTCTTGCTCTGTACAAGAGCCCTGCTTTTCATGATCTTTTCTTATCTCAAATCGGGTAGTCCAAAGAGGGAAGTGCCTTATCGCGCTAGGAGTATGTGTTCCAGGAGGCATCTTTTAGGAATGGGGCCAACTCCCGAAGGAGCGTCCATACCGTCTGTGAGCCCCGGAGCGCCGGCATGATTTCTCCCTGCTGCAGGTAACGGATTGGCAAGGGGTCGTTCTCAGGCCGCCACCAACCGCTGGAAGGGGCGTGATGCCCGGTATCTGCAATGATGGTCAAGCGGTTTGAACGGTTTATCTGGAGCTGCATAATTGCCCCTTCTTTTAGCGTGGCCCAGACTGTGACTGCCTGAACGTTGAATGCTGCTTGGGAGAATCAGGCTGTCCCATGATCGTAAGGAGGTCATAAACGCGAGACACCGTACAGTTCGTCCACACATCCGATTTTGTCTGTACAGATCGCCGAAACAGATGGTCTTCGCTCTCGATAGAGTCGTTTCATGGCAGCGACGCGATGGACCACCATTTCTTCTGACGACTATGAAGAAGTACGCCGACTAAAGGCTCGCTATTTTCGCTATATAGACCTCAAGCGTTGGCCGGACCTAAGGACGCTTTTCTCCTCGGACGCCAGGATTTTGGGTTTCAGCTTCTCGCCAGCTGACCCGGACACGTTCGTTGAGGCCGTGTCGTCCTACATGTCGGGTGTGGTATCCATTCACCAAGGATTCATGCCTCAACTTGAGCCCAGATCCGATAACTCGATTCGCGGCATTTGGAGCATGTTTGACCAGCTGACTTGGGAGCCCGACTCGCGCGAAGAGCAGGGCTTTCACGTACCAGGTATGTGGGGGATCAGGGGATACGGACACTATGAAGAAGAGTACGTCCGGACGGCCGAAGGATGGCGAATATCATTCCTGAGACTCTCTCGGCTCCGCATCGAGCCTCTCGTTGGTATAGGTCACCACATACCCCCCTTTGCACTTACCCCCGCAGGGGAGGGATGGCTGGACTAGCTGTCAGGACTTTCGCACCACGTCGGACAGATCTTTCGAGGCGGTAGGCCTTGAACCCGTCGGTCTGGGCGTCGATGAAGGAAGGTTGACGACAGAAACCGGGTTCCGTTCCTCCTCAGCCAGGAGCAGGTGGCCAAGGGCCTGGAACAGGGCCAGGTCCCCGCCCACTTTGATCTGCAGGTATTCATCGGCCACATGTTCGAGCAGTCAGGCAGGTTGTTGGTACCCAGGGCCCGGGTGAACAGCTGGTACATAAGGCTGTCTCGTTCGCGGTGCGCCAGAAGGTGTAGAACACGCACCGGTCAGGGCTGGAAGCCCGGACGTGTTCGCCGATCAGCTCGAACGCGTCGGATCAGGAGATCCAGCCAGTATTCGGTCTTGGTGGACAGCTCGGCGATGGAGTGCTTCGCCCAGAACTCGGCGCCGACCGTACCCAGGGTGTATTCCTCGGCATCGCCCTTGGCGCCGTTCTCGCAGAACTCGGCCGCCTTGCGCTTCTTGTCCGACTCTGGCCACGCACACCCAGTGCAGTCAAAGCCGACCCGCCGGTTCAACCGCAACAACGACTGCGCGGTCCGGGTCACCCCCGGCCTGCGCCACCGCGAGTTCCAGCGCCACCATCACGGCCTTAACACAGGCCGCCTCGGTCTTGGGCTAAGGTCGTCACTGAGGCGATCCGCCGGTACCGTCTATCCAAAGGAGCATGCCGCGTTTACTGTCCTGTGTCCCGCTGGGCATCCGTTGCTCGTGATGGGGAAAAGTTCTAGTGACAAGATACTGATACGTCGAGTGCCTTTGGCCAAGGGGCACATCAGGCTCTCCCACGTGTCCGCAATTGAAGTCTTTTGCATCCGTTAGACCGTCTGGATGGCAGCTGAACGTCGTGCTGTCAGTCCGGGGACAAGTACCAAGGCCGGCGACAGCGACCGTACCGGAAGCAGACCCATGGCAGGCACTCAGCGGTGGCGATGTCCACGAGTTGCTCAGCGTGTGGGACGACTTCAACCGTGGCGAAACGTGGCGCGAACTCTCCCAACCGCGGCAACGAGGCCGAGCTAGCGGAACAGTCCCAATAAGCACCGGAGGCGGATTACGAGTTCCACTGAATCTTGCGACTTAGAATTGCCCAATACCCGGAGGAAGGGATCCTCCTGCCCTGGAGCCTTCATGGTCAGCGGAAATCCGAATTCGTGCCTAACTGTGTCCCTCCCTGTGAGGTCTGTCCGTGAACACTCGATCCAAAACCTGGCATTCGAGCTAGCGTATTTCGTACTGGAGTTCGCTCACGCGCACGTACCTAATCCGTTGTCCCGGCAACCGGTGTCTTCACCCCTCGACCAGTCAATCGGAGTTATAGGCTCTTATCGGACAAGAGTCAACACGCCATGATTCTTCTGGGCGTCCGTACCGGAGACGGCACTCTCAGGAATGGGCCAGAGTGGTACGCGTCCTTCGTCAAGTATGTATGTTCCTGAAGCGGACCGGCGCCCTGGACCTAGAGGTAGCGACGTTTCAGCCCAGCGTCTTTTGGTGGCGAAGCTGGGGGAGCTGGTCAATCGTCAGGTAACCCGGGCCCGCGGCTAGCAGCTGAGGAATGCGGTTGAGTAATGTTCCGCACGTGGTGTAGTGAGTGGCGAGGTCATCGCTGTGGATGCTCACGGTGGGTTCGCCGCGGACTTCCCAGTGGTTAGAGTCGGTTTCGCCCGCCGTATAGACCTTGCCGGTCATCTCCAGATGGAGGGTGATTCCCTGCGTGGTCGTAACCTCGTCGATGTCAGTGAAACCGATCACCTGGCCGGTAGGGATCTCCCGATCCAGAGCTCTGCAGAAAACGGGCGTGGCGGCCACGTCCGCGCGAGTAGTTGTGGTGGACTCTTTGATTTCGAGCCCTGCCATGGCGGCGAGGGCATGGAGGGAGGTGCGGCCAAATGTTGGAGGCCGGTTCGACGCGGCCCCGGACCATGCAGCGAATTCTTCTGGAGTCGTGCCCACCTGCTGGTCGTGGGCCAACTCGGCGCCAAAGTCGTCGACGTTCCAGCTGCAACGCCCATGGACAGCGTCAATGGAGAAGGCGGTGCCCATTAGGACGGACACGAGGGAAATCCAGTAGCCGTCCTGGTGACCGGTACACAACACCCGGACACCTTGCTCTTTGGCGAGGGTATCAAGCTCGGCCGTCCTCTTGGAGTCGGTGTGCCAGCTGTAAAGCAGCTCCTCTGAAAGTGAGATGACATTGCTGCCAGCGAAGATACAGCGTCGAAGTGGCTCATACATGTCATCCATATAGCTTGCGATACTCATGACCACCAAGTCTGGTTTGAGGGCAAGCGCCTCATCTGCGTCAGTGTAGGCCCTGACCCCAAGGGGCTGGGGCAGGCCAATGAGGTCGCCGACGTCCTTGCCGTCCTTGGAGTCTGAGGCGACGATTGCACCGACGATGGTGGCTTCTCGCTTCAGCAGCATTTTGGTTAGCGTGGTTCCTACAGATCCAAGGCCGTACATCAATACGCGCATGGGATATGTCCTCTCTAAGGGTGCTACGACAGGTGATCTTGCGTTAGGCGGTAGCTAGATTGTTTTGGGTCAAAAAGTGTGGCAATAGATGTGTCTGGATTGGGGCGATGGTGTGCGGAAATGGCTGCCGGAAGGCGCCAGACCGATTCCACCCCTTGGCAGCAATGGCAATTGTCTTCACAGGCGTGCCACTCTGTGATGAGGACCGGTGAAGTATTCGGCTCGCTACTGTGGGAATCATCTGAGCGCCGCGTCTTTTGAGAGGCGCTCTGAGACGCGGATAACGTAGTAACACAGTCAAGGGAGCCTCCAAGTGCGGGCTCCACTGAAAGCCCAGTTGGCCCCGCTTCATGGTGATTTGGGACCGCTCTGGAGCGAGCTGGTTGGCAGGGTTACTGCCTTGCCGACATCCGAAGCCCTTGCGTTCTAGGTAACTTCAACGACGTGACCAGGGTGCCGGGAATGATCAGGGCGTCCCGTAGGGCAACAGCCGTGTGAGTGAAATCGGCGTTTAGCACGCACCTTGAAGGTTGGACTGTATGTACTCGATCCGTCCTGATAGTAAACTCCGCGCAACGCCAACAGTTTGGCCGCCCGTGGCCGCGTCCCAGATTGCGCAGGAAGGACTGGCTAGGTGCAGGGCGAACTTGCAACCATGCAACTGATGGCCATACAGGCGGCCGGCCTGGCAGTACGCCGCGCACCGCGAATAGTTCGGCCCTGGCCACATGCACGTGCACCGGCAGTAGTTATCCGGCCACAGTCGACCTCATGGGTAGTGGCCTCGCCGGCACCGGCAAGGCAGGGCGCTTGCCTTCAACATCCAGCGCTGTGGTTTCAGTTTCTGGCAAGAAGATGGTCGTTGCCTGATCATCTGTCCAAGCAACGACCATCCTGGCTAGCGTGTACCTATTGGAGCTGTGACCAGAGGCCGTGTGGGCAACGCCTGCCGATCGATAAGCCGGCCCTCTTTATAGATCGCCTCAATGCTTTCGAGATTACGGACATCTTCGAGCGGATTGCTGTCGAGAAGCAGGAAGTCGCCAAGTTTTCCAACCTCCACCGTCCCGAGGTCATTACCCTTGTTGTAGGCGGTGGCGACTTTGCTTGTCATGGATTGAAGTATTGAGGAAGGTGACATGCCTTTCTGATGGAGCGCGCGGGCCCATGCGAAGTGGTCGGTTCCGATGCTCCACGGGCGTTCACGGTCGCCAATCTCACCAGTATCGGTAAGAACGTCACGGGACGTACAGCCGGCGTCCGTCCCTAGTACTATCGGGGCGTCGGCGGTAATCAGCATTTTCTCGTTCAGAATGTGCTGGAATCCACCGTAGCCAGCCATCGGGTGGCCAACGGCCTCCAGTTTCTCTTGGTACGGGTGGGTCACGGACTGCACGCCGCAGTGGATGCCTTTGGCTACGATCTGGTCAACAATGTCGCCATCGAGGGGAGCCTGGGAAGTCAGGGTTGCGTGGATCATGAGATCTGCGTCCAAGTCGATTGCCATCTGGACTGCCTCCACTGATTGAGTGTGAGTCAGTAGAGGCAAACCTGCTGACTTTGTTTCCTCAGCGAGCACCCGAAGGACCCGTTCACTGAATGTCAGATAGGAGCGGTTGCCATGAGTGACCCCGAAAAGGTGATCGCTGATGGCGATCTTGACCATGTCGACTCCCGTGCCGATATAGTCCCGGATGACGGCCCGTATTTCAGTTGGTGACATCAAGCTTGTTTCAGCGCCCACGCCGGCATCGAACAAGGAGTCCATACGATCGGCAAACGTTTTGCTGATGACTGATCTGGCCATGTGGTTGAAGTCAAGGCTGAATGGACCGCCCATACCGACAATGTTTCCCGCTGCAAAGATCCGGGGACCTTCGATGGCACCTGCATTGATGCGGTCCCTGGCGGTGAGCACAGGCTGGTGCCCGTTCCAGGTATCAAAGACAGTCGTGCAACCAGCCTTGAGGGCCAACTGAGCAGCTTCCTCACATACTTCGTGGAACTGCCCCTCCCATCTTGAGAGGTATTCAATACCCCCCGTTCCCATCATCATGATGCCGTCCAGGAGATGAACATTTCCGTTGACGAAGCCCGGGATGAGCCACTTTCCCGTGCCATCGACAAGATCTACGCCAGCGGGAATCTCGAAGGAACCATCAGGCCCAATCTTGCTGAAGCGACCGTTCTCCACCAGGACGGTATGGCCAGTACGGACAATGCCACCGGTTCCGTCGACGACGGCAGCGGATCTAATAGCGACAGACGAGCCCATAATGGGTTCCTTCCAATAGATGAAGTGAGGCGAAGGCATGGTGGCGATCCGCAGTGGGTGAGTTGCATCCAACCACTGGCGGTGGACTTACTCAAAGGGTCTGCCTGAGGGTGGCGGCCATTTCAGTGCCTTACCCGAGTGGGAGCCTGAGAAAAATATAGTTCCGAATGTATGAGTTGACAAGGGCTTGAGTGATATTTGCCACGCCCCACTGGCCGAGAGAAGCACGACAGCTTGGATCAGTTCGACCTCCGGGTGGCCGCGGCCATTGGGCTTGCCCGGAAGGCAACGCCAATAGCGTGTGGGATCCGCCCAAGACGCCTGATAGTGGGCCTCAATGATATTCGGGACTATTGAGATGGGACCCGGCAAGGCCGGAGCACTTGAGATCGCCGCAGGAGAGACCCCTGCTGTGGCGCCCAATCAAGAGCATCAGTTGGCCCCAAGTCCTCGCAGTAATGGCCGGTACAAAATTATGCAAAATCTAGGGGCGGCACGTGACCTAAATCATAGACTTTTACATGAATGAAGATCATCGATCCGGAGGTTTGCAATTGCGATCGCATACTCGAGCACTCACACCCGTCTCCACTAGAGCGGATGACCAACTGGGTTCCGTTGTCTGCGCACGAGAAGAAAGTGTCCAGGCTGGGCTGCAGATGTTCCACAAGGGTGGTAACGCCGTCGATGCCGCCGTGGCCGCAGCCCTAGTCGCCGGAGTCATAGAACCAACGGAGACCACTCTTGCCGGCTCTGGCTTCCTTCTTTACAGCGACGGCACTGCAGCACCGCCGCAGTCCGTGGAATTCGGGCCCAAGGCTCCACTAGCGGCAACCGCCGAAATGTTCCTTCTGGATTCCCGCGCGCCAGCTGCCGCGATTCTGGGTATCCACTCAGTCAGGGACAACGCAAACGTAGATGGCCCTCGTGCCAACGGAGTTCCCCGAACCCTTCTCGGTCTGCTATCTGCGCAGGAGCGTTGGGGGCGGCTCTCCAGGAAAGACGTATGCCAGCCGGCCATCGAGTCTGCCCATGAAGGATTCAGGTCGGACTCGTGGTTTGTTCTTAATGCCATGAGCGACCTTGAGCGACTTAAAAAAGACCCAACGTGCTCTCGGATTTTTCTTGCCGACGATGGCTTGCCACGAGGACGGTCTTCGCAGCGGTTCTACGGTCCTTCCTTTGGCGAGGGAGAGAGGATCCGCCAACAGGAGTTGGGGGCAACGCTTGAACAGGTAGCCTCTTCGTCCCTGCGGACCCTTACGGATGGGGAAGTCGCCGCACGTATGGTGATGTCCTCAAAAGAGATCGGAGGTCTTCTGACCATGGAGGACTTCAAGGCGTCCGCGCCATCAATCGGCCCGGCAAAAAGCATCCATTACCGCGGGGCTCACGTATCCGTGCCCAGATCTCCAGGTGGTGGGCTGACTGAGTTGCAGATCCTTAAGATATGGGAGTCCATCTATCCCGACGTTTCCAAAGGAAAGGAGAGGCCCGAGAGACTGAGAAGCCTTGCTTTGGCCATCCGCCATGCGTTTGCCGATCGCTATCACTGGTTGGGTGACCCAGACTTCGTGTCCGTCCCGGAGCGGGGATTGCTGGATCCGTCCTACATTGCTGGCATCGCAGCTCTCTGTGCCCATGGTGATGACGTCGATCATTGGAACGATGACGTTCCCTGGCGCACGTTTGCCACCCGTAGGCCGCATGAGCCCTCATTTGCTCCTGAGGGGACCGCACCAGATTGGTCTCCTCTCGGTGCATCGGCGCCCACCAGTGGAACTACTCACATATCCGCAACGGACGTTCAAGGCCGTACGGTAGCTATCACCCATACGGCAGCAAATCATTTTGGTAGTGGTGTGATTTGTCCTCGCACCGGTCTGCTTTTTGACTCGGCGATGGCTTGGTTCAATGCTTTACCCCAAGCAGCTAACAGCATAGCTGGGGGAGCGAGACCCGTTGCGAACATGGGACCGTGCATCGTCACTCACGGTAGGAGAAGCATGGCCGTGGGGGCCTCTGGCGGCCGACGCATCATCAGTGCTGTCGCCCAATTAATCATCAACCTGGTTGATGAAGGAATGACGGCCGAGGAGGCCTTGCAACAACCACGTATTGACGCCAGCGGCACGACGATTACAGTGCCCAAAACGCTTCTTCCTGACGCGCATTTTCTGCAGGATCTGGGGTGCACCGTCATTCCTGAGGTCAACGACCCTTACGCCATCGACTACGCCCGTCCAAACATTGCGATCACCAGCGATGGGAAAACATCATCCGCAATCGAATCCGCAGCTTACGGAGATTGAGAGACCAACTGTCATGCAACAAAACGTCGAAATCCAAGGTACCGTCGGGGGTAACAAACCGGGCAAAGTGTCACCACTTCGTGCCTTTCTCATTTCAGGGCTTGGAACCGCCCTTGAATACTATGACTTCCTTATCTACGGCTTGGCCGCAGGTCTGGTATTCAACACCGTCTTCTTTCCCTCCGTCGAACCCATCATCGGAACGCTCTTTGCCTTTGCTGCTTTCGGAACAGGTTTCATCGCTCGTCCGCTGGGAGGAGTCATAATCGGTCACTTCGGGGACAAGTTCGGCCGGCGACGAATGCTTATCCTTACCCTGGTGACCATGGGTGTAAGCACCTTCCTCATCGGACTACTCCCGGACTTTGCCACCATCGGTATCTGGGCGCCGATACTGCTCGTAGCGCTGCGACTTGTGCAGGGCTTCGCAGCAGGTGGCGAATGGGGCGGCGCGGCCCTGTTTGGTATGGAAAATGCTCCCCCCAACCGTCGGGGTCTCTGGGGTAGTTTCACCAGCACCGGGATCGGCATCGGGACGCTGCTCGGCGTTGGCGTGTTCACGCTCATAAGTCTTGCCTTCGGCGGCCAGCTGACTCCCTTCGCCTGGCGAATTCCGTTCCTTATCGGCGGCGTTCTCGTCATCATCGGCCTCTTCGCCAGGATGGCAATGCCGGAGGAAAAGAAGCCTGCTAACGAAGGACACGGAATGCCTCTCGTAGCTGCCATCCGACGCAGCCCCCGCACCATACTTCTGGCACTCGGGGTCAGCTACGGGTACAACACGATTGCTTACATCGCCTTCACATTCTTCCTCTCCTACCTCAAGGGCATCGGTTATGGCTCAACCGAGAGCCTCGTGGGTCAGCTAGTATTCAGTGCACTCCTGATTCTGAGCGCACCGTTCTTTGCCCTCCTCTCAGACAAGTACGGCCGCAAGAAGGTCATGGTTTCCGGAGGACTCGCGATGGCAGGTTTTCTGCACCTCTACTTCCCAATGGTGAACACTCACAGCATCATTATGGTCGTGGTCAGCTTCGCAATAATCGGCGTGTTAACCGGTGTCACCCAAGGCCCGGTTCCTACATTCCTCGGTGAACAGTTCCCTGCCCGAATGCGATACAGCGGCATGTCTGTTGCATATCAGATAGGTGCAGCCCTGGGCGGCGGAACTGCTTCATTCGTGGCCACGGGTCTGCTGGTCGTCTCCGGAAACAACCCTCTGTCCGTAGCGGTCTACGGATCTTTCGCGATGCTTGTGCTCGTACTATGCTCACTGGGACTGCGCGAGACGGCGCACCTATCGAACGCTGAAATTGATGACCACAACAGGGACCGAGCCCTCGCCTAAGCCGGGGAAAAATACCGCCCGTCTGGGAGACGTGGCCGCAGCTGCAGGGGTGTCGCTGACGACAGCATCCCACAGCTTCAGCGGTAAGAGATACGTCGCACCTGAAACCAAGCAAAAAATCTGGCGGATCGCAGCCAGCCTTGGTTACACAAATCAATCGGCGCAGCGCAACGTGGCTATCCTGCTTCGTCCCCCGGAGTCGCTGCATTCATCTGAGTTTGGCACCACTTCATTTGCGAATCTCGCCGGAGCCATAGCTCTGGCCGCAATGACACGGGGATTCAATGCGCTCACTGCCCGCGACATAGATGATGTCGTGGGCAGTGTCTCGCGTCTTGACGGGTGCATCCTAATTGCCCCCAATCATCAGGACGAATCTTTGCGGAAAATCCTGGCATCGGGCCTACCTGTAGTCTCGTACGATCCTGATCCTGGCTTGCGCGAGTTTCACTGGTGGGTTGGTGCCGCGTACGAAAAATCGACAATCCAGCTTTTGCAGCACCTCCGTGAAAGCGGTTCTGAACGTACTGCGCTTCTTGTGGGGGGCACGGACAACATGTACAGGCGAGGTGTCATCTCCGCCTACATGCACTTCGTCGGATCGACGGCTGCCGCCCCCCTGCTTCGGGTCGCAGACACAGGGGGTGGCAGAGCGGTAGCGGCAGCAATCTCCGCGAAACTATTTCGGATCGCCAGTCCGCCGGACGCCATCATGACCAGTTCAAGTATCTTTGCGGCGGGCGTTCTCGATGCTGCCCTCGAGGCGTCCATAGCGGTTCCAGAAGAGCTCATGATCGCCACGATGACAGATGGGCCATTAGCTGAATTCGCCGAGGTACCTATCACAGGACTGCGAATTAATACACACAGGTCCGCCGAAGCGGTACTGGATCTTCTGAATAAGAATCTGCGGGGGAATAGTTACCCGATCGAAAATCAGCGCATCGACCTACAGCTCATAAAAAGGCGTTCCACGAGGTAACTTGCGGCGATCCCTCCTCACACCGGGGAATCGACAGAATCAACGTGCGGTTACTCGCGGCCGTCCCGGTCCCGCTGGCCGGCACTAGCGTCTTCATTCCCCGGCGCATGCTCACGTGCGGAGTCCGGCCTTTATGAAGCCGCTGCCTGACAACTGCCCCTGAGGGCAGAATTCCGTCCTTATCTGAATGACCTGTCCCATTCCTTCAACCGCCGCACCGGAGTCCATCATGTCCGCACCACAAACCTCAGCTCATCTACAGACAGAAGACAGGAGGACGACCCGACGTCCGAAAGGTTTCGCCTTCGCTGGAACTGCCACGGCCTTCGTCAGTCTGTATCTCGCGGCCGGGGCACCCACCACGCTACTGACGTACTACCAGCGGCAATGGAACTTCGCTACACCCCTGCTGACGCTGGCATTTGCGGTGTATGCCGGCGGGTTCCTCCTGGCCCTCCTCACAGCTGGGTCCCTTTCCGACTATGTGGGCCGCCGCCCTGTCCTCCTCGGCGCCCTGTCCGTTCAACTCGTATCAATGATCATGTTCCTGACAGCCACTGATATTGGCGCCGTGATCGCCGCCCGGGTTGTCCAAGGACTTGCCACCGGAGCCGCCACCAGCGCCTTCAGTGCCGCCCTGGTGGAGCTGGCACCGCCCACCAGAAAAAAGCTGGGTACCGTAATGGGAAGTGTTGGTGTCGCGGGCGGGCTGGGGGTGGGAGCCCTGCTCGCAGGTCTTGCCATCGAGTATGCACCGCAGCCGAACGCCTTCGTCTTCACCACACTGTCAGTCCTAACCGTGTTCGGCGTTGTGGCTACCGCCCTAGCTCAGGAAAGCGGCATTCGCAGGCACGGAGCCCTTCGCTCCCTTGTTCCCCGAATCAGGGTACCCGGACCTGTCCGCGGCGAGTTCGCCGGCGCTGCTCCCGCTGTCGCCGCCGGCTGGATGCTTGCAGCGCTGTCCTTGGGCCTTGGCCCATCCATCGTGCGGCATGCCTTCCACATCGACAGCGGACTCCTCATCGGATTCACGGTATTTGTTGGGCCGGCGGCTTCTGCAGTCGCCGGCCTTGCATTCATGCGAGCTGGATCCCGGGACGGAATGATCCTCGGCGTTATGGCGTCGATCGTTGGTATTGCGGGGATCCTTTCCGGGGTGCTGGCTGGGAGCTTGGGGCTGATGGTTGCGGGCCAGGTGGTGGGCGGGATTGGCTTCGGGGCAGCCTTCGCAGCAGCGTTGCGCCTGGTAATGCCGCTAGCCGCTCCGCACGAAAGGAGCGGGCTGGTGGCAGCCTTGTATATCCTGGCCTACGCAGCCTTCAGCATCCCCGTGATCCTTGCAGGACTCCTGGTCCCCACGTTTGGCCTCGTGCCGACGGTGGCCGTCTACGGAACCGCGACCTTCCTCCTCGGAGTGATCAGCCTGATCCGGCAACTAGGAATTCGGGCTGCGGACAGGCGTAGCATTCCCCAGAGATAGATGGAGGCTGCCCTCGATGCGGACGTCGCCGAGGCCTCGATCTTCTCTGGATCGATGAACCGACCTTTCGTCGTGTCCTTAATCCAGGCGTCCCGCCGCCAGCTGCCCCAGAGAGCCTGGATGATCTGGATGGTCTCGTGGGCCCGCTGGTAGCGCTGCGGCCGGGGCGAACGTTCGGCGCCGGACGATGGACAGTGCTGTCAGAGTGAACTGCTCCAAGCCCTCCGCCAGGCCAGCCCACACTCCCTCGAGAGGCGAGTTGGAATGCGATAGGGGGCGTGCGCTTGTAGTACTCGAAGCCCGGGGTAGCAGACCTGCCGTTCGGCTTCTGAGCCGTAGCTCTAGCATGGGCCCATTCCTCTTGAGGATGCGGTTGATGCGCTCGATGCTCCTATATTGTCAAGTGGTCGTTTGTGGCATGTTGGCGTAGATCTCTCTGGTGATGCAGCACCAGGCCCAGTCGACAAATCGAACCAAGGACACCATGGTCAGACTTGGCCGAGGCCAGGCTGGACCCAACGCAGCACCACCAAAAGTCTTCACAGACCTTGCCACCCGGATTGGGGTCGGTAGGGTGCGTCGTGCCTGCTCCCGCCTCGGGCAGAAGAGCGGCGAAGGCACGGGAGCGGTAGCAGGAGCCGCTATCGGTCAGTCCCCTCTAGATTTTGACGCCGCATGCGGTGAAACGGGGCGATGGCGTCGCCAACTAACGCCGGGGCGGTCTCATTGGTTTCATGGGCAGGATCTGGGAGTGTACAAGCCGGGAATGACCATCCACTGCATGGTGCAGGAAGGTTAAGCCCTGGGCATGGCCGCGGTCCCTGGGCCGGCATTCGGCGAGGTGGTTGGTGCCGGGGTCGGGAAGGCGATCACAATATTGAGAAGGGCAGGCCGTTCAGCCACAGCCACACTGGTCGGCATGCGGTTCATCCTCGGGTATCTGGGCAGGCAACCGCGGTCCTGAGAACTTGTACCCACTCAGGGCCGACAGCGACTGGCTGTACGTCGACCAGCCCATACAGCAGAGAAGCTAGTTTTACATCCTGTTCAACGTGTGTCCGCGGCCTCATCCAACCAGCTGAACATGCAAAAAGGAGCAAAATATGTATTGCCGCCGTGATCCAAAACCTAGAGTTCCAAACATAAGCGCAAGATGTAGTGATTCTCCTTTGCAATCACGTATCCGCCCCCACGACTGTCTCCAGCCGCGCTGATGCGACGTATGAGACTCGTACTCGAGCGATATAGAAATGAGCAAATATGGCAACTCATAGGTCACACGTGATAATCGACGTGTCCCCGGACGCATTGTGGCGGGTCATAAGCGACGCCCCAAGAATCGCTGATTGGTTTCCCGCGATATCCGCATCGGATGGCAGTGCCGCCCGTCGTACGGTCATACTTGGAAGCGGCGAGCGGCTGGAGGAACTTGTCGTGACTAACGACTCAAGCCTGCGAAGATTCCAATACTCTATTGCGGGCGGCGACCTTCCAGTCGAGCGCCACCTTGGCACGATTGACGTCATTCAGCTAGCACCCAGCCAATCTCTTCTGGTCTATGGCACTGAAATTGAGCCGGCGTCACTTGCCGAAGCGCTAGGTCCTGCGATCGAGGCTGCGGTTGATGGATTGCCTAAATACATGCATGAACATAAATTCTGAAATATTGATGTCGACATAGCCGGTGGGGACCATTGGCGGTTCCGCCGGTAACGACGCGTACGGCAACCATTCAGTACGCTACGGCCGGACATCGGACCACGTGTTGGAAATTGACGTCATCACGTCCGATGGTGCGCAGCCGACGGCCACCGCCACCGGGCTGCGCACCACCGAGCCTACCGACGCCTTCTCAGTTTCTCTCGCCTTTGAATTAGGGGAAGAGTTCAAGTAACTTGCCCAGGAGAACCTCGCGGCGTTCCGGTTAGAGCTAGGCCATATCCAGCGCCAGGTCTCCGGCTATCAGCAGGCAAACCTCCTTGCTCGCTTCCGCCACGTCCTTTTGCAGAAGAATGCCGCTCGGAATCTTAGGCGGCAGCCCTTTCCAAGGGAAGAGTGCAAGTCAGGTCGCCCCCGGGTCGAATCGGTATGAATGTGCGAAAGGAGCAAATCTGATGACGTCCTGCTCAGGTCTTGTCGGCACTGCCGGCGAGCAACGAACGCTCCTCCCTAGTCAGGTTGTGCCCTGCGTTTCCCGGCCGAGCACGTCGTGCACTAGGCCGCATACGCGGGCAAAAAAGAAAGTGTGGACAATGTCCACACTTTCCACCTCGGACTGCCTCGTACGGCCATCGGACTGGCCCGGATTCCGCATGTTTCCGCCATTTCCCAGTGTTTCCAAGGCCTGGAATCCCGTTCGAGTCCCACCTCGGGCACGGCATACCCCCTCGTCAGAGGGGGTTCTTGCTTTAACGTATGTACAAATTAGGTGGTCCGGTCCCTCTGACACTGGCCGCGGGGTGTGCCTGGCGCCGCGGCTCGCCTGTTTGGTTGTGGGGGAGCGGGTTCAGGGTCGTGGCTGGCCGGCCCTCCGCTTGCTCTGTACCGGGGCCTATGGGTTCCTTTCGTGGTGCGTCCGGTAGGACGTTTTTGTCCTACACCCCTTCATGGGTACAGGGGCTGAGCGCAACATGACTTCGAGGTCGGAAAACCCTTGCTTGCTGATCACCTGATCGCGACTCTGATCCCTCCATGGCTGGGTCAATTCAGGTTATCCAGCTAATAGGTAGGAGCTATGGAGGTAGGTCCCTGGGAGCAGGTCTTGAATGATTGCTGCCGTTGGCGAAGCTTCCGAGCGCTGTCATATGGGCCGCGATCGGTGCGCTGATTTTAGTTTGGTCTTAGAGTTCGCGCAGGTAGCACAGCATCCGGTAATCCGCGCCCGGTTGGACGTTGGTGAAGCCGTGGCGTTCGTAGAAGCGGCGGGCGTCGGTGTCCACTTCATCGACGTTGATGTGCATTTCCGCTCCGCCGCGGTCCCGGACCTCCTGGACCGCGGTTGTCACCAGTGCCCTGCCGATGCCTTGGCCGCGCATGCGGGGCTGGACGTAGAGTTCCTCAAGCTGGGCCAGTGATCCGTCGTAGTACGGGGTGGGCCTCAGGGTCAGGAACGCGAAACCGGTCGGCGCGGCCGGAGCGCCGGCGAGGAGGACAAGAACGTCAGCGCGGGCCAGGAGGACACCGAATCGAGTGGCAAATTCCTCGACGGTTGGACCGGGTGTGTCAAATTCGGCGTTAAAGTCATACAGCAGGCGCCCGACTATGCGGGCCTGCTCGGTCGATGCAATGAGGACGTCTGTGGTGGCCATATACCAATTGTGCGCACGAGCTATCACAGCCTGAAGCCCTGACGTCGGTACAGGCGACGGACCCGCTAACGCACCCGTCCCGTCGTCAGTAAGCCAACCCTGTCGTGGCAAGGCCTGTTAAAACGCATCGCTCGTGACAAGCGTTTCATATTGATCGAGCGGTGATGTAGCGGGGCTGAGCTTCCGGAGTGGGTGCCCCAAGTTGATGGGACTGTCTGAATAACGGTGTGTGGGGTTCGGCCTGATCCGAAGGAGACGGCCGTGTCAGAATCCGCGACCGAGATGACAGGGATGATGATCGATCCTGTGGGGAGAAATCATTGACCAGAAGGAACTTGCGGAGCGGTTGCTCGCTCAGGCCAAGGAACAGAGCGTGAGCCTGGTGGGCCCTGGCGGGCTGCTGAACCAGCTCACGAAGAACGTGCTGGAAGCCGCGCTGGACGCGGAATTGACCGAGCACCTTGGGCACGAACATGGTCAAAGACCGGTCGCTGGCAACATGCGTAACGGCACGAGATCAAAAACTGTGCTGACCGAGATCGGCCCGGTTGAGATCGAGGTGCCCCGAGACCGGGACGGGTCATTTGAGCCGGTGATCGTGCCGAAACGGAGACGGCGTTTGGACGGGATCGACGAGGTCGTGCTCTCGCTCTCGGCACGTGGGCTGACTACCGGGGAAATCGCCGCGCACTTCGAGGAGGTCTACGGGGGGAGAGCGCAACGGATTCCGGCTTGGATGAGCGTCTGATCGATCGAGCCCGTGAAGATCCGAGCGGCCCAGCTCAACGGGTGCGCCTTCTGCCTCAAGCTGCACATCCGGGACGCGATCGAGCACGGCGAAACTCCCGACCGACTCGCTGTTGTGCCGGTCTGGTGGGAATCGCAGTACTTCTTAGAGCAGGAGCGCGCCGCGCTGCAGATCGCGAGCACGTCATCCTGCTCAGCGACTATGGGAGGGTTCCTGAGGTCAGCTTCCCCGCTGAACACTAGGTTTCGAAAAGTGTCAGGGCCGGCTGCAGTTGCAACCAGCCCTGACACCGCGGTTCAGTTGAATTTGTTACTTGAGGTCGAAGCGGTCCAGCTCCATGACCTTGGCCCACGCGGCCACGAAGTCGTTGACGAACTTCTCCCTGGCGTCTTCGCTGGCGTAGACCTCGGAAAGGGCGCGCAGCTGTGAGTTGGACCCGAAGACCAGGTCCACCGGGGTTGCCGTCCACTTCAGCTCGCCGGTGGCGGCGTCTGTGATCTCATAGACGTTCTCCTCCGACTCCGACGCCCTCCATTTGGTGCCCGGCAAGAGCAGGTTGACGAAGAAGTCGTTGCTCAGGACCTGTGGCTTGTCTGTCAGCATGCCGTGGCTGGAACCGCCCAGGTTGGTGCCCAGGGCGCGCATGCCGCCTACCAGCGCCGTCATCTCAGGTGCGGTGAGGTCCAGCATGTAGGCCTTGTCCAGCAGGAGGGTCTCGGGCGGGAGCTTCGAGCCGGGCCGCAGGTAGTTGCGGAACCCGTCAGCTTTGGGCTGCAGGTACTGGAAGGATTCGACGTCGGTCTGCTCCTGGGCGGCATCGGTGCGTCCCGGCCGGAATGGCACGGTGATGGGGAATCCGGCGTCGGCAGCGGCCTTTTCCACCGCGGCGGCACCGCCGAGGACGATCAGGTCTGCAAGGGAGACCTTCTTGCCGGCAGCCTGCGCAGAGTTGAACTCCTCCTGCACCCGCTCGAGCACCGGAAGAACGGTTGCCAGCTGCGCCGGTTCGGAGGCTTCCCAGCTGCGCTGCGGCTCCAAGCGGATCCTTGCACCGTTGGCGCCGCCGCGCCGGTCCGTTTTGCGGTAGGTGGCCGCCGAGGCCCAGGCCGTACCCGCGAGCTGAGGGATGGTCAGGCCGGAGCCCAACAGCTTGGCCTTCAGCGAAGCGATGTCCTGCTCGTCGATCAGTTCATGGTCGACGGCGGGAACGGGATCCTGCCACAGCTGGGCTTCCGGAACCCACGGGCCCAGCATGTGGGGGCCAACGGGTCCCATGTCGCGGTGCAGCAGCTTGTACCAGGCCTTGGCGAACGCCACGGCGAACTCGTCCGGGTTTTTGAGGAAGCGGCGCCCAATTTCCTCGTAGACGGGGTCGAAGCGCAGTGACAGGTCCGTCGTCAGCATTGTGGGTCGGTTCTTTTTCTCCGGGTCGTGCGCGTCCGGGATGATATTCGGAGCATCCTTGGCAACCCACTGGTGAGCACCGCCAGGGCTCTTGACCAGTTCCCACTCGTACTCGAACAGGATCTCCAGGAAGCGGTTGCTCCACTGGGTCGGCATGTCCGTCCAGGTCACTTCGAGGCCCGAGGTGATGGTGTCCGCGCCCTTGCCACTGCCGTAGGTGCTGAGCCAGCCCAGGCCCTGCGCCTCCAGGTTGGCGGCCTCCGGTTCGGGGCCCACATGCGCATCGGCGGGGCCGGCGCCATGGGTCTTGCCGAACGTGTGGCCGCCGGCGATCAGCGCGAAGGTCTCCTCGTCGTTCATCGCCATGCGCTTGAACGTCTCCCGGATGAAGGCGGCCGCAGCTACCGGGTCCGGGTTGCCCATGGGGCCTTCGGGGTTGACGTAGATCAGGCCCATTTCAGTGGAACCGACGTCCTCGGACATCTGGCCTTCACCCACGTAACGCTCATCACCGAGCCAGGCGTCTTCGGGGCCCCAGAAGATCTGCTCGGGCTCCCACACGTCCTCGCGGCCAAAGGCAAAGCCGAAGGTCTCGAAGCCCATCGATTCCAAGGCGACGTTGCCGGCCAGGACCAGCAGGTCGGCCCAGGAGAGCTTCTGGCCGTAGTTCTGCTTGACCGGCCACAGCAGTCGCCGGGCCTTGTCCAGGTTGGCGTTGTCCGGCCAGCTGTTGAGCGGCGCGAACCGCTGGCTGCCGTCTCCCGCTCCACCGCGGCCGTCATGGACGCGGTAGGTGCCGGCCGCGTGCCAGCTCAGGCGGATCATCAGGCCACCGTAGTGGCCGAAGTCCGCCGGCCACCAATCCTGCGAGGTAGTCAGGACCTCGGTGATGTCACGCTTCAGAGCCTCGAGGTCGAGCTTCTGGAATTCCTCCCGGTAGCTGAACGACGGGTCCAGCGGATTGCTTGACTTGCCTTGCGTGTGCAGCACGGAAAGGTCCAGCTGGTTGGGCCACCAGTCCTGGTTGGTCCGCGGTCGGTGGCCTTTGGGCTGGGGGGAATCGATCGCCGGGTTTTCACTTTCGCTGCCCTGGTCCGTGGCACTGCCATGGGCCACCGGGCATCCGCCCTCCACCTTCTGGTTCAAGCCCTGCGCATTCCCGGGAGTGGGGACTGGGGGATGCTCTTGGGGATCCGTCATATTCTTCTTCCTTTCATCTGGCCGAGGTCGCCGTCGGCTCGGGCCGGTTCAAAGTTTCCTATTACGCCATAAACGCGCGTCGAGGGAGAAGCCCATCGGGAGGGACCGTCCCGTGCCTGCCGCACCGAGAAGTCTCGTGTGACACCCCCACCCGCGCGCTGTTCCGCAATGATCATCAAGTCTCGCCTTAGCCAACAGCGTGGTGCTAGGGCTGGTTTGTTGTCAAACATATTCTTTGCTCGTTACGGATCTCTTGTCGGAGAAAACGCCTGTGAGGAGATTCCGTGAACCCGGCCGGCACGCTGAACCCGGAAAAGCGAAGCGCCGCACCTCTGAGCGATGCGAAAGGCTATTGCCAGTCATAGCCTCTAAGGCCGGGCCCGGATAGCCAAAGGGTAGGCAGCGGTCGCTGCGAGGATGCTGCAAGCCTCTTACGGTTGAATGCGTCTGGAAGCTGCTTCCTAATCGGTCGGTCTCGGTTTAGCCGATCACAACGGTCAGCTCCACTGGGACGGCACGGCGGATCGCATCGTCAACGGGGGAGTGCTCGTCTGCCCATTGAACGATGTCGCGGAGAGCGGCCTCTTCGGTGTCATTGGCCGCTATGCGGACCACTGTGCGGACACCAAGGGGTCCTGCAGGAGTGTCCTTACCGATTCCCAGCAGACCGCGGTCATCAGATTCACTGTCAACTTCGACTTCGAGCAGGTTTAGGCTCACTCCCTTTTCGGCGGCACGCATGGCGATGAGCGAGACCAAGCAGGCGGCGCTTGCCGAGCGCAGCGTCCATCCAGGAGTAGGCGCCGAACCCTTCCCCCCAACTCCTGGTCCCATGTCCGTCACCAAGGACCAGCTGTGGGGGCCGTCTACCCGGACCCGGAGCCCTTCTTCCAGCACCGCGGTGGCCGTTGAGTCGCGGGAGCGGGCCTTCTCCGGGCTTTCGTTCAAGTACTGCCGGGACCTGCTGATGGCTTGGGCTACTTCCGATTGCGACATCTCTGGCGCTCCCTTTCCGCTGCGGACCGAATCGGGCAAGAATACACCTCTACGAGTCGGTCGTGGGTGTCTCATGGCAGCGAAGTGCGAATCGCATGCGGCCTTACTTTAGTAACAACGTCGTTCAGATCCTGGCTCGAGCTGCTCACACAATAAGGGGTGGTCCCGGTTCAGTACGGTGAGATTCACCGGGGTGGCAGCGTCCACGACCGCTTCTGGGACCTTTGGCCTGAGGTGCGGCTTCAGGGCTGGTGGGCCAGGGGTTCGGCAGCGCAGTCCTGTTCAGTGATGGCGACCCGTGGCGGCGGCCTTGGCCGCGCGAACCGGGAAAGGGGCGTCCACTCCGCAAGCTCCGCGGCCTCCAGGCCCTGGCTTATGAGGCCGGGACCCTGAGGCCATCCCGGACAGCCTGGAGGGATCAGGCTTGATGGTTCAGCCGTAGTCGATGCGCCCGGATGCCGTTCCTCAGGGGGCGGACTGCTTGCGCAGTGTGTTGTCCGGCAAGGGTTCTTGCCGGACTGAAGGAACACTGAACAAGGGCATGAGCCACTGAATCAACGGTCCGATCAGAAACGCTTCGGCCATGGTACCGATCCCGAGGGTCCCGCCCAGCAACCAGCCAGCTGCGGCTACCGTTACCTCGATCAACGTGCGGCAAGTCCGGATCGACCAGCCGGTCCGCTTGGCCAGGCCGGTCATAAGCCCGTCTCGTGCACCCGGGCCGAAGGAGGCCCCAAGATAGCAGGCGCTGGCGACGGCCAGGAGCATCAGTCCGCCGGCGAGAAAGACGATTTGCCAGAATAGTCCGGTGGCTTGTGGGATCAACGGCATCGACAAGTCGACGAAAGCGCCGATCAGCACGGCGTTCGCCAGAGTGCCCCAGCCCGGGCGCATCCTCAGTGGGATCCACAGGAGGAGCACGAGAAAACTGATCGCGATGATGACCATTCCGGTGCTGACCCCCGTCAGCCGGGCCAGACCTTGATGAAAGATGTCCCAGGGGGAGATTCCAAGCCCAGCCTTGATGAGGACCGCGATGGAAAAGCCGAAGAGCGACAGGCCTGCGAGCAATTGAGTGATTCTGCGTATCAACATCACATCAGCCTCCCGCAAACTGGCCCTGAAATATGTAGCCAGTTTGAACCTCTGGCTGTCTTCCTGGTTCACGCCTCATTGGTGGATCTCATACGGCACCCGTGTACCTGTCTGCGGCTGAAACCTAGGGTGCCTGTTCACGCGACGTTCACGCGACCGATCCTTTGATGAGAGGGACGAGAGCATCGCCATGGGTCAGTTGCGGATGGTGCGCGGCGCCCGGTACCAAGATCAGCTCAACATTTGGAAGTGACTCGAGCTGCTCAGCCGCGCCTGGGGCGATTGGGTCCTCGCTTCCTGTGATGATGCGGACCCGGCCGCTGAATCGGCCAAGCGCTTCCTGGAGTTCGGCACGCCACTGCTTCGATCCTGTAAGGGCGAGCTGCTCGGCCACCCTCTTGGCGGTGCTTCGCTTGAGGTCTCTATGACTGGACTCGAGAGCGGCCGTACTCGCTCCTGACCCGGTTAGTTGGTGTGACAGCCGCGCCGGGTCAGTGTGTCGCAAGTAGGTGCATACGAGCGGCTGCAGTCTGGCCGAAGCACCCATCGGGGCTTGGAGGAAGAACGGTGCGATCAGCGTGAGGGACTTGACCTGCGCAGGGTGCCGGTCAGCCGCGACTACTGCTGCAGCCGCACCGATCGAATGGCCGATGAGGTCAGCGGGTTCCCCACCCAGTAGAGCGGGCAGCCACTGTTCCCAGTCCTGAACGCCTGTTCCGCCGCTGAGGCCGAGTCCGGGCAGGTCTACGACGCGCGCGCCGATGCCCGCCGCCACTTCTGCCCACGTGTCTGCGTTGACCGGCAAGCCGGGAAAGACCACCTTGCTGGACCTGGGTACGCCGAGCTCGAATGTCCTCAGACCGCCAACGTCGACGAACCGACGGCCTTCAGCCATCATGGCGCCGAACCGATGCGCGGCCAGGTGGTCGGCCCACCGTTCCAGGGACACCAGCACGTCGGGCATCGGGATCCTGTGTCTTTCAGCGAACTCGATGGCTGAATCTGTCGGATAGCGGTCGGCGGACATGAACGTGAGCGTTTCGGGATCCGCCTTGGTGATTCGTTGCGGGAGTCGCTTGATGACACCGATCGGCATCCTGACCCGCGGAACTTTGACACCGAGATGCCGGCCAACGTGCGTGAGCAGGTTTGCCAGCGGCGGGGTGGCGTCGTCGAGAATCCAATAGGCCTTGCCTGCAGCAGCCGGATCGACCGCTGCTGCCGTCATGAAGGCTGCCAGATAGTCGACCGTGACGACCGGGAGGAACGTCGTCTGGTTTCCAGGCAGTGCGGCAACGGTGCCGTCCCAGATCTGCTCGATGGTGGTGGACAGCCCGATGAGCTGGTCGGACTCCCCGGTCACGCTGTCGCCGATCAGGCTGGAGGGATTGACGATGGTTCAGGGGACTCCGCGCTCCAGGGCCCGGGCCTGGAAGATGGCGTCGGATTCCACCTTTGAGGCTTCGTAGGCGCCAAGTTCCTTGTAGACCGCGGTGCGGTGGTCCTCTGACCACGGGACGGTCGTGGGGTCCTGTCCGCCGACGCGGTATCCCGACACATGGACGACGCGCTGCAGGTTGGGGAGGTCTTCGGCGAAGTCGATCAGCTTCTCGACGATGCCGACGTTCGCGCTGCGTGCCTCTTGGGCGGTCATTCCGAATTGGTAGGACCCGGCGCAGTTGTGGATCTCGGTGATGGACGGGAATGCCGAGGGGCCGCCCGCGATGATCTCCGGAGCATCGAAGTCGACGATCGTCGTGCTGATGCCCCGTGTCAGGCCATGCTCCCTCACCCATCGCTCGACACGCGCTCCGGACTCGGCGGTCCGAACAGCTGCTGTGACGTTCGCGCCGGCCTCGGCAAGGGCCAGGACGAGGTGACGGCCGACCATTCCCGAGGCCCCGAAGACCAGGGCGTAACGGGAGTCTTCTTGTGGTGTCATCGTGTCCTCCCACCGGTCTCGCAGCGCAGGTTGATGAGCTCCGCCACAACGTCAGCGGCCGAAACCAGGGGTTGGATGCTCTGCATGGCGCGAGAGACGATCACCGCCCCCTCGATCGTCGACACCACGACAGTTGCCAAAGACCGCGCCTCCTCGGCGTCAACGCCACTTGCCTCGAGCAACGAGGACGTCGGGGCGATCCACGCCTCAAAGGCACTGGCGCACGCCCGCCGCAGTCGCTCGCTCTCCGCGCCCATCTCCAGGGTGACGACGGAGACCGGGCAACCCAACCGGAAGTTGCTCTCGCTGACGATGGTCGTCAGGGCTTCAATCGCGGCGCGGGCAGCCTCAGCCGCGCTGCCCGCGGAAATTGCGGCCTCTGCAATCAGCAGCTCGAATTCCTTCGCGGCTAGCTCGACCGCTGCGACGCCCAGGTCCTCCTTCCCGCCGGGGAAGTGGAAGTAGATCGACCCCTTTGGTGCTGCGGCGTGTTCGATCACAGCGTTCAGGCCCGTGCCGCTGTAGCCGCTGGTCTGGATGAGCTGGAGCATGGACTCTGTAAGCCGTGCCTTCGTCAGGTTTCCTTTGACTGCCATGAGGAAATAATAGACCGGTCTACATATTTTGTAAACCCGTGAAAAGCCATCAGCAGCGTCATGGCCCTGCGGCACTGGAATTCTTCGGCGGCCCTTCGCCTATTTCTTTCGAAGACTTCCCGGAGGTTGCTCTGGCGGGAGGAGCCAACCGGCGTGATGGACAGCGCCACCTGGGAGACTGCTGAACAACGTGGTTGTGGGGCGGGCGGATCAGGGGCGATCTAGCCCGAGGGATACCCGCTGTCATGGCCGACGGCTACCATCGGGTATGCGCAAGCTACTACACGGACGAATACACGGACATTCCACTCAAACTGGCTGACGTACCCCGGTAATTACCGCAAGCCAACCGCATGCCGGTGGAAGGAGGAAGGTGTCGTTCTTTCAGCTTTCGCTGATCGCCGCGGTCGCGCTACTGGGACCGCTGCTGGCGCTTCCCCGGAAATGGCATCTTCCCGTGGTGCTGGGGCAGTTACTGGCCGGTATCGCCATCGGGCGCACAGGTTTGGGTCTGGTGGACTCCTCGGAGGCCACGTTCACCTTTGTGGCCGACGTCGGGTTTGCCCTCGTCATGTTCGTCGCCGGAACGCATGTCCCAGTGCGGGACGAAGCCATCCGCCCGGCACTGGGCGCGGGTGCGCTGCGTGCCGGCATCGCCGCAGTGTTGGCGGCCGTCGTCGGAATCGGCATTGCCTTTGCCTTCGGCACCGGACATGCTCCCCTTTACATCGTTCTGCTCGCGTCCTCGTCGGCAGCCTTGGTCCTGCCGATCGTCGATTCGCTGCGGCTGAGGGGACCAAGGGTTTTGACGACGACGGCGCAAGTGGCGGTGGCGGACATCGCCTGCATTGTGGCGCTTCCGCTTGCTGTCGACCCATCCAATGCGCCGAGGGCAGCTGCAGGGGCAGCCGTCATCGCGGCGTGCGCTGCGGTTTTGTTCTTCGTGCTTCGCTGGCTGGAGCGCAACGGCACGCGCGGACGGGTGCATGACGTGTCCGAGGACCGGAAGTTCGCCCTGGAGCTGAGGATCCAACTTGCCGTGCTGTTCGCGCTCTCCGGTCTTGCGGTGGCGGGTCACGTGTCCATCATGCTGGCCGGGTTCTCCTTCGGCCTGGTGGTCGCAGCGGTGGGCGAGCCCCGGCGATTGGCTCATCAGCTCTTCGCCGTCAGCGATGGCTTTCTGGGGCCAGTGTTCTTCGTCTGGCTGGGCGCATCGCTGGATCTGCGCGCCCTCGCCGGAAGCCCCAGAATGCTTCTCCTCGGGATCTGCCTTGGCCTGGGTGCCCTGCTGGTCCATGGAAGCCTGCGGCTACTGGGCCAGCCTCTGCCGCTTGCGGTGCTTGCAGCGTCCCAGTTGGGAGTTCCGGTTGCCGCCGCTACGATCGGCTCCCAATTGCATTTGTTGGCGGCGGGGGAAGCCGCGGCCATGATCCTCGGAGCCCTCATCACCATCGGGGCGAGCACCGCCGCAGGCTCACGGGCCGCCCGCACGTTGACGCAGCCCGGCCCGACGCCGGCGGGCAACGCATCCGGGGGCGGCCCGACGTCGGCTGCGTAGTTCGTTTGGGCTGGGCAACTTCCGCCAGTCCGTGAGTTCCGCGCTGTTGCCATAGCGTGAGGCGATCGTACGTCTGGTGCGGATTGAATACCAAGGGCATCATCAAGCGGGCCGCCCAATTTCGTCGTCAAATCATGCCACGGCCGTTTAGTTCTGTTCCTTCGGGGGCCTGACGCTGTATTCGGCAATGATCACGCCGGTGGTGGTGGGGATGCTGCGTTCCAACTTTAGGTCGGAACGGGGTCCCTCCGGGAAGAGGCGGGTTCCTGATCCGAGCACGATGGGGTGAATAAGAAGTGCGTATCGATCGATCAGGCCTGCGCCGTGTAGTTGGCGCATTAATTTACCGCTGCCCATGATCATGAGGTCGCGGGGGTAGTGGTTCTTGAGCGCGGCTACAGTCGACGCTGCATCTCCGACGAGGAGTTCGCTGTTGGGGTACGTCAGCTTGACGTCAGGGTTGTGTGAGACGACAAACTTTTCTGAGCCCACAAGTACGTCGACGAATGGGTTGGGCCCCATGGAGGTCCAGTATCCGAGGACGTCGTCGTAGGTGCGGTGGCCAAACAGGCGGCCACCCCCAGCGCTCATGCCCTCGCTGGCGTACTTCATTGACACCTCGTCCTGGTATCCATCGGCCCACCCGCCGTGGGTGAACGCGTCTCGGGTGTCTTCATCGGTGCGGCCTGGTCCCTGCATGACGCCGTCGAGGGTGATGCTTTCGAAAACAGTGATTGTGGACATTGCGTTCTTCTCCTTCTGACCGGATGTGCCATACGCCACCGTACAACCGGATATTGCCGCTCCACGCCCCTTTGCGCCGCACCGTACGTCACACGGCAATTCCCCAGATTGCGCGGGCGCACACGCAGAGGGTGCAGACTTTAGTGCATGAAGATGACTGCGGGACGACGGCCAGCGCTGACGCAAGAGCCGGCTTCATCGGAGACGATGACGGCGGAGGGCAGCGCGTACGGCGAGGCAGTCCGGGCAGTCCGGGCGGGTGAGATCAACGCGGATGAAGCGGCGAACCAGCTGATCGACCGGATGACGGATGGGGAGATCCTCGGGCTGCTCGACGGCGACTCGCCCAGGTTGCTGCTCCCGTTCATCCCGATACTGCTCGGTAGGCGCCCGTTCGTAGCGGGGGCGGTCTCGCGGCTCGGCATACCAGGCATTCGGTTCAGCGATGGTGGCCGTGGCGTCGTGATCGGCGCCTCCACGGCTTTCCCCGTGACGATTGCGCGGGCAGCGACCTGGGATCCATCGTTGGAGGAACGTGTCGGGATCGCTATCGGTTTGGAAACCAGGGCACGGGGAGCGGACTACTCGGCCTCGGTCTGCGTAAATCTGCTTCGCCACCCTGGGTGGGGCCGGGCGCAGGAGTGCTACGGGGAGGATCCGGTGCTCACTGGCCGGATGGGATCAGCCCTTACGCGAGGCGTACGTATGCACGTCATGGCGTGCGTGAAGCACTTCGCGCTCAACTCGATGGAGAACGAGCGCTTCGAAGTCGACGTGGCGGTGGACGAACACGCCTTGCACGAGGTCTACCTGCCGCATTTCAAGGCCGTTGTGGAAGCCGGCGCGGACTCCGTTATGAGTTCCTATAACCGCGTGCGAGGCGAATACATGGACGTCAATCGTGCCCTGCTCACGACCGTGTTGAGGGATGAATGGAATTTCTCCGGGTTCGTGACGAGCGACTGGGTGTTTGGCACCCACGACGCGGTCGTCAGCCTGGAGGCGGGAATGGACGTGGAGATGCCGCTGCGGCTGCTGCGCGCCCGCGAACTGCCGGCCGCGCTGCGGAACGGTGACCTGGCCCGCGCGACAGTGCTGCAGTCTGCGCGACGCATCCTGCGCACTTGCGTGCAGCATGCCGCGACCCGGGAGCTAGCGGCCCCAACCGCCGCCCTCATCGCCTCTCCGGCGCACCGGGCGCTTGCCCGCCAGGTAGCCGCAGAGTCGATCGTCCTGCTGAAGAACGAAACCGTCGGCGAGGCGCCGCTACTGCCATTGAGTCCCACTACCCGACATCTCACGGTGATCGGACGGCTCGCGGCGCGACCGAACCTTGGCGATCATGGCTCCTCACGCGTCCGGCCTCCTTCCACTGTGTCACCGCTGCAGGGGCTGCGTGAGGCGTTTCCCGGGGTGCGGATCACCACCACCACCGGTCGGAACGAGCGCGCCGCGGCCGCGATGGCAGCCGCGGCGGAGACGGCGATCGTCGTCGTCGGGCTGGACCAGCACGATGAGGGCGAGTCCGTCGTCACGGGAGGCGTCGACGTCGGCGTGCTCGGTCGGACCTTTGGCTCAGGTCCACTCCGTCGTGTGCTCATCGGCCTGGCACACCTGGCCTCGCGCTTCGTCCGGGGTGGCGACCGCAGCTCGCTCAGCCTGCGCCCCTCTGATGAGCGCCTCATCCACGCGGTCGTCGCCGCGAACCCCCGGACCGTCGTCGTGCTGATCAGCGGCAGCGCGATCCTCACGGAGACATGGCGGGGCCGCGTGCCAGCGCTCCTCCTCGCCTGGTATGGCGGCATGGAAGGCGGTCGCGCGCTTGCGGGCGTGCTGACCGGCAGTGAGGAACCCGGCGGTCGTCTGCCGTTTGTGCTGCCAACGGACGCCGCGCATCTGCCATTGTTCGACCCCGCGGCAAAGTCCGTTGTCTATGACGATAAATGGGGTCAGCGCCGGTTGGACGGCGAGGGACATATCCCCGCGTTTCCGTTCGGATTCGGCTTGGGCTACACGACGATCGAACACAGGCTTCTGGACCACGGATTCGACGACACAGGCGGCAACGCGGACGTGCTCGTAACGAACAAAGGAGACCGCGAGGGCTCGACCGTTGTTCAGGTCTACGCTGCGGATGTGTCCCTCCGCAGACCTGTGGCTCAGCTACTGGGCTTCCGTAAAGTGACGCTGCAGCCGGGCGCGGAGACGATAGTGCGGGTCGCCCTGGATGCTGGGCCCACCCTGCAGCGCGATCCGACCACGAGGCACTGGTCGCCCCGGGCGGGGGACTGGGCCCTGCTCGCCAGCCAACACAGCCCGGTCAGCTGGGAGAACGCCGTCCCCTTACAACGCACGGAAGGCCGACTGGCGAGGAGTACAAGTCAGACGGCCAGCCGGCCTGATGCAGACAGGGGGTCCGCTGATTACCCGTGAAGATCGTGGAACGGTGCCAACGGCCCTTCGACACGGACAGGCAGAGCATCGTCGCCCCGAAGCATAGCGCGGAACAACCGACGTTCCTCCCAATGGAGCAACAGGGACGCTTGGCCTGGCCGCAGCACCAAGTCTCCGTCCGGCGTCGCGTACCGCTTCTGCAGATCCGCCAGCTCCTCCTCTTGCAGCAGTGCAACCGTGCTGCCCGAAGCCCGATCGATCAAACGGACCAACGAGGAGGGTCCCGTGAGATCGGTTGCGACGAAGCGCTGCTCGCTGGCGGCAAGAACTGTCCTTTGCGCCGCCCGCGTCACGACCAGCGGACGTGACGGCCCGCCCAGCAGGCTGCTCATTACATTCGCCGCGGCGTCAGGGCGGCCCGTTCTCTGCGCGGCCGCCTGCATCCGCTGTAAGCGGCCGGGCTCGCGCAGCACCTCATCGATCTTCCAGCCGATCGTTGCAGCTGCGTTGCAGCGGACGGCCGCCCCCTGCTCCATGAGGTAATCGCCGTTGCGTACCTCCTGTCCAGGGATGGGGTTCACAAGTACCATGGGGAGCCCGGCAGCCATGCACTCCGACGCCGAGAGCCCGCCCGGCTTTCCCACGAACAGATCCGCGCGCTGCAGTAGCTGTGGCATTTCGGTCGTGAAGCCGAGCACGCGGTAACGGTCGCCAGCCGGCGCCACGAGCCCCTCGATGCGCTTCCGCAACTCATCGTTGTGTCCGCACACGACCGTGGCCGTGAACGCCGAGCGCATATGCATCGTCTGCCGCACCACCGAGACAGCGTAGTCCCCGCCGGTCGCGCCCGCCGAGATCAGCAGCATCGGTGGCTTGTTGGTATCACGTACGGGCGCGGGATTGGGCTGTTTGGTGATCGGGATTCCTGTGGCAGCGACGCGATCGGGAGGAAGACCGAGCGCCAGCAGCTCCACCCTCCCCTCCTCTCTGGCCACAAAGATCTTGTGGAACGCGCCCGAGAGCGACAAACCTTGGAAGTCGTAGTCGGTGGTTACGACGGCGGTCTTCGCATCAACCACGCCACGAAGGAGCAGTGAGGCCAACAGCTGGGCAGGGAGGAAATGCGTGCACACAATCGCCGTCGGCCGGAACCGCTTGATGGCACTGACGACTGGACTGGCGTTCACCCGCGTCCAGGGGTCGATCGGGCCACGGCGCCGGTACGGCGGATTGCTGATGTCATAGCCCCACTCGACCAGCCAGGGCAAGCCCTCCACCAGGACGAAGTAACCCTTGCCCAGCAGCGCGCGGTAGAGCACGCTGCTCACCTGCAGCACGTCAAGCACCTGCACCTCGGCGATGTCAGCGCGTGCGCCACATGCTTGCTGTACCGCCGCCGCTGCGCTGTTGTGCCCCGATCCCACGCCTGCGGACAGGATTAGTACGCGCTGTCCGCTGGCGGTGGCTTTGGTTCGTGCCGACGTTGTGCGCATGAGGTGAGGCTAGCAGGCTGCACTACCTATAAGGCGAAGGGTAGCCGTGCTCTGCTGGCAACCTGATCCGCAAGGCGAAGGACGACACATCCTGCAGGCCTGCTGCACTGCGGTTCGGGGACGATTTCACCATTAGGAATCCCTGATGTTCTTGAGTTCCTGAAGGATTGCAAGCTGTTCACGGTTGATGGTGATCAGGACTTCGATCTCTTCTTTTGCTTTCAGGTTGGTCTCGTAATCGTGCTGGGCCATGGCGGCGGCGATGGCGTCCTGTCGTTTGGCGGCGATCAGAAGGATGGCGCCCTGAAGTCCTGCCAGCATTGAAAGCAGGAGGTTCAAGAGTATGTAGGGGTAGGGGTCCCAAGCTTTCGTCATCAGTGCCCAGGTGTTGATGCCTGCCCAGATCATCATGAAGACGATGAAGCTTCCCACGAACGGCCAGCTTCCCATCCCGTTCCGCATGATGTCCGCGGCGCGCTGGCCCTTGGTTAGCGAAGCCTTGTGTCTGTCGTGCCAGGTCTTTCCTTGGTCGGTCATGTCCTACCCTAAGCCCCGGTTCAGGCACGGGGCCCATCGACAACAGGGTCACCACGCGAAAGTGTGGGGTCGTTTGGGGGCGCCCACGGCTTTCTTGCCCTGCGCCCCGATCGGGACGGTTTGATGATCCTCTCCCCACAAGCCGAGGCCATCGGTTCGGTCTCACGCATGCCAGTAGGTGGCGACACGAGCGACTAATCGGAGCTGCTTGTTTCGCCGATTCCTGACTGTGCACTATTGGCCAGCACGATTCGCTTCGCGGCGGATCCTGTCAGCGTGGCAACAGTGGTGGCCATGAGGATGCCTGCCAGTACGTAGGCGCCCAACAGTCCAAGAGGGGGTGTCTTCTCATCGACGAACGGCGACGGCGCCAAGGTCCACAGTATTCCGGTCGCCCATGCGCCGGCATTGATGGGAATCCAGCGAAAACTCCCCGGAACCACACGACGCAAGACAAGCCACTGCATGGTCGGGATGGACGCCAGCAGCAGCACCGCACCCACGGAAATCCACAACAGTGTCCAAACAGACCGCAAATCGAGTCCCCCGACCGTACTGGGCAGCATGCCGAGGGACCAGGCCACAGCGGCGCCCACCGCTGTGGCTGTGATCCAAGCCAAACGCGGCACTGCAGATGACCCGAATCCAATCGACTGTCCCAGCCCCAGAAGGGCTCCCTCGCACGCACCGGCAAGGATCATCGCAGGGTAGACCACGAAAACGGGGGCTTCGGTCAGTGCCAGCGAACCGCCAACGACCGCAGGAACAATGAAGCCGATCGCTTCGCCGGCGGTGACTGACAACACCCAGCGGCGCATAACGGTGCTTTTCACGCGGCTTGTACCTCCCATCACCGTTCTCCCGCCATGACTAGGGATCCAAGGGCGGCCAGGCTGCTGTGATGTACTTCGACCGGTCACGGCAAGATCATTTCATGCTGTCTCATCAGCATGTGCCGCGATGCGCGCGGAAAACAGGGCCAAAAGTCACAGCAACCATCGACAATTCGTAAACGTGACCGGGAGAAACCGGGACTTTGTGCCCTTATGATGGCGGGCGCACTCCTCCATGCTGAGGACAGGCATCGCGGAAGAACTGGCGGATGCGGTCCAAATGGCAACTCAGGAGGTGGGTCCATGGCGACTGGGACCTTTGAACTGTTTACGGATGGCCAAGCGAATGTTCGGTTTCGCCTGATGGATGCCGTCGGACGGGAACTTGCCGTTTCCTGCGCTTTTTTGGACGTGGACGCTGCGGTGCGCGGCATATCAGCGGTCCGTGAATGTGCCGGCATGGGACTCATTGAGGACCACTGCTCCGCGCCTGTTTCATGGCATGGCGAAACGGGGCGGGAATCAAACGCGTTACGGATGGACGAGCTGCAGCCCGGGCGAACGCGATGAATGCGATCAGTAGAAACACCCCGCAGGTACCGGAGTCGGCCGCGCGCCCACTTCGAGTTATCACTGGTGAACCCAGGACCGGGGCGGCCACTCCGGAAAGGCAACGCGCAACGTTTCCAAGGATCCTGTTCAATCCGCTGGCCCAGCAGCTTCTCAGGTTAGGGAAGCGCCGTGAAGCCGCTGAAGCCAAACTCGAAAAGCGGTTACGCAACAAGCCGGGGCGTCACATCCAGTGACTGCCGTTCGTGGGCTGGTCAGTGAGCCTTCCTCCCACGTTGTAGAGCGTGAATTCCTGACGTACCTCTGGGGGAAGGCCATGGACGAACCTTGGGAGGGAGGGGAAAGGGCGCTCTTGATTCGGGTCCAAGCCAACGCCGTGTCAGGCTGGCATGTGCACCTTGCCTGGCATTGATTGTGGGCGGCCGGACCGCTTCGGTCAAGCTTCACAGTTAGTGCAGGTTCCTTGTAGCGAGGGCCTGTAGTCGGCAACAATTCGGCAGAGCTGCCAAAGCACGCGCAAGTGGGACTAAGGTCGCCGGACGCCGGAGAGGAGAATCATGGACCGCCAAGAAACGCCCAGCCAAAGCGGGGGAGTTTCGCGTGGAGAACCAATAGGTGTCTTCATCCTCGATGACCATGAGCTGGTTCGCCGCGGCTTGCAGGAGCTCTTGGAAGGCGAAGGCTTTGTGGTGGTTGGTATGTCCGGGTCCGCTGAGGAAGCGACGCGGCGGATTCCGGCTCTTCATCCTGACGTAGCTGTCCTCGATGCCCGACTTCCTGACGGCACTGGTATTGAAGTGTGCAGGGATGTGCGTTCCGTCGACCCCGGGCTGAACTGCCTGATCTTGACCAGTTACGACGATGAACAGGCCCTCCGTGGCGCCGTTCTGGCAGGGGCCGCAGGGTACGTACTTAAGGAAATCGGCGGCACCGACCTGCTCGGCGCCTTGCGTAGGGCGGCGCGGGGAGAATCGTTGTTCGACGAGGCCGTGAAGCAGAGGATCATTCAAGGACTCACAGAGCCGAAGAGGCAGGATCCGCGGGTTGCATCCCTCACCCCACAGGAGCGACGTGTCCTGGAATGCGTCGGTAAGGGTATGACGAACCGCCAGATTGGGAAGGAGCTGCAGTTGGCGGAAAAAACGGTCAAGAACTACGTCTCGTCCTTGCTTGCAAAGCTGGGGTTCGAGCGGCGGACCCAGGCAGCTGTGTTCATTACCCATGCACCCGAAGCGGACGCTGAACCCCGGCGCTGACGAATCAGCGCAGCGGAACGGTCCACGTGAGTGACGTTCCCTTTCCCGGTGCGCTGTTTATGGTGCACGAGCCTTCCAACTGCCCTGCCCGCTGAGCCATGTTCGCAAGGCCGTTCCCGGGTGCTGCTTGACTGAACCCGCATCCGTCGTCCAGGAGTTTCAGAGTCAGCGCGCCGTCGTCCGCGGCCACCGTCACATTAATGGACGTTGCGCCGGAGTGGCGGACTGCGTTGCTGAGGGTTTCCGACAGAACGGCCAGGAGATGCGTGATGGTGGTTTCGTTCTCGACCGAATCGACTGCTCCAGTCAAGGTCAGGTGTGGCGCGTATGTCAGAGACTTGGAGCCTGCCCGGATGGAGTTGAGAATGCGGCTACTCAACAATTCGCGGTCCTCGGTGCTGGCCTGGAGAGAGTAAATGGTGTTGCGCAGGTCTCGGATAGTGGCATCGAGCTCGTCGGTCACTAACTCAATCCTGCTGAGCGCCAATTCGCCTGTTGTGAAGCGCCGCAGGCTCTGGACGCTCAGCCCCGCAGCGAACAATCTTTGGATGACCAGATCGTGAAGGTCCCGTGCAATCCGGTCCCTGTCCGAAAACACCACCACTTGTTCCCGGAGGCGGTGGATCCGGTCCAATGCCAAGGCGAGGGCCACGTGCGAACCGAAGACCGCCCCCATCTCCACATCAGTTTTCGAAAAAGTGCCTGTTCCGGGGTTCCGGGCAAGAACCAAGAGGCCGTGGTGGGCCCCTTGGGCGCTGAGGTTGATGATAAGGAGTTTGCCGGGAATGCCCTCGCTGGTGATACCTAACAGCAGCGCGGAATCATCAAGACACGTAGGTTTCCCGCTGGATGCGACGCTACGGACCCGCTGAGAGTCCATAGCAAGGTGCCTGCCCGAGAAAGCACGGGCGTTTGCTCCTGCGGTGCCGGCCACGGAGTATGGGCTTTGGGGATGAGCGACGAGTATCAGGGCAAGATGGCACTCGGATTCCTTCATGGCCCGTGCTGCGATCAGGTCCAGGGCGGAGTCCTCAGGCTGCGCCATCTGGTCCTCGCCGAGCATCCTGCCCGTTACGTCCATACAGGCTTCCAGCCATGCCGCGCGGCGCCGGGCGTCCTCATACAGACGGGCGTTTTCAATAGCTACCCCGGCCGCGGCAGCCAAAGCCACGGCAAGATCCTGGTCTTCTGGAGTGAAGTCGCCACCACCCTCCTTTTCGGTCAGGTAGAGATTCCCGAAGACCACATCCCTTACCCGGACTGGTACGCCAATGAACGACTTCATCGGAGGGTGGTGCGGTGGAAAACCGAAGGCTTTGGGGTGTTGGCCGAGATCGTGGAGCCTGAGCGGTGCCGGCGCGGTGATGAGCAGGCCCAACACGCCGTGCCCGGTGGGAAGGGGACCGATGCGTTTGCTTAGCCCACCGTCGATGCCCACGGTGACGAAGTGGCTGAGCGCATTGCCTTCGCCGAGCACGCCTAGCGCACCATAGCGGGCATGAAGCAGCCGGCATGCAGAGCTGACCACGCGGTCCAGCACGGCTTCGAGACTGAGGTCTTCCGCTACGGCGACAACTGCTTCGAGCAAGCCGCGTGTTCTTTCCTGAGCCTGCAGAAGTTCCCCCGCCCTGCTGACGAAGTCTTTCAGAAGGTCCTCAATCCGGACCCCTGGCACAGCTGCGAGTTGGTTGGAGTCTGGAGTTTCGGACCCGTTCATTGAATGCCCGTCTGCGCGGAAGTGAGAGCCATCTGGACCTCGTTGTTTTCACACTACTCTGGCTCCTGTCCACCATCCCCGGAGGATCCAGATTCCCGACGGATCAATGGAATGCCTGACACAACGGCAAGAACCCAAGCGACGGTAAAGCCCTGATGAGGACTTCCTGCCCTACTCGCGGTCTGGCGGAAGCGTTAGGCTCGGCGCTATGGAGAACACATCGATGGGCCAGGACACGACAGAGCTCAGTGTCCACGACTGCTGGAAGTACCTTCAAACCGTGTCCATTGGCAGGATCGCCCTGATCAACCGGGACGTGCCGGAGATTTTTCCGGTGAACTTCGTCCCCAACTACGGGACTGTTCTCTTCAGGACCGGACCGGGGACAAAGCACGACGCCCTTCATGAAGGGGCAATGATTGCCCTGGAGGCAGATGGGTTCAATCGGTACGGCACCACAGCGTGGAGCGTCATCCTCAAGGGAAACCCGCAGTTCCTGACGCAGCCCGAAGACATTCAGGAGGCTGTGGACGCCGGCCTTTCTCCTTGGCAGCCCGGGGCCAAGGACATCCTGGTGAGGGTAACGCCTACGGAGATCAGCGGGCGTCGGTTTGTTATCAGCCCGCCGTCAAAGTGGTGGCCGCCGCTGGACCCGTCAGCTTCAGACGCCAACGACGACGGAACGCAGTAGGTGCCCCGTGGCCCGCTTCGTTGTGGCCGTCAGAGCCGGGTCAGGATGGTGGGGCACTGGACGTGCAGGAGCACACGCTGGGCCACGGAGCCAAGCAGCGCGCTCAGTCCTCCCCGGCCCTTGCATCCCATAACCAATAGCCGCGCATCCTTGGCAGCGGCAACGAGAGCCTCTCCGGGGCCACGGGTCATATCCAGGACTTCCTTCACGACGACGGCCGGGAACTTTTGGTTGACCCGTTGGACAGCCGAGCTGAGGACATGCCCGCCCTCGGCAAGCTCGGCCACAGAACGGGTTGCATGGACAACGATCAATTCATCATCCAGACGTTGAGCCTCTCTGGCCGCGTGATCCAGGGCCTCGACTGACTCAGCGGAGCCGTCAACGCCAACGACTACGCCGGAACGCTTTTGAGGTGGAAGCCCCGGAACAACGGCGACGTCGCACTTGCTGGTAACAGCCACTTGGAAGCTGACCGAACCGTATCCTTGCCCTTCCGTGCCGGGTCCGCGGTCTGTGCCCACCACCACCATCGGGTAGCCCGGTGACAACGCAGCGATCGTTTCGGCAGGCTCGCCAGACAACCGTTTGGTTGCAGTGCCTACGGTGGGAAAGGCTGCCGCGAGCCGCCGCGCTTCGCTGTTGAGCAAGTCGTCAGCGCGCCCCACGGCCAATTGACGGTCGTTCTCCCGAGGGTAAGCCCACTCCCCGGGAACCACATGGACCAGGGCCAGGCCAAGACCAAGGGAGTCAGCTCGGGCAGCAGCCCAGTCAGCCACAGCTGAGCCTGCTCGCGAGCCGTCAAGGGCAACCAGAATCTGCATCTTCACGAACCGACGTTCCTTTCGGATTACCAACTGTGGTGGTCTCCACTATCGGCGGGACGGCCCGTCGTCGCAAGGGCCGTAAGGCCCTCCCACTGAACGGCTCAGTGCATTAGTCTCCACAGGAGAGCCATCGACCGTAGCCTGCCCCACGGAAGTGAGAGGAATACATGCGTGTTCTGGTGCTGAACCCTGGCTCCTCATCGCTGAAGTACCACCTACGTGATACAGCAGCTCCCAACCCAGTTGCGCGCATTCTTGCGTCCGGACAAGTGGATTGGCCACTTGAGGAGCGTGCCACTGCCGATCGCCTCCACGCTGCCTTTGAAGAGATACATGACACCATGAAGAGCCTCGGATCCGTGCATCCGGAGGCGATTGGACACCGCGTCGTCCACGGCGGCAACCGGTTCAGCACACCGGTACGTGTCACGGCGGACGTGATAGCCGCCATTGAAGGACTAAGTCCCTTGGCGCCGCTCCACAACCCCGCCACTGTTGCCTGCATTGACGCCGCTGGCAAACGTTGGCCCGGGCTCCCACAAGTGGCCGTCTTTGACACAGCGTTCCATCGCTCAATTCCCGACTTCGCCGCCCGCTATGCCATTCCGGAGGACGCCTACCGGGCCCATCCAGTGCGGCGCTACGGCTTCCACGGGATCTCGGTGGAGATGGCCTGCCATGACACAACAGAGTTTCTCGACGAGGCGTCTTTGAACGCGATAGTGGCGCATGTTGGCAACGGTGCGTCCGTCACCGCCGTCAGGAATGGGCTCAGTGTGGACACCTCCATGGGAATGACCCCATTGGAAGGGCTTGTTATGGGCACACGCTCCGGAGACCTGGACCCGTCCGTGGTCCTACTGCTGCAGGAAGACGGCGCAACTGCAGTGGAAGTCGACCACCTCCTGAACCACCAATCGGGGTTGCTGGCCGTTGCAGGATCCGCAGACATGCGGACTGTTGAAAAGGCTGCGGGCAGCGGCGAACCCAAGGCTCGTCTGGCTATCGATATGGCTGCTTACCGTCTCGCCAAGTACATAGCGGCCTACTCCATGGTGGTTGGCCGGCCTAACGCTCTGGTGTTCACCGGCGGCGTGGGTGAGAACTCTGCGCTGTTCAGGGACAAAGTGGTCTCCTGGCTGGGACCACTGGGGCTTGTCCTTGATGAGCGCCTGAATATGGCCGTCCAGGAAGGCATCCGCAAAATCAGCACCATGGACTCCGCATTTCCTGTGCTCGTAGTGCCGAGCGACGAAGAACGCGCCATTGCAGAAACGACGGCGGCTTTGCTCGCCATGCCCCCTACGGAAGGTTGATCGCGACATGAGCCTGGACGAGAACATCACCGCTACCGACACTGAGCCGGAAGAAGAGAACTTTGACCTCCTGCACCGGTATTGGTCCGCGGCCAACTATCTGACCGTTGCCCAGATCTATCTGCAGGAGAACCCCCTGCTCCGGGAGCCGCTGCAAGTAGAACACATCAAGCCCAGGCTGCTAGGTCACTGGGGCACGAGCCCCGGATTGTCCCTGATCTATGCACACCTCAACCGCCTCATCCGTCGCACGAGCGCGGAAGTTCTGTTCGTGGCCGGTCCCGGCCACGGAGGCCCCGCCGTCGTCGCCAACACCTATCTGGAAAGCAGTTACTCGGAGGTTTATCCCGCCGTTGGCAAAGACATGAAAGGGCTTCGGAGACTGGTCCGGCAGTTTTCGACGCCGGGAGGCATCGCCAGCCACGTCGGGCCGGCCACACCCGGTTCCATTCATGAAGGCGGCGAACTGGGCTATTCCCTGATGCATGCCACAGGTGCGGCCATGGACAATCCGGACCTGATCGTTGCCTGCGTCGTCGGTGATGGAGAGGCCGAAACCGGTCCACTCGAAGGCTCTTGGAAGGCGCCGTCGTTCATCAACCCGCTCAATGACGGGGCAGTACTTCCAATCCTCCACCTCAACGGTCACAAGATCTCCGGTCCCACCGTCCTGGGCAGACGCTCGGACACGGATGTAGCGTCACTACTGGAAGCGCACGGTTGGGATCCCGTCATCGTCTCCGGCGACGACCCAGCCATCGTCCACCCTGCGCTCGCCTCAGCCCTGGACTCGGCCTACGCATCGATCCGCGCAATCCAGTCCCACGCTCGCACGGAGGGAGTCACCGGGCCCGCACGATGGCCGGCCATCATCCTGCGCACCCCCAAAGGATGGACAGGCCCGGTGACAGTGGACGGAAAGCCTGTGGAGGGAACCCACCGCTCCCACCAAGTCCCACTGGCCGGAGTCAGGGAAAATCCCGAGCACCGAAGACAACTTGAAGCGTGGATGCGTTCCTACCGGCCGGAAGAACTCTTCGACGCCGACGGGCGCCTGATGGCCGAACTCGCACAACTAACCCCGACCGGCGATCTACGCATGGGCGCACTGCCGGCCAGCCGTGGAATCGGAAAAGGCGACCTGGTGATCCCCGGGCTCGATCAATACGCCATCGAGACGGTTCCTCGCGGTGCCGTGATGCATGAGAGCACCAAGCCATTGGGGGAGATGCTGCGGGATATCTACATCGATACTGCCGACGATCCCAGGTTCCGCCTGTTCTGCCCGGACGAAACCAACAGCAACAGGCTCGGCGCAGTCTTTGAAGCCACCGACAGATGCCTCCTCGAACCAGCTGCGACCAAGGAGGACGCGCTCGCAGACGATCATGTATCCCCCAGCGGACGTGTGATGGAAGTCCTGTCCGAACACCTGTGCCAAGGGTGGCTGGAAGGATACGTGCTGACGGGCCGGCACGGCTTGTTCGCGAGCTATGAGGCGTTTGCGATGGTGAGTGCTTCCATGACCATCCAGCACGCCAAGTGGTTGCAGCATGCGCGGGACCTGGAATGGCGGGAGCCCGTGCCCAGCCTGAACATCCTGCTGACCTCCACCTGTTGGCGGAACGATCACAACGGCTTCAGCCATCAAGGCCCTGGCCTCATCGATACGGTTCTGTCACTGTCCAGCACCGTCATCCGTGTTTACTTTCCTCCCGATGCAAACACCTTGCTGGTCACCGCCGAACACATGCTGCACAGCAAGGACTACGTGAACCTGGTAGTGATCGACAAGCAGGAACATCCTCAGTACCTGACGCTCGAAGAGGCGCGGGAGCATGCAGCCGTAGGTGCATCCACATGGGCTTGGGCCGGAAATGAAATTCCCGGAACCTCAGCTGACAAGGCCCCGGACATTGTCCTGGCATGTGCCGGAGATGTACCCACACAGGAGACATTGGCTGCCGCATGGCTGCTCAAACAGCACGTCCCGGACATGTCCGTCCGGGTAGTCAACGTCATGGATGCCATGGTCTTGCCACCTCCGGACGCTCATCCACATGGGCTGGCTGGTGACAAGTTCGAACAACTCTTCACCGCTGACGTGGACGTGGTGATGGCGTGGCATGGATACGCAAGGGCCCTGCACCAACTCCTGCACGGTCGCCCGCATCCCGAGCGGTTCCATGTTCGCGGTTACAACGAGCAAGGCACCACCACCACACCATTCGACATGGTGGTCCTGAACAAGGTCAGCCGTTACCACCTGGCGATGGAAGCGTTACGCCGGGCACGAGGGCAATTTGTGGGGGCAGACCAACTGCTGGCGCTTTGTCAGACCCAGTTGGACGCCCATTCCCGCTACATCCGGGAGCACTTTGAGGACCTCCCCGAAATCAGGAAATGGGTGTGGACGCAGTAGTAGCAGTGAGTCACTGTGCGGCAACAGGCACCCTCGTCAGAAGGGTTTTTGCCTTAAGGTCCAAACATTCTGGCTGGTCGGGTTCCCGGTTCAGTGGTCTTACCGCGAACGTCGAGGGGTTCCTAGGCCCCTGGCATCGTGGGAGACTCCAGTTAGGACTCACGTCAGGTTTCGGATTTCTTTGACCTTTGCTCCAGAGGTGCCGGGTCTTGCCTATGGTGTGACCGGTCGTTACTAAAAGGACGGATCTGGCATGCCCTCTGTTGACGGTCGGGAGAGGAACTTCCTCCAGCTATCCACTGCGACAACCGCTAGCTGTGACGCTGGGCAGGTCCTGAGCCAGCTGGCTTCCGGTCCGTCTGGTTTATCCGATCAGGAGTCGGCAGCCCGGTTGGCCGTCGTGGGACCGAACGCGGTTCTGTCGCATAAGGCCAATGCCTGGGTCGTGTTGGGTCGTCAGCTCGCCAGCCCCATCCTGATCTTGTTGTTCGTCACCGCGTCGGTGTCGTTGTTTTTGGGGGACGCGACCAACTCGATTGTGATCGGGGCAATCCTTCTGGTCAGTGTTGGTCTGGGATTTAGTAACGAGTTCCGCGCCGAGCGCGCCTCCGAATCCCTGCACTCACAGATCACCCACCAGGCTTTGGTGCTTCGGGAGGGTAGGACCCTGCGGGTGGACGTGACGGACGTTGTGCCCGGCGATGTCGTCCAGCTGGGACTGGGAACAATAATTCCTGCCGATCTTCGACTGCTGGAAACGAACAACCTGCTCTGTGATGAGAGCATTCTTACCGGGGAGTCACTGCCGACGGTAAAAGATCCTTCTCCTGTGCCCGACGGCACGGCCCTGGCCGATCGGACATCATGCGCGTTCATGGGCACCGTTGTACATTCCGGTAGTGGGACCGGGGCGGTCGTGACCACCGGAAGTGGCACAGAGTTTGGACGAATCGCCTCCGGATTGGGAGAACGCCAGCCACAGACCGAGTTCCAGCTCGGTCTCCGGCATTTCTCATTCCTCTTGCTGCAGGTCGCCATCGGCCTGACCACGCTAATCTTCATCATCAACGTGATGCTTCAACGGCCCATCATTGAATCACTGCTCTTCTCGCTGGCCATCGCCGTCGGCATCACGCCTCAACTTCTCCCCGCTGTCGTCAGCACGAGCCTGGCTACTGGGACACGCCTTCTGGCCAAGCAGAAGGTCCTTGTCAAACGGCTGGTGTGCATCGAAGACCTGGGCGACATGGACATTCTGGTCACCGATAAGACCGGCACCCTGACCGAAGGAAGGATCAGTTATACCGCTGCACTGCCGGTATCCCCGCCCATAACCCCGGATCGAGTACTCACCTTGGGACTGCTGGCCACCGAGGCAGATTACGCAGTGGCCAAGCAGTCCAGCGCCGGACAAAACCCGTTGGATGCTGCCCTCTGGGCCAGTCCTCCAGCGGCGCGGTTCACTCCTGAACGTTTCACACGCCTGGACCTGGTCAGCTTTGACCACGAACGACGCCGCACCACCGTGCTGGTCCACGAACCCGAAGGCGGGGAACAGCTGATTACCAAGGGCGCCCCGGAAGACATCCTCGGCCTGTGCCGGCCGACGACGCAGGCCGGGCTAGCCGTGTTGAATGAACAATTTGAAGCAGGATCCCGGGTTTTGGCAGTCGCTTACCGTGACGTCGCTGGACTGAAGCAAATTTCAGAAGCCGATGAACACGACTTCACGTTGGCAGGCTTTCTGATCTTTTTGGACCAGCCCAAGGCCAACATCCGTGCGTCACTGGACCAACTGCAGTCGTTACAGATCACGGTGAAGATCGCCACCGGCGACAACGCCAAAGTCGCCGAGAAAGTCTGCGCCGAAATCGGAATTGTTTCCGGTGGCACCCTCAACGGTGCCGAGATCGATGGGATGTCTCATGAGGAACTGGTCTCTGCAGCACGGACGGCCTCTATCTTTGCCCGTGTTTCCCCGGAACATAAAGCACGAATCATCACCGCCCTGCGCCAAAGTGGCGGCTCCGTAGGGTTCTTGGGAGACGGTGTGAACGACGCCTTGGCCCTGCACAAGGCTGACATCGGCATATCGGTGGATACGGCCACCGATGTCGCCAAGGACGCAGCGGACGTGATTCTGCTCGACAAGGACCTCGGCGTTCTCGCCGCTGGTGTCGGGGAGGGGCGGCGGATCTTCGCGAACACGATCAAGTACGTCCTGATGGGAACATCCAGCAATTTCGGGAACATGTTCAGTGCCGCGACCGCCTCAGCGGTGTTGAGTTTCCTGCCCATGCTGCCTAGCCAGATCCTGCTCAATAACCTGCTCTACGACGCCGGGCAGCTGGCCATTCCCACCGATCGGGTCGATAAGGAACAACTACGTGCTCCCGCGCACTGGAATATCGCCTTCATTCGACGCTTCATGCTTCTTTTCGGTCCCATCAGTTCGATCTTTGACTTTGCGACCTTCGCCCTGATGCTGATGGTGTTCAATGCTGTGCCCGGGGAGTTCCGCGCCGGATGGTTCATCGAATCAATCGCTACACAAACACTGATCATCTTCGCTATCCGCACCCGCAAGGTGCCCTTCGTCCGCAGCAGGCCCTCGGCCGGACTGGCCGCCGCGTCCTTGAGCGTAGTCGCCGTGGGAATCGCGCTGCCCCTTTCACTGATCGGACCATGGCTCGGCTTCGACCTCTTGCCGGCACCGTTCTTCCTGGCCCTCCTCGGCATGGTGATCGTCTACCTGACCATGGTGGAGTTCGCCAAAAAGTGGTTCTTCTCCCGCGCCAAGCAACAGGCACCCACCTCAATGTCTATCCCTCGGCGCCGGACAACCCATCACATCAGCCGGCGTGCCTCCCGCTTCAGCACCGCCGGAAAAGTACTCGGCGCGGCAGTGGAGACTGCTATTGATGATCGCCCCGATATCACCGCACCAAGAACGTCTACTGAGAATTGAAAGAGATGTTGGCCCATGCATATCGCTGTTGAGTACTCCTTCCGGTTCCCCTATCAGAGCGGGAGTCCGAAATGATCAAGCTCGTCGAAGCTTGAGAATGAGATATGAATGGACGCACTGACAGGACGGAAGGGAAAGTGCTCCTGTTCATCGGAACCGAGGCGGTGTATCAGTCCGCATTGACACCAAGATGTGAGCCGCTGCCGGTCGTCGCCCGTGCCCGGGTTGGTCGTTCCGGGATGCCGCAGGAGCAGGGCTTTTCACATCCTTTGCTGGGACAATAGATGAAGGACAAATGTCACGGTGCCGGACCCGGCACCGGCACGTCCTGTTCACCTAGGAGGGGATCCTGATGGACCCCACCACTGCTGTCGTTATCTTCATTGTTCTGGTGCTGCTGCTTATCGCCGCAAAATTGTCGATCCGTGTTGTGCGTCAATACGAGAAGGGCGTGCTTTTCCGGCTCGGTAAAGTTCTTGGAGTCAGGGAACCGGGCCTGCAGTTGATAATCCCGGTCATTGACCGGCTGCCGTTGGTAAGTCTGCGGATAGTGACTATGCCCATCCAGTCACAAGGCATCATCACCCAAGACAATGTCAGCGTCGACGTTTCCGCTGTTGCTTATTACCGGGTGGTAGACGCCGTGAAGTCGGTTGTGGCCATTGAAAACGTGGCCTCTGCCATTGACCAGATCGCGCAGACAACGTTGCGGAAGGTCGTAGGCCGGCACACCCTGGACCAGACTTTGTCAGAGACCGAGCGAATAAATGTTGACATCCGCGAAATCCTCGACGTGCTGACCATCGATTGGGGGGTTGAAGTGACCTTGGTGGAACTCAAAGATATCCAGTTGCCAGAAAGCATGAAGCGGGCCATGGCCCGTCAGGCTGAAGCCGAACGGGAAAAGAGGGCCAAGATCATCGCAGCTGAGGGTGAGGCTATTGCCGCGACGGCTTTGGGCGATGCTTCGGATACGATGATGGCCCATCCGCTGGCCCTTCAGCTAAGGAATTTGCAGTCCCTGGTTGAAATCGGAGTCGATAAGAACACCACTGTTGTTTTCCCGGCCCCGCTGATGAGCACGATAGGTGAACTGTCGGCGTTCCTCGCTCGCGAGAGCCAGGCCGCAACGGCCTCGAACGGCAAGGCCCCCATTAAAGCGGCGTAAAGCCGCCCCGCTCTAAATCTCTCGTGTCCGTCACCCCGAAGGATTTGGAATGAGTGAATTGGATGACTGGAACTCCTCTTCGCCTCCCGGTCCGAGCACGCATGCGTGGCCTGGACTTTGTCGCCCGGTTGTTCTTCGGAGATGCTCCGGGTCGAGCAACAAAGAAGCGTGGACGATGTCCACACCTTCCACCTCGGACTGCCTCGTGCAGCCGCCGGATTGTCCCGGATTCCGCATGTTTCGCCACTTCCCAGCGTACCCAACCCCCTGCAATCCCGTTCGAGTCCCACCTCGGGCACGGCAACCCCCCTCGGTAGAGGGGGTTTTGCTTTAACGTGTACATTCTGGGTCGTCAGGTCCCTCTGAGGGTTATAGGACAAAACGTGTGTAGATCCCGGGTGTGTCACCCCAGCTACCCTAAGCTTCAAAAGCTTAGCTACTCCGGTTTTCCCACGCGATCACTGGAAAGCAAGCCCCTCCCATACACACTTTTTGTCCTATAACCCCCGCCCGTCAGCTGGACACTGCGGCTTCGCTGCGGTCATTGGCATCAGGAAGGTGCCAATGGTCTGCAAGGCAGCGTCCAGACGTTCAGCGTGCAGCAGCAGCCGTTGCCCGGGAGATATCAGCTTCCTGGGCAGGCCCGACTCGTCAGCGAGCAGTGACAGGGTGATCGTGGAGACGCTTCCAAGGCGCTCCGGCGTAGAACCCCACAGCAACGTCAGGCCTGCTTCGTGTACGGGCGCTACGCTGTCCTCGAACACATTCTGATTTCCCCGACCGAGCAGCGGTTTGTAGCCGTTGGCGGGGTTCCAGAAGTCGAAATCGGTTTTAGGCATCAGATAGGTGGCGTTGGGGAAGGTCGGCACCCACGTCCGGCCGTCCAAGTACGTGTTCCACCCGACGTGGTCGATGTGGAGGTGCGTGTTCACCACGATGTCCACGTCGTCGGCCCGAACGCCCGCACGGGCGAGGTTACTCAGGAAATCTGTGTCGAGGTGGCTCCAGACCGGCGCGTAAGGCCGCTCCTTGTGGTTGCCGACTCCCGTGTCGATGAGAATGTTCTTTCCCCCGCTGCGCAGCAGCCAGGTCTGGATCGCTGAATTGACGATCTGCGTCTCGGAGTCCAGGAAGTGCGGCGCCAACCATGAGGAGTTTTCCTCCCATGCCTGCTGTGGGCTTTCCGGGAAGAATGTCTGTGGTGTCATGTCGACGGGTCCGTAGTATTCCCAGACCCGGGTAATGCTCACATCGCCCAGGGTAATCTGGTCCATGATTCGTCCTTAGTTCTTGAAACGGTACCGCTTGTCGCCCGGGAGGCTCCCGGCACAACCGAGCTAACGGTGTCCTTAAATCTTGAACCGCTGACGTGTGCGCGGGGTATCCGTCAAGTGACTGCATCGAGCACTAAGACCTCCTGCGGGACCCCGAAAAGTAGGAACCGGGTACAGCTTTAGCCCTTGCTGAAGATCAGGCTGACGTTCTGGCCGCCAAATCCGAACGAGTTGGAGAGCGCTGCGGGAGATGTTCCGCGGCGTTGTTCGGTGACAATGTCCAGCCCGAGCTCCGGGTCCACGTTTCCCTGGTGAAGATTGCGGGTGGGAGGGATGACTTCATGCGCGACGCTCCGGACTGTGATGATGGCTTCAACTGCGCCGGCGGCTCCGAAGAGATGCCCCAGGGAGGCCTTGGGGGCCGTCACCGGAATGGTGTCGCCGAAGATGGCCTTGATGGCTTTTGCTTCCGCCAGATCCCCCAAGGAGGTGCCGGTCGCGTGGGCGTTGACGTGGCCCACCTCCGCTGGGCCCATGCCGGCGTCGTGCAGGGCTTTGGTGATGGCGGTGATCTGGCCTTCGCCGTCGTCCGCCGGTGCCGTCATGTGGAAGGCATCGGAGGCAATGCCGACGCCGCGCAGGACCGCGTGGACAGTGGCGCCGCGGGCCATGGCGTGCTCGGCACTTTCCAGCACCAGAATGCCTGCGCCTTCGCCCAGGACGAAGCCGTCGCGGTCTGAGGCAAAGGGGCGCGATGCAGAGGCGGGGTCCGCCGTAAGGGTTGAGAGAGCCCTCGTTTGCAGGAAGGCAGCGACGGTGAAGGGCGTTATCGCGGCTTCAGCACCGCCGGCAATGACCACATCAGCTTCGCCGGAACGGATCAATCTGGCGGCCAGGACAATTGCTTCGGCACCCGACGAGCACGCCGAGACCGGAGTGTATGAACCTGCCTTGGCGCCGTAGCGGATGCTGACAGCCGCGGCGGGTCCGTTGGCCATAAGCATCGGTACTGCCCGTGGGGAGACGCGGCGCTGGCCGCGGTTTTCCAAGGTGTCGTCCTCCCGGAGGAGCGTGCCGATTCCGCCCACGCCTGTTCCTACCGCCACGGCCAGTCGGGTGCCGTCGACCTGGGGCGAACCGGCATCTGCCCAAGCTTCTGCCGCGGCAATCAGGGCGGCTTGCTGGACCCGGTCCAGTCTTTTGGCTTCGACGGCGTCAAGTCCGGTGGCTGGGTCGGTGGCCATGGGTGCGGCGATGGTTACGGGGAGCCCGCTGCCCTGCAACATATCCGGCCCGACATCCCGCACGCCTGAACAGCCCTCAAGCAGGGCGGCCCAGGTCGTGTCGACGGTGCCTCCCAAAGGCGTTGTGGCGCCTATTCCTGTCACAGCGATATCTCGTGCCTTCATGGCAACTCCTTTTCTTGTATGACATACAAGATATACAGATAGTTGTATGGAGTACAATTTCTTGCATGGTCACAGAACGCAAGGGGAAACGTCTTCCGGGGGGTCCATCGCAAGCTCGTGGCCACTCGACCAGGGGCCGGATCCTGGATAGCGCGGTGAAGCTTTACCTGGCCAACACTTCGGGTGACGTGAGCGTGGCAGCGATCGCTGCCGATGCCGACGTATTTCCCAACCAGGTGACCTACTACTTCGGTTCCAAAGACTCGCTCTTCATCCATGCTGCCTTTCTGGCATTGCTCCACGATGCGGAACGCGTTGAGGCCATCGGTCGCAGCGCAGGGAGTCCCGAGTCATTTCGAAGGAACATGGCCCGCACGGTACTGATGCTCCCGTCCATGCCGCTTGTGGTGCGCGCCTTGGCAGTGGGAACATCCCGGCCTGCTCTGGCGGCTGTAGTGGATCAGCATCTGAATCTGCTGTTCCGCCAGTCTGAGCGCTATCTTGCCCGTCTTATGAAGCACAGGCACTGGGAAGTGCAACGTCCCATGCCGGTGGAAACCAGGACGTTTTGGAGCGCAGCCTTCGGAGCCACCCTCCTGTCACAGGCCGGCGCCACGGGATCGGGGAGCGACGTGGACCTGTCCGGCACGTTGACTGTTCGTGGTGGGAGTCCGGGGGGAGGATCTCTAGCAGGACGCAATTCCGCCGGTCCGGTCAAGCTCCGCGGTTAAGCTTCTGTCGCAGTTGTTGCAGCGCCACCTGCACGACGGGCTCGGATCGATGGATCTCCCTGACATTCATCCCGGTAAACTCTTTCAATGCCCTGCGCATACTTTGGACGTCGGTGAATCCGCACTGGGCCGCAATTTCGGAGTAGGTAATGCTGCGGGCATCGGTTTGAAGGAGGAGCTCCAGCGCCTTCCTCGTTCTCAAGGCGCGAATTCGCTCGCCCAAGCGGAGTTCTTCATTCTCAAAAAAGTAGAACAGCGAGCGACGGGAGAGGCTGAACCTTGCGGCGATCATTGACACGTCCAGATTTGGGTTGTCATAGCTGGCCTCAACGTATTTCTTTACTGCCCGACTCAGTGCTGGTTTCTGCGTCTCATCGTCGAGCGGCGTTTCGAGCAGGGAACCCACGAGGGTTGCCATCACGGATCGCAGGATGTCTCCGGTGCCCGATGCCTTGGCGTCGATACCCGGCCGCTTCCAACTCATCAGCGCAGGAATCACGAACGTACCCACAATTGGGTGTTTTGCGAGGTCCGGCGCGCGAAGGAGTGACCGCATTTCGGCCTCCCTCAGATTGAGGCTGCCGCGGTCGATGTTGAGCTGCAGGGCGTGAAAACCTTCGGGCGCATCGAAGCTGCCGCCGAGCGAAGTATCGATGAACCTGACGGAGCCCGGTGAAACCGGCTCTGGCACGCTATCGAGAGTGAGGGTTAGTCCTGTCGCCTTGCGGAAGTAGGCCAGGCGCAGATCGGCGGCGTCGGGATTCGGCGCCCAAAAGCCCATTGCCGGGGAGTTGTGCATTTCTATGAGGCTGAAGCCGGGCCCGGCAAGAGTGATGGCTGAAGGATTGAAAGATGCAGGAGTCTTATGTATGGACTTTTCCAGCCGCATTGGTGTTTCGACGGCACTGCCGTACCACTCCCGCCAATGTTCGAACCTTTGTTCGGGATTCAGCCCCTCCGGCACTGCATAGCGTCGCAGCCGGCCGCTGTTCCCTGTATCAGATTGAGGCATGTCATCCTCCTTCACCAGCTGACCATCACGGCGGCCTTGGGAGTTGCCACGACGTCTTGAGGAAGCGGGCGGGGTGGCACACAAGACCGGCCGGAAAAGACCTCAACTGTTAGCGATATTTTACCTCTGTACGTACCTTTGACTGGGGCAGCCTGGTTGCCAGGTCATTGAACCGGTGAGGGGCGAGGACATGTTCGACGGCCAAGATGCCGGCCCCAACCACTCCAGCTTTCGGCCCGGTTTCGGATTGGGTGATATTCAGGCGCTGGGTCGCCAAGGGCGTTGAGCGTGCATAGACCGTTTCGCGAATCCCTGCGATCAGATGTTCCCCGGATTGCGCAAGCGATCCGCCGACGACAATCAGCGAGGGGTTGATAAAGCTCACGCACATGTTGAGCATTTCCCCAATGTCGCGACCAGCCTGGCGGACCGCTTGGATGGCAGCCAAATCACCGGAACGAACGAGCGCGACGACGTCACTTCCGTTGGTTGCCTCGAGTCCGCTCTCGCGGAGCTGGGCGGCTATGGCCGGAGCACCTGCGATGGCTTCCAGGCAGGCGCTCTTGCCACAGCGACATAGAATTCCTGCCCCGCGGGCAACAGCGATATGGCCGACGTCTCCAGCCACGCCTGCAGCCCCGCGCTGTAATTCTCCTCCACTAACCACTCCGGAGCCGATACCGGTTGCGACCTTGAGGAAGATCATGTTGTCCTCATTGGGCCAGCGTGTCGCCCGCTCGCCGAGGGCCATGAGGTTGACGTCGTTGTCAACCAGTACGGGAACGTCAAAGGTTTGCTGAACGTAACCGGGAACATCGAATCCGTCCCATCCCGGCATGATCGGCGGGCTGGTTGGCTTTCCGGTGGAGAATTCAACGGGACCGGGTAGCCCGATACCGACGGCGATGACATCCGCCGTCGGACGCTCCAGCACTTTCAAATGTCTCTTCAGCGCCATCAGCAGCCAGTCCAGAACAGCTTCTGGTCCGCTTGAGATTTCAATCCGCTCAGTGGTTTCCACGAGTACCGTCCCTGACAGGTCCGTGACAGCCACGGTGGCGTGTGTGGCGCCGACGTCAACTGCAGCAGCCAACCTTGCACCCGGGTTGAAGGCTAGTCGCGCTGAGGGGCGGCCCCCAGTGGAGGGTGCACCAGATGCGGGAACAACCAATCCAAGTTTTAGGAGTGGCTCAAGGCGAGCACTGATGGCAGCCCGCCCCAGGCCGGTTATCCCAGCCAGGTCTGCTCTGGTTCGAGGGCGTCCGTCACGCAGGATCTGCAGAAGTCCGCCCGGTCCGCCGTTGTCCATGTCTCTCCAATTCGGGGGGGCTCGAAGAAGGTGAATGGTGAGACTGAGGTCTCGACGCATCACGCTCACAGGACCCTGGGGCCCTTATCTCCACCCAGTGTCGAGCTGCTCACTCGTCCCCGTCCACCCGGCGAGGTGCTAAGCATCAAAAAGTGCAACTTGTGCAGGTGTTCCAGCGCCGTCAGCGTCAAAAGGTGCAGACTTTTGCTGATCCCCTGACCAAAGCCCGTTGCTGCATGTCACTGTTTCGGCATGGAAAAAGACAGAACCACGACAGCCCCCTCCCGGTTACGGGCCGGGTTCGTCGGCGCCGGGTTCATGGCCGAGGTGCACAGCAGAGCCGCCCGTGCAGCAGGGGCGGAAATCGCCGGCATCGCGTCCTCCAGCCCGGCCAGCGCCCGCCGCGCCAAAGACCGCCTGGGTGTGCAGCAGGCGTACGCCTCCGTCCAGGACCTCATCGAGGACGAGACGATTGACGTCATCCACATCTGCACCCCGAACGCCACCCACCACGCACTGGCCGAGGCAGCGCTGAAAGCAGGCAAGCATGTTGTCTGTGAGAAGCCTCTGGCTACCAACGTGCAGGATGCCAGCCGTCTTGTGGAGCTAGCCGCCGCGGCAGGAACGGTTGCGACCGTTCCCTTCGTGTACCGGTTCCATCCGATGATCCGGGAAGCCCGGGAACGCATTGCATCGGGCCAAACAGGCCGGATCTCCACGGTTCAGGGTTCCTATCTCCAGGATTGGCTTCTGTCCCGGGACGACGACAACTGGCGGGTGGACGCCGGTCTCGGTGGCCCTTCGCGGGCGTTCGCCGACATCGGCTCCCATCTGTGCGATCTGCTGGAATTCGTGAGCGGGGACCGGATTACACGGGTCGGGGCCCTGAGCCGCACTTTCTTCTCCGGCCGGGCAAATCACAAGGACATCCAGACCGAGGACCTTGTTGCGGCCGTGTTTGCCACTGAAGGCGGGACCGTGGGAAACCTCCTGGTCAGCCAGGTTGCGCCTGGACGGAAGAACCGCCTGATGATCGAGATTTCGGGTGCGGAGAGCACCCTTCAGTTCGACCAGGAAGCCCCGGAGACATTGTGGCTTGGTAAACGGACGGGTTCACAGTTGCTTGTCCGCGACCCGGACGCGCTTAGCCCTGAAGCGGCACGGCTCAGTGTCCTGCCGGCAGGACATCCGCAGGGTTATCAAGACGCTTTCAATGCATTCGTCGCCGATACCTATGCCGCAATCAACGGAGACATCCGCGATGGCCTGCCCACCTTTAGGGACGGCCTCAGGTCAGCCCTCCTGACCGAAAGCATCATCGAATCGAGCAAGGGCGGCGAGTGGGTCGCCGTCCCGGACGTCAAAGAACCAGAAGGAGTTAGGTAAATGAAAATTATCCAGGTAGGTCTGGGCGCATGGGGCGCTTCATGGCTGAACGTGATTCACCAAAGCAAGACCTGGGAACTGGCCGGCGTTGTCGACGTCAATCCCGACGCCGCACGGGCCGCAGGTGAACAGTACGGAATCCCCGCCTACGCCACTATCGAGGAAGCGTTGAACCACAAGGAAACGTTCGACGCTGTCCTGGTCATCGTTCCGCCCGAGTATCACGCAGCCGTGGCGATTCCGGCCCTGGAAGCCGGGGTACACACCCTGATTGAGAAGCCGCTTGCCCACAACCTTGAAGACGGCATCCGGATTATCGAGGCGGCAGAGAAATACGGCAAGCACGCCATGGTGTCGCAGAATTACCGTTTCAAGCGGGCCGCACGGACCGTTCAGCGCCTCATCCGCGACGGGGTCATCGGAGACCTTGAGCACGTGTTCATCGACTACAAGAAAAACCCGCCGTTTGAAGGATTCCGTCTCGAAATGGACGAGCCCCTGATCGTGGACGCCATGATCCATCACCTCGACCAACTCCGGGGGATCGTGGGTGTCGAACCTACCGCGGTCCGTGCACGGTCCTGGAACACGGGCACCTCACGATTCAAAGGCAACGCGTCCGCGGTGGTGCAGTTCGACTGCGACAACGGTGCCCGCGTTGTCTACACCGGTTCGTGGAGCTCCTACGGCCCGCAGACCAGCTGGGACGGCGACTGGGAAATCCAAGGCAGCAAGGGCACCATCACGTGGAAGAACAACGAAGTCACCATCAACTTCGCCTCACTGTTCGACACCGTGTTCCTCGCGGGCGCAGTGGAACGCTCCGGCGTCATGCACGTGGACCTGGACCCGTTGCCGGTCGAGGAACGGCTGGGCACTCTCGCAGCGTTCCGGGACGCCATCGAAACGGGGCACAAGGCTGAGACGGACGTCACCGACAACATCCAGAGCCTGCAGCTCGTCATGGCCACCGCGGACTCCGCCCGCCAAGACGGCGCACCCATTCCCCTGAAGACCAACGCCGAACTCATCGGCAGCCACTAGCACTTCCGACCCGAGGAAGTGTCGAATTGACTGGAGATACAACCATGCAGCCACAAACAGCCACCGGTTCCGCCGGTCCGGTTTCCGGGAAGGCTGGCCCCGGAAAATCCCAAGAGGAGTCACGTTCACGGCTTTCCGGTGTCGGCGATTTCATCGGTGCCCAGGGCCTGCTCGTCGTCGTCCTGCTCTTCGGTGTACTGCTGACGTTCCTCAGCCCGGTATTCCTGACCACGGTCAACCTCGTAAATCTGCTGTACCAGTGCACCATCCTCGGTGTGTTCGCCATCGGCATGACCTTCGTGATCCTGACCGGAGGCATCGACGTCTCGGTTGGATCGACCGCAGCCCTGTCCTCCGTGCTGTCCATGGGCGTGATCGTCAACATGAACATGCCGCCGGCAGTTGGACTACTGACTGGTCTGGTGGTCGGCGCCGGAGTTGGTGCAGTGAACGGACTGATGGTCACGAAGCTGGGAATATCCCCGCTGATCGCGACCCTGGCAACACTCTCCGCCGGATCAGGAATAGCCTTTGCCTACTCCGACGGCGGCAACATCACACCCGTTCCGAAGGTGCTCACCGATATGGTCAGTGCCAAAATCGCAGGAATTCCCCTGCTGATACCAGCTGTTCTGGTGCTGGCCTTCTTGGCTCACCTGGTCCTGACCCGTACCACCTATGGACGCTCCATCTACGCCGTTGGCGGCAACAAGGAGGCAGCCCTGTTGGCGGGCATCCGCGTTGACCGCGTCACGATGAACGCCTACATAGTCGCCGGTCTGTCTGCGGGTATGGCCGGGCTCCTGCTCACGGGCCGGCTGGCTTCCGGAAGCCCACGTGCCGGCGACGGCATTGAACTGACTGTCATCGCAGCCGTGGTCATCGGCGGAACCAGCCTCTTCGGCGGCCAGGGAAACATCAAGGGCACCCTGCTCGGTGTGCTGTTGATCGCGATGGTTTCCAACGCCGTGAACCTGCTCGGCATCCCCTCGTCCTATGACCGGATTGTCCAAGGCGTCGTCATCTTCGCCGCGGCCGCCCTGGACGTTTACCGCTACAAGTACGTCCAAAAGAACCTGTCCAGGAAACGCAAGATCGGGCCGCCGCCATCGAAAGACCCCAACGGGACCCGCACGCAGCACACAGGGTCCGGCACGCCGCAGACCACCGGAACGCCGGCCTGACACCTCACCCCTTTGCCCCGCTCAGCTGGCATATCTGAGCACCAGGGAAATCATCAATAGAAAGAGTAAGTCAATGAAGACCTCACCCAAACTGGCGGTGCTCGCGGTAATCTCCGCCGCTGCCATCGCCCTGAGCGGCTGCGGTGCATCCAGCGCCGCGCAGGGAACAAGCGACGGAACGAAGACAAAGAAAATCGCCGTCCTGCTGTACAGCCAGAGTTTTGAATTCATGGTTGCCCTCGGCCAGGGCGTGAAGGACAAGGCGAAGGAACTCGGCGTGGAAGTCACAGTCCTTGACGCCAAGGGTGACTCCAGCACCCAGATAAGCCAGATCCAGGACCAGCTCGCCCAAGGCGTGGACGGCATCGTTCTTAGCCCGAATAACTCTGCTGAGCTGGTTCCTGGAGTCCAGATGATCCACGACGCCGGAAAGACCGTCACCACTGTTGACTCGGTGATCCCAGGCGACATCGCGGACGCTGCCGTCGCCTTCGATAACGAAAAGGCCGGCAAACTCGGCGCTGAAGCTTTGGCCAAACTGATGGGAAACAAGGGGACCGTCCTTGAATATCAAGGAGCCAAGGGTGCCTACCACGCGATTCTGCGCGGCAAAGGCTTCACCGAGGGTATCAAGCAGTACCCCGGCATCAAGGTCATCGGCCGTGACGCACAGTGGACCGCAGATAACGCATTGTCCCTGACCGTTGACAACTTCACCGCCGACTCGAGCATCAACGGACTCTTCAGCCACAACGACGAAATGGTGCGTGGCATCGTTTCCGGCCTCTCACAGATCAACAAGGACGCTCCGGTCGGAGCAGCGAACCACATCCCGCTGGTTGGAGTCGACGGTACTCCGCTCGCCCTGGACCGCATCCGCAACGGTATCCAGGACGCCACGATGGACCAGAACCCGTTCGAGATGGGAGCACTGGCCCTTCAGGCCGAGGTTGATCTGCTGGATGGCAAGCAGGTCCCCAAGATGCAGCTGACAGACACCAAGCTCATCACCAAAGAGAACGTCGATGACCCCACGCTCTGGGGCAACATCTTCAAAGACTAGAGCCCCAAACCATAGGCGGCCGGGCCGAGCCCCCCGTTCGGTCCGGCAGGACCAAGCAATTCCACCTCAAGGAGAAACATGTCCCGCTTCAAGTATTCCTACAACGCCATCGTCTACTACCAGGAAGACATCGCCAAAGGCATCGACCGCGTCGCCCGCTACGGCTACGACGCCATCGAACTGGTAGGAGAGCCGGCAACGCACGACGTCGAAGAAATCAACAAGCTGACCAACGACGCCGGTATTGACGTCAGCTCCATCTGCAGCATCTGGTTCGGGGAGGAACGCGACCTGATCAACCCCAGCGCTGCAAACCGGCAGAAAGCCTTGGACTACGGCAAGTCGGTAGCCGACTTCGCCGCCGCCGTCGGAGCCCCAACCATCATCGTCGGCCCGTCCCCAGTGGGTAAGACCGAAGCGTTGGCAAGCGACGAACAGGAATGGGACTGGGCTGTGGAGAACGTCCGCACTCTGGGCGAATATGCGGCCAGCGTTGGCATCAACATCACCCTGGAGCCGTGGAACCGCTACGAGACACATTTCCTGAACCGGCTGGACCGTGCCGTTGAGCTTCTCGACGCTACCGGTCTGAAAAACGCCGGCGTGCACGGTGACCTCTTCCACATGAACATCGAAGAAGACACCATCCACGGCGCCTTCGCCCGTGCCGGCAGCAAGGTCAACCACGTCCACCTGGCCGATTCAAACCGTGCCGCCCCGGGCGTAGGACACATCGACTTCCGTCCCACGCTGCAGACGCTGAAGGACATCAACTTCGACGGCTACCTGACCTTCGAGCTCCTTCCCGCCGCGTCGAACCCCTTCGCCATGATGGCACGCGGCGGGCACCTGGAGTTCCTGGACCCTTACACCGAAAAGGCCATCAACGAAATGAAGAAGCTGGAACAGGAGCTGTGGCCCAATGAGTAAATATGAGTTCGGCGTTAGCACCTTCATCCTGGTCTCCCCGTTCACCGACCAGGACGTCGATCAATTCGACGTCGCAAAGGAGATGGGCTACGACCTGATCGAGGTCTGCATTGAAGACCCTGCCGTGGTCAGCGCAGAAGCACTCAAGACAGCCTCGGAACGAACCGGACTGCCCGTGTCCATATGCGGCGCGTTCGGACCGGACCGCGACGTCTCGCATGAGGACCCGCAGAAGCGGCGGCAGGGCATCGACTACCTGAAACTCTGCGTTGACATCGCCCAAGCCGTGGGATCACCCCACGTGGCGGGCCCGATGTACTCCGCTACCGGCAAAGCACGGCTGCTTCCCCCCGGGGAACGCCAGCAGCAGCGCCAGTGGGCGGCCGACAGCCTGCGTGAAGTAGCCGACTACGCCTCCGAACGCGGCATCACCTTGGCCATAGAACCGCTCAACCGGTTCGAAACCGACCTGGTCAACACCGTCGAACAGGGTCTGGAATTGTGCGAGCTGATCGGCCGGGACAACGTCGGGCTGATGCTGGACACCTTCCACATGAACATTGAAGAGAAGAACATCGGTGCGGCCATCACCTCTGCCGGTGACAAGGTCTTCCACTTCCAGGTGTCAGAAAACGACCGCGGAACGCCCGGCAGCGGACATGTGCCGTGGTCCGAGACTTTCGACGCACTGAAAACGATCGACTACCAGGGTTCCATTGTTGTCGAGTCGTTCCTTCCCACGGTCGAGGAAATCGCCAAAGCCGTTTCGCTCTGGCGGCCGGTGGCACCCTCCATGGACGCGCTGGCCAGGGACGGACTCACCTTCCTCAGGAGGGAATTGCCGTGATCGAAATGCCCGGACGCGCTCCAGCAATTGTTGAAGCACGCAACCTTGTAAAACTGTTTCCGGGCGTCGTCGCCCTCTCCGGCATGAACTTTGAGCTTCATGCCGGAGAGGTGCACTGCGTCTGCGGCGAAAACGGAGCCGGAAAATCAACGCTGATCAAGACCCTCAGTGGGTTTTACACGCCCGATGAAGGCGGCGTGTACGTGGATGGCGAACTCATGCCCTCCAGCACGGTGGCCTCCAAGGCCGCCGGCATTGCCACTATCTACCAGGAACACAACCTGGTCCCGGACCTGTCGGTGGCCGAAAATGTCCTTTTGGGAAACTGGGGCGGACGCAACGGCATCGTCTCCCGCCGCGAGATCCGCCGCCGCGCACGCAAGGCCCTTGACCAGGTGGCACCCCACCTGAACCTTGACACCCCTGCCATGGCGCTCTCAACGGTGGACGGTCAAATGGTGGAGATCGCGCGCGCAATAGCCCAGGACGCGAGAGTCATCATCATGGACGAGCCCACCACTGCTCTGACCGAGCAGGACGTTGAGAAGCTGTACAAGTTGGTCAACGAACTGCGGGCCAAGGGCCTGGCGATCATGTACGTTTCTCACAAATTGGAGGAAGTCTTCACCCTGGCCGACCGGATCACCGTCATCCGCGAAGGCAAAACGGTGGCCTCATCCGTTCCAGCAGATCAGCTCGATGCCCGTTCCGTTGTGCAGTTGATGGTGGGCAAGGACGTTGACCTCTATGAGCACATTCCCCGCGAACGCGGTGAACTTGTTCTTGAAGCGCGGGGTCTAAGCCTCGCCGGCGCGTTCGAAGACGTGAACCTCCAGCTGCACGCAGGGGAGATTGTTGGACTCGCAGGGCTCGTCGGAGCTGGCCGGACCGAGGTCGCCCGGTGTATTTACGGGGCCGACAAGGCCGACGCCGGGACAGTTGAGGTAAACGGCCGGAAACTGAATCTCCGTAGCGCCTCTGCCGGCATCGACGCCGGTATTGCCCTCGTCCCGGAGGAGCGAAAGTTGCAGGCCATCATTCCCATGCTGTCCATTCGGGAAAACACCACACTGACCCTCCTGAAACAGGTCAGTAAATGGGGCGTAATGCAGCGGGGCTACGAAAAGAAGATGGTCAGCCGCTACATCAAGGAACTCGATGTCAGGACCCCATCTGCGGAAACGCCGATACAGTCACTGTCCGGCGGCAACCAGCAAAAGGTCATCATCGCACGCTGCCTGGCAAGCAATCCCAAGGTCCTCATTCTGGACGAGCCAACTAAGGGCATCGACATCGGGGCGAAGGCCGAAATCCACCGCCTGATCGAACAGTTGGCCCGCAGAGGCGTGGCTGTACTCGTCATCTCAAGCGAGCTCCTCGAACTCCTCGAGCTCTCCGACAGAGTGATGGTCATGAGGGCCGGCCGGGTAGTGGCTGAGCTGGACAAGGCACAAGCAACCAAAGAAAACGTCATCGCTTACGCCGCGGCCTAAGCGATCCCTCCAGAATGGAACAACCATGACCGACCAACAGACCCGGCCGTTCACCCTGTTCACTGGCCAGTGGGCCGACCTTCCCTTCGAGGAAGTCGCCCGCCTCGCCTCGGGCTGGGGCTATGACGGCCTGGAAATCGCCGTCTCCGGAGACCACCTGGACGCCTGGCGCTGGGACGAACCCGGCTACGTCGAGTCCAAACTCGCCGTCCTGGAGAAGTACAACCTGAAGGTCTGGGCCATCTCCAACCACCTCAAAGGCCAGGCCGTGTGCGATGACCCCATCGACTTCCGCCACGAAGCCATCGTCGGGTCCCGCGTGTGGGGTGACGGGGAGCCTGAAGGCGTCCGCCAACGCGCCGCCGAAGAAATGAAACACACCGCCCGCCTCGCCAAGGCCTTGGGTGTGGACACGGTGGTGGGTTTCACCGGGTCCTCCATCTGGCAATACGTCGCCATGTTCCCGCCCGTCCCCGAAAAGGTCATCGACGCCGGCTACCAGGACTTCGCGGACCGGTGGAACCCCATCCTGGACGTGTTCGACGAATGCGGGGTCCGCTTCGCCCACGAAGTCCACCCCAGCGAGATCGCCTACGACTACTGGACCACCGTCCGGACCCTCGAAGCGATCGGCCACCGGGAAGCGTTCGGCCTGAACTGGGACCCGTCCCACTTCATGTGGCAGGGCATCGACCCCGTCTCCTTCATCTGGGACTTCAAGGACCGGATCTACCACGTGGACTGCAAGGACACCAAGCTCCGGCCCACCGGCCGGAACACCGTCCTGGGTTCCCACCTGCCTTGGGGAGATCCGCGACGCGGCTGGGACTTCGTCTCCGCCGGACGCGGGGACGTGCCCTGGGAATCCTCCTTCCGCGCCCTGGCCGCGATCGGCTACAACGGCCCCATCAGCATCGAATGGGAAGACGCCGGAATGGACCGCCTGCACGGCGCCCCCGAAGCCCTCGCCGCCCTGAAAAAGTACGACTTCCCGGCGTCGCAGACCTCCTTCGACGCCGCCTTCAGCAGCAAAGACTGATCAATGCGGCTCGCGAACTTTGACTGTTCGCCAAACGGGACATCCCGGTTTGAGCGCACGCCGGTACGTGAAGTACCTCCACGTACCGGCGTGCGCTCGAAGACAGACTTAAGAACGGCGTCGGGGGGGGCCGTCCCAAACCGACCCCAAAGAGGACCGCATTGCCAGCCGACCTTTACCTGCCTTTGGGCCACGCCGAATGGTCAGCGCGGTACGAATCACTTGCTCCGCTAGTCATTGGGTCAAGCGCCATAGCCCCACTCACTCTGGGGGAGCTGACCACCATCGCCCGCCTCGACCCGGGCCCCCTTCTGGCCACAGGGCTCAGCCTGGACTACACGGCACTTGGCGGATCGGCAGAGCTCCGTCAACGAATCGCCGCCATCATGCCTGGCGTCATCCCTGATAACGTCACCGTCACTGTTGGAGCCGGCGAAGCGCTGGCCATGGTCGCCGAAGCGGCCTGCCTTCCTGGCGCCCATGTTGTTATCGAAACTCCGGCTCCCCGAAGTGCCCTTGTGGCAGCACAGAAAATAGGCACGTCCGTCACCTTGCTCCAGGGCCCGATCACTAGGGAATTGGTCGTTGGCAGCTTACGACCAACCACCAGGGCCGTTTTCCTGAGTTCCCCGCATAGCCCGACCGGTCAAGTACTGTGTGCTGACGCCCTGACCCGGATCGCAGCGGAGCTAGCTGTGGTCGACGCGCTCCTTGTTGTTGATGAGAGCTATCGAGGACTGCCCTTGGGAATGTCACAGGTCCCTCCAGCCGTTGCCGCCCTCGTCCCCAACGGAGTATCTATCGGTAGCCTCTCCAAGGTATACGGTCTTCCTGGGCTGCGCCTCGGGTGGGTAGCAGGCCCGGCCTTGTTGATCGATGACGTGAAATCCATGCAGCGTTGGACTTCGCGGTCTCCGGCAGCCACCAGCGAAGTGATCGCCACGATCGCGTTGGACAACAGCGAGGCTCTTCTCTCCCGCGCCAGATCATTCGTATACGACAGCTACGCCGAACTGGCCGCCATCTGCGACAGGTCGCCGCTAATGCAGCTGACGGCGCCGGACGGAGGGACTACTGCCTTCCCGGAGATTGATGTTGCTGATGTGGATGCATGGTGTGGACGGGTCGCAGAGCAGTACGGGGTTCTGTTAGCGCCAGGCAACGCATGCTTCGGAATCCCTGGCCGTATCCGCATAAACCTGGGCTTACGGCCGGAGGCGAGGGCAAAGGCCTTTCCCGTTCTCGCTCAAGCCCTCAGGGGAACCCCCACGTTCCGGCATTAGGAGCCGCTGCGGTTTGATCTGCGGGGAGACTGCTTCCAGGAACGCAGATCTGGTATGAATCCGGTACATGCAAAGCCCGGAATTTCGGTGTGACGATGTTAGCCTTGATGCATGGATGGGACGACGGAGAAGGATCTGACAGACGAGCTTTCAGTCGCTGGAGCCATGACGGCCGTGGACTCAGCGATCGTCACTGACGTAGCGAAGAGAGTCGACGTCTCAGACCGCCGCGATCTGCGCCGACGTCTGGCTGATGGCCTCGAAGAGTGGCTCTTGAAACATCGCGCCGGTCATCAACTGCTTCCCTCTGCGCGGCACTTCTCGGACGCATGGGGCGTTCATCGGGCCACCGTTCAGGGGGCCTTTGAAATCCTGGTCGACAGGGGAACCCTCACCAGGACCGCCAACGGGCGCTTTGTCGCAAATTTCGCGGCCACAGTTCGAGAAGATGGAGCGGCAGCTCTTGCCGGGCGCCTGAGGGCCGCGGCCGGCCTGGCCATCCGCGATGGGCTTTCCGAATCCGCATTCATCGAGTTTGCCAGGCAAATGTTCCGAGCCGCGGCCCTGGGGGACCTACGCGTCGTCTTTATTGAACCCGAGGTCGAGGTTCCGGGCATGGGTCCCGAGGATCTTGCCCGCCTTCTCGACTATCCGGTTTCCAGTGAACGCCTTGAATCCATCGAGCCTGCCCCACGGACGGTGTTTGTCGCGTTGGCGTCGGATGCCCCGAAGGCCCGAGCCAGGATGGCTGGCCGCGCAGACGTCTTTGCCATCGGCCTGACGCTTGAGACCGACCTCCGGCTCGCGGTGGCCGGCCTTCCTGCGGAGACAAGTGTTGCCGTTGTCTCCGAGGACCGGCGGGTTCTGGGGGCCGTAATGGACAAGCTTTCAGAACTGCGATCGGACCTTTCCATCCATAGCTATACGGAAATACCACGGGAGCTCGGAGATACATCGCTGCTGCTCCTGCCCGAGGCGATGGAGGCCCACACCGGCAATCTCCCGACGGCCCGCTACCGGTGTCAAATTTCCCTGGCGGAGCTCACTTTCCTGCGGTCCCGGCTTGCCGGATCGATGGGGCAAGCGGCAACGGCCGCCGACACCGCGAGTGACCACAAGAAGATCGAACTGCCCGCACAATGACCTAAGTGGCCTCATTGGCCAGGGGATCGGGCAAAGGAACCGGCAAAGTCCAGCCGCCAACACAACAATGTTCTGGCCGCCACGTTTGTGACGGCCAGAACATTGTTTGGGGTCAGGGCCGGGACTTTTTGGCTTTCCGCGGCACCTTACGGGATCAGCGGATGCCCACCCCGGCCCCTGCGGGAGCTGTGCGGCGTTCCAAACTCCGCAATCGGATAAGCTCCACCACCTCCGCAGCCTCTTGGGTTCCTTCGTGGATATCCCGCGGCTCGATGCAGTCCCCGATGCGATAAACCTCCAGCTCGGGATTGATTTCCATCAGGCTCTCGTAAAGCTCAACGTTGGAAACCCTCCCGCCGGTTACGACATCCTGGATGTCATTCCAGGTTTCCGCCACGCCCCGGTGTTGTAGGCGGATGAACCCCTCGCCTATTTCTTCGACAGTGCGTTCCGGATGCAGGTGGACGTTCTCCAGCGCGTCGACCTGGGCCATCAACAAATTGCGTGCGGGTGCGGCCTTGTTGAGCGCGAACCCACCGTCGGGGTCCACGATGTCGATCCTGAGATCGGGCCTTGCCGTGCCAAGGCGCACGGCGAGGAAGCAGCTTTCGGCATCTCCGCCGATGATCACGACGCGGCCGGACCAATCGGTGATGTCACGATCAAAGGCCGAGATGACGTTGAAGACCGGGCGGCCGCCACTGGTCGTCGCGTAGGTGTAACCGCCGCGTGCGCCCGTGGCGAGGACGATCGCATCTGTGTCGTGGTCCGCCAGGGTGGCTGCGTCCAATGTCTGGCCGAGCTTTACGTCGACATGGAGTTTTTCCATCTGCCGGGACAGGTAGCTGACGAAGTAGCCATAGTCGTGCGCGGCGAGGGCGGCCTGGTTCAGTTGGCCACCAAGTACAGGACGCGCCTCATAAAGCTCCACGCTGTTTCCTTGGCGCGCCAAGAGCCGTGCGGCTGTCATTCCGGCCGGCCCGCCGCCGATCACTGTCACGTGGCGGGGGCGTTCCGTGATGCGTAGGGCCCGCGTGCGCTCAAACGTCGATTGGGGATTCACGGCGCAATGCGCCACCTTGCGGCTGAAAAATAGATTCAGGCAGGTATGGCAGGCGATGCAGGGGACGATGTCCTCGGCCCGGTCCTGCTCGATCTTGCGTACGAAATGGGGATCCGCGTGGAATGCACGTGTCATGGAAATGAAATCGGCCCGGCCGTCCGCCAGCACGGACTCAGCAAGGTCAGGATCATTGAGTTTCTGCGTCACGCTGACCGGAACTGTGTCTCCAACCGCCCTTTTCAGCTGTTCGGCGATGGGCACGAAACCACCGTGTCCCCTTTCGGGGCCCTGGAAGATTTCGCTTCCCGTCTCATAAATTCCGGCGGTGATGTCGATCAGGTTGATGCCGGCTTCCACGAGAAGCTTGCAGAAGGGGATGGTGTCGGCGGTCGTGAGGCCACCCTCCACATATTCCTCCATGGAGATGCGGTAGCCGATGGGATAGTCCGGCCCGACGACGTTCCTGACAGCTGCGACAACTTCGAGGGCGAATCGGGCCCGGTTCTCTGCTGACCCGCCATACTTGTCAGTCCGCTTGTTGCTCCAGGGAGAGAGGAACTGTTCCAGGAGATAACCGTGTGAACCGTGCAGATGGATCATATCGACGCCAGCCTTGAGGCAGCGCGTTGAGGCTTCTGCGAATGCGCGGACGACGTCGTCGATATCGGCTTGGGTCATTTCCAGAGGAAGCGGCATGGGGTCGAAGAAACTGCACGGTATGGCCGTTGGTGCCAAGGGTTGACGAAGCGTTGCGGTCGATGCAGACTGTCGCCCCGCGAAATAGAGCTCAACCGAAACTACTGCCCCTTCATTGTGGAGCGCGTTGACCAGGCGGGTGAAGCCCGGGATAACCCGATCGTCGTGGCACCCGACCTGGAATGGATTCCCTTGGCCACGAGGGTCAACGTATGTGGACTCGACATTCACCAGGCCGGCGCCGCCCCGGGCACGTTCGACCAAGTAGTCGATGTAGCGCTGGTTCAGGGTGCCATCGCGATTAGCCATGGCCCGTTCCATCGGACCGGTGATGATGCGGTTCTTTGTCCGCATGCGGTTGATTCTGCCCTCGCGTAGCAGGTTTGGATACGCCATGGTCCTACCTTTCATGGATGGAGATACAAGCGGTCGAATGGCTTCGCCCGCGTCTGTCAGCGGCAAGCGTGCGACCACTTTGACGCTTAGGCATGTGTACCAGTTATGTTCCAACACGGTCAAGGGATGGCGTTTCATTGGCGCTTAAGAAAAGAAAAAATCAAAACCTCTTGACTCTCGGTACAGTGTTGGTACATTTGCTGCAGGTCGCCCCGCAATGGGTGAAACCACCGGCCCGGGCCTTCTTCTCCGGGCAGCACACCCCTCTAGATGGCCGCTCCCGTTGGAGGGCCACCAGGAAAGTGAGAAAAGCAAATGAGTAACATCGTCGTTACCGGCGGCTCCGGCCGCCTCGGACGTGAGTTCGTTGTACCGGAACTCGCGAAGGACCACTCCATCAAAGTGTTCGACGCCATTGAACCCCCGAACTCAGAATGGGATTTCCACAAGGGCGACATCCTGTCCATCGATGACCTGGCAAGCGCCTTCGAGGGCGCCGACGCCATAGTCCACCTGGCCGCTATCCCCGTTTACACCGGCCAAGGCGAAGAAGAAAAGATTTGGCGCGTGAATAGCGACGGCACGTTCAACGTCCTCGAAGCTGCGCGTCGGGCCGGTGTCCAGGACATCGTTCTGACCAGCAGCGTATGCGCCTGGGGCCCGATCTTCTGGTCCACCCCGCAGACTCCGGAATACTTCCCGATTGACGAGGAAATATCCAACCGCCCCGACGACATGTACGGGATGAGCAAGATCATCGGCGAAGTCCTCGGTTACGGGTATAGCCGCCGCTACAAGCAGCGTATCGCGTCCCTCCGCTTGGCTACGGTGGGTCTCTTCGACCAGGACTACTGGATCGACGCCGTTGCCGACATCGACAACCCGGAACATGTGCTCCCAGCCGTGGCCAACCCGGAACTACCCTCCGCGGGAGACATGACGATGACCGACTTCGTCTACCAGTATGTCGACCCGCGGGACGTTGCGCAGGCATTCCGTCTCGCACTGGAGTCAGTGCAGACGGGCCGGATCGGTAACGAAGACGTGCAGTGGGACAACTTCAACATCGGGGCCGGCGATGTCTTCTCGACCCGGGACTCGCTGGACCTCATCAGGAAGTACTACCCGGAGGCACGGGTGAACGAGGACCTGTACCGGGCGGAACCCCAGTACCCCCTCTACGACATCAGCAAGGCTCGCAATCTCCTCGGCTATGACCCCCAGTACACGTGGCGCGACTTCACGCCGCGGCCAGCCGCCGCGTCGAAGTAACCAAACAGGAGCATGCAGCTGCCCGGTCTGCCTGCTGATTCGTTCGCATAGGCGTAGATAGATGGCCGATGCAGTGGAATCAGCAGGCACCCGGACACCTGCGGCAGGGTCCGTCGCTTTCCTGCGCCGCCGCCCTCAGGGCTCCCCTCCACCTTTGCCATCCATTCGCTAGGAGCACATTCAGAATGTCGATAAAGAGCCGAATCAAAGGCGCAGCATTCGTGGCGGCCTCCGCCATGGCAATTACCATGTTCGCCGGTTGTAGTGCCGGCAGTACCGGGGCTGGCACAGCAGTCGCCACCGTCGACCCGGCCATCCAGAGCAAGGTCGAAAAATGCCTCACCGAGGTAGCCCAAAAGGTCTACAACAAGGGTCCACAAGGCGAGACGGCGACGCCCGCTTCGCAACTGACATTGACGCAGGAAGAAATCGACAAAGTCAGGGCTATGAAGAAGTCGGTCGCCATCGCATGGCATGTCTTTGGCAGCGACTATTCCACAGCCCAAGTAGCGGCCCTGAAAGACACGTTTAATAAGCTGGGCATCGAGGTCCTGACTACCACGGACGGCCAGTTCCAAGTCAACAAACAGACCAACGACATTCAGACGATCCTGGCACGCAAGCCGGATTTCATGGTGTCCCTTCCGGTTGACGCGCCCTCCGAGACAGGCATCTACCAGCAGGCTGCCGCAGCCGGAGTGAAGCTCGTCTTCGCGCTCAATGCGCCGCCCGAGATGAAAGCAGGCAAGGACTACCTCACGGTCGTCGGTTCCGACGATTACGGTACCGGCGTGGCCTCGGCATGCCAGTTGGTGAAAGCGGTCAACGGCAAGGGGAAGGTCGGCATTATCTACCACGCCGCCCACTACTACGCCACGCAGCAGCGGCTTGATGCGGTGCATGCAGTGTTGAAGGAATACCCCGACATCCAGGTCGTGGAGGAAAAGGGGAGCCCGGGCCCTGACTTTACCGGTCAGGGTGCAGCCGCTACGAACAGCATGCTAAGCCAGCACCCGGATCTCGACGGAATCTGGGCTGTCTGGGATACCCACGCCGAGGGCGTCATCGCAGCAGCGCGCGAGAGGGGTAAGAACGGTTCGAACTTCGCCATCACCACGATCGACCTCGGTAAGACGGTTGCCGTGAGCACAGCCAGGGACGACATGGTGAAGGGAGTCGGCGGGTCGCAGCCATACAACCAGGGCGTGGCCGAAGCGATGGCCGTTGCCTACTCGCTGCTCGGAAAAGATCTCAACCCCTACTACGCATGGAACGCACTCCCGGTTGACCGCTCCAACGTGGCGGAGCAGTGGAAACAGATCTACAACGCTGAAGCGCCGAAGGAAATCACTGACGCAGTCAACAAGAAATAGGAGGCCCGGGCGGGTTTCCGGATGCCTTTTGGGGGCGTCCGGACACCCGCCGGAACCTTCGAACCTACCCACACAACAGTTCCCAAAGGGGTGAACACGGGTGCAGGAAACAGAAACCACAGAGACTGCCGGACCGCCGGTGGCGGTGGCCATGCGCGGAATGAAGATGAGCTTCGCCGGCGTGCAGGTCCTGAAGGAAGTCGACTTCGAAGTGACTCGGGGTGAAGTCCACGCTCTTCTGGGCGAAAACGGTGCCGGCAAATCAACATTGATGAAGATCCTTGAGGGCGTTTACACTCCCGACGGCGGAGAAGTCCTTATTAACGGAAAGTCAGTGCCGCTTGAATCCGGCTTGGATGCCAAGGCAAACGGCATCACCATGGTTTTCCAGGAGTTCAGCCTCATTCCCACGTTGACGGTGGCGCAAAACATCCTTTTGGGGCGGGAGCCCCGAACCAGTCTGGGATTCATCGATGAACGCATGATGATTTCACAAGCCAGGAAAATCCTGGCCGAGCTGAACGTCGAACTGGACCCCCGCTCCGAGGTAGGGCCGCTCGCTGCCAGCTACTGGCAGATTACGGAAATTGCGAAGGCACTGTCCCAGGACGCGAACGTCCTCGTCCTGGATGAACCAACCGCATCGCTGACGAAGGATGAAACGGAGACGCTCTTCCAACGGATCAGGATGCTGCGCGACGCCGGTATGTCAATCGTCTACATCTCGCATCGCATGGCGGAGATCTACGACATCGCCGATCGAATCACCGTGATGCGCAACGGCCGCAGGGTCCGGACCGAGGCTGTCTCCGATTACCCCGTCGGTGAAGTTATTGCTGACATGCTCGGCGAGCAAAAGGCACACGCGCCGAAGCAACACGGATCCACCGCGCCCGATCCGCTGGTGTCCAGTCCGGCGTCGTCCGTTCAAGCGCCGAAAGGTCCGCGACAGACCACTCCGCTCCTGCAAATCCGCGACCTGCATTGCGCCAATGGCATCAGCGGCCTTGACCTCGACGTCCGCGCTGGTGAGGTGGTCGGTCTCGCCGGGTTGATGGGCAGCGGGCGCAGCGAACTGGTGCGCGCCATATTCGGGATCGACAGGATTACAAAGGGCACCATACGGGTCCAGGGCCAGGAGGTGAAGATCCAGAACCCCCGCGACGCCATCCGGGCAGGCATTGCCCTCGTTCCCGAAGACCGTCGCATGGAGGGCTTGGTCTTGGACCATTCCGTTGAGATGAACTCCGAACTGCCCCTCATAGCGTCGGGGCGCAGGAGTTGGATCAACAAAAGCGAGACGCTCCGCTCCGCCCAGGCCGTCATCAAGCGCCTGGACGTTCGAACGTCGTCCACCGGGAAAGCCGTAGGGCTGCTTTCCGGCGGTAACCAGCAGAAGATCGTCATCGGCAAATGGCTCCTGACGGAGCCGAAAGTGTTCCTGCTCGACGAGCCCACGGCGGGGATCGACATCGGCGCCAAAAAGGAGATCATGCGGATTCTCCGTCAGTTTGCCGCATCGGGCAAAGCAGTCATTGTGATCTCGTCAGAGCTTGAAGAACTTTTGGAGGTCAGTGACCGCATCCTAGTGCTTCGAAACGGACGCGTTGATAACGCGTATCGAGGCCATCAATTCACATCAGAAGAGGCACTCCATCGTGCCATTCAGGGAGTCTGACCATGACAACTATTCTCGAACCGGTCGACCAGTCATCGAAGAATTCGATCAAGCGGATCGTCTCGACCTTCAGCTGGCGCCAGAACCTTATTTACGTTGGCTTCGCAGTCATCTTCGTCCTCTTTTCGATCACTCTCAATGACCGTGGTTTCCTCACGTCGGACAACCTGCTCAACATCGTCCGGCAGACCTCAACCATCTCAGTCATGGCAGTCGGCGTCGTATTCGTCATAGCCGCGGCGCAGATCGATCTCTCGGTGGGCGCCACCGCGGGCCTCGCATCCGTCACGACGGCGATGACGATCAACTCTGTGGGACTGGTGCCAGGCATCGTAGCCGGCCTGGCCACGGGCGTGATCGTTGGGCTACTTAATGGCTTCTTCGTCAGCGTCGTGGGAGTCCCGTCATTCCTTGCAACACTGGGCATGCTCGGCATGGCCCAGGGTGCGGCGATGTGGATAACCGGCGCGGCGCCCCAGGCCATCAACGACCTCGACTTCACTTTCCTCTTCGGCGACAGCAACATCGGGCCTATTCCCGGGCTGCTCCTGTGGACTTTGTTGATAGTGCTGATCGGGCATTTCGGCCTTCGCCGGACGGGTTTCGGCCGCCAGGTGCTGGCCACCGGCGGCAACAGCAAAGCTGCGGCTTTCAGTGGCGTCCACACCAAGCGCGTGGTCTTCCTGGTACTGCTCTTGTCCAGCGTGCTCGCGGCACTTGCCGGAATGCTCTATGCGGGGCGGTTCCATACCGGCAGCTACAACACGGGCACCGGTGACGAGTTGTCGGTTATCGCCGCCGTGATCCTGGGCGGCACGAGCCTCTTCGGCGGCCGCGCCTCCGTGGTCGGTGCACTTCTTGGGTCATTGATGATCGGCCTTCTGAACAACGGGCTGATCCTCATGGGCCTCGACAGCGCCCAGCAGCAGGTAGCAAGAGGGGCGATCATTATCCTCGCCGTCGCAGTCACCGCCCGCCGTCGGGTTTAGGCGTTCCTCCGCAATCCGCTGCAATACCAAACCCATGCACTTAAGGAGTAATCATGAGGCCAACAGTTGTTTTGTTGGGCACGCTGGACACGAAGGGTACCGAGTACGACTATTTCAGGCGGTGCCTGGCCGAAGCGGAAGTCGACGTCATCCTGGTCGACACGGGCATCCACGAGCCGCAGGGCCCTGAACCCGACGTCGATCGCAATGAAGTCTCGCGGCTGGGAGGCTCAAGCATCGCTGAGCTGATCGAGGCAAACGACAGGGCCCATGCACTGGATGTGATGTCGCTCGGCGCTTCGGCCATCTTGCGGCGCCTGCATGGCGACGGAAAGCTCGACGCCGTGGCCGGCCTGGGCGGCACTGGAGGCTCCACCCTGATCAGCCGCGCGATGCAGACCCTGCCTGTCGGCGTTCCCAGACTGCTGGTATCCACTGTTGCCTCCGGAGATACACGCCCTTACGTCGGGGACACGGACATTACCATGATGAATTCGATCGTCGATATCGCAGGCATCAACCGAATCTCCAGCAGAACAATCGCCAACGCCGCTGGAGCTGTGGCAGGCATGGCCAAGGTTGTTCCCCCCGAGGATGCTAGCCAGCGGCCGGTGGTAGGGGCAACGATGTTCGGGCTCACAACACCTTGCGTAACGACTGCCAGGCAGTACCTGGAAGAACGCGGCTACGAGGTGATCGTTTTCCACGCCACGGGTTCCGGTGGACGCGCCTTGGAGAACCTTGTCGACGCCGGCATGGTCGACGCGATGCTCGACATCACCACCACTGAACTTGCCGACAACCTTGTTGGGGGCGTCTTCTCGGCGGGTCCGGAGCGCCTGACCGCCGCCGCACGGGCGGGAATCCCGCAGGTCGTGTCCGTTGGGGCCATCGACATGGTGAACTTCGGGGCGGCCTCAACGGTGCCGCAAAAGTTCGAGAACCGCACCTTCCATCGCCACAACGACACTGTCACGCTCATGCGGACAACAGGCGAAGAGTGCGATCAGCTCGGGCGGGAAATTGCCGTGAAGCTGAACGCCGCCAAGGGGCCCGTGGCCCTCTACCTGCCGTTGAAGGGCACGTCCGGCATCGCAACCGAAGGCAAGACGTTCCACGATCCCGCCGCGGACGCCCGGTTGTGGACCGCCATCCAGGAAAACAGCGGAGACGGGATCGAGATCCACGCCCATGACTGTGACATCAACGAACCCGGGTTCGGCCTAGCCATGGCCACCCGCCTGCACAACATGTACACCGATATCCACAACGAAGCCGATCACGATAGGACAATCACGCCATGACACGACACCCACTAGTCCAGCGACTCCAGGACGAGATCGCAGCCAACCGCGTCATTGTTGGCGCCGGTGCGGGAACCGGGCTCTCAGCCAAGTGCGCGGAAGCTGGCGGAGCCGACCTCATCATCATCTACAACTCCGGTCGTTACCGGATGGCCGGGCGTGGGTCCCTCGCAGGACTGCTTTCCTACGGTGATGCCAACGCAGTGGTGGTCGACATGGCCCGTGAGGTCCTCACTATCGTGAAGGATGTCCCCGTCCTGGCCGGCGTATGTGGCACTGATCCGTTCCGGAACATGAACGTTTTTCTGCGCGAACTGCAGGGACTGGGGTTCGCCGGCGTTCAGAACTTCCCGACGGTGGGACTCATCGACGGGCACTTCCGGCAGAACCTCGAGGAAACAGGGATGAGCTATAGCCTCGAAGTCGAGATGATCCGCCAGGCCAGCAGCCTGGGACTGCTGACGTCGCCTTACGTCTTCTCCGCCGAGGACGCCCGCGCCATGGCCGAAGCGGGCGCGGACATCCTCGTGGCACACATGGGGCTGACAACCTCGGGGACCATCGGTGCCCGGACGGCAAAAAGCCTTGACGAATGTGTCGCAGATGTCCAGGCCATTGCCGATGCAGGTCACGCGATAAATCCGGAAGTCATCGTCCTCTGCCACGGCGGGCCAATCGCTGACGCAGACGACGTGGCGTACGTCCTGGACCGTACAAGCGGCGTGGTGGGGTTCTTCGGAGCCTCGAGCGTGGAGCGCCTGCCTACGGAAACGGCAATGACACAACATATGCGCAAGCTAAAGGCCACGTCATTCGAGCGCAGCGCCGTTTAGGTTCATGAAGCAGGAACAATGCCAGGCTTGCCGGGCACCGGTCTGGTACGCCCAGCATGAACTCACGAGGAAGACAGTGAGGCTGGACCGTGATCCGAAACCAGGCGGCACCTACGTCGTCGTTAGGGATATGCAGGGGCGTCTGGTGGTGCGGAGCGTCTACGGTCATCCGGCAACCGGGGATGCCCAGCACTTGTTCACCGCGCATTCGTGCGGCGCCGGGTCGGGCACAGGCAGCTTCGAACACTTCGTGGTCCTGCCGGATTGAAACCGGGATCCAAGGAGCCCAATCAAAGGGGATTGAATTGCAAAGCGATATTCGGCGTCCGTTTGGCCACTCGGCTTGGGCGGCGCCCTACCAATCCGTTGCCCCGCTCGTGCTTGGCTCCAGCGTCGTCGCTCCCTTGGAGCTCAGCGAACTGGCGGCAATCGCCGGCTTGGCTGTCACGGACCTAGCCCCGCCGGGATTGCTGTTTGATTACGGTCCACCAGGCGGTTCCTTGGAGCTCCGGGAGCAAATAGCCTCCGCCATGCCGGGGCTTGTCGCGGACAACGTGACAGTCACTGCCGGGGCCGGGGACGCACTGGCGATGGTCGCCGAGCTCCTCTGCCATCCGGACGCTCACGTGATCATCGAAATCCCCACGCATGAGAGTGCCTTGATGACTGCGCAGAGGCGGGGTTGCGCTGTCTCCCTGCTAAGGGCCCCAGTGACCGCGGAGTCGATTAGCGAACATGTGCGTTCGTCGACCACCGCGGTGTTCCTGAGTTCCCCACATAATCCCACCGGCCAGGTTCTGACCGCGGGCATGCTGACAGAGATCGCCACCAAGCTGGCCAGCGTCGGCGCGCTTCTAGTCGTTGACGAGGTCTACCGCGGTTTGCCACTGGGGGTCCAGGAGGTACCGCCGGCTGTTGCCGCTTTGGTGCCCAACGGTGTCTCGATCGGAAGCCTCTCCAAGGTTTATGGTCTTCCGGGACTCCGTTTGGGCTGGGCGGCCGGGCCAATGATGGTTGTTGACGACCTTCGCTCAATCCAGCGCTGGACATCCCGGTCGCCCGCCGTGACCAGCGAGGCGATCGGGAAGGTGGCACTGGACAACAGCGAAGGACTGCTGTCCCGGGCCAAATCATTGGTCTACGACAGTTACGTCGAACTCGCGGCCCTGTGCGACAGGGTGCCCGGAATTCGGCTCACGGTGCCCGACGGCGGCACCACCGTTTTTCCGGAAGTAGACGCTCCTGACGTGGATGCCTGGTGCGGCAGCATAGCGGAAGAGTTTGGCCTCCTTGTGGCGCCGGGGAATGCGTGCTTTGGTGTCCCTGGCCGCGTGCGGATCAACCTCGGTCTGCGTCCGGAAACAAGGGCACAGGCGTTTCCCCTGCTTGCGCAGGCGCTCTCGAAGCTTCATCGAGAGGCAGCCACCAGCCGGTTGGGAGGGCAAGGATGAGCTAGCTACGGGTGCCGAGGGCCACTAGCCAGCTTGTCCCCACGTTTCGCGTTGGACTGGCGTGAGAAGATTTGTTCCCACACGAGCGGCAGGCCTCTTCCCCCTGTCTGACGTCCGGACGGGATCAAGGCCGTCGGCGAATACGTGCCCGGACTCAATCAGCCACGCGCACCAGTGCACGGGGCCGACGCGACTGTGATGGCCTGCAGCGCGCGCTCAAGCCGTGTTCTGTTTCGGGACATCCCACTGGTAGCGGGCGAAGACCTCCCGGCTGCCTGACTTTTCGACCATTTCCCGGGGCCATGGCCCCTCGGCTGAAAGCCAAATGATCGAGTTGTCGGGCATCACGGCGTCCACGATGCCGCTCCTGACAAAGTGTCCGGCCTGGCGGATTTCCACATGTTGGCCCAAGAGTCGGCCCCAGTCCGGTTGTGGGTGCAAGTCCACGGTTTGGCTCCTCTTTTCTTCAAGGGCTCTGGCTGCACGAGCAGCATCAAAAAGCGGAGGCGGGGCACCGAAACGTTGCGATAGATGTGATGATCCGGGTGATCATCCGGTGCCCCACCACCAGTTCAGGGGCTCGACGGCGGCATTAGAGTGAGCGTTGCTCCGCACCGTTGTATGCGCTCAGGGGTCGGATCAGCGAGTTGGAAGCAAGTTGTTCCATGATGTGGGCTGTCCAGCCGGTGATGCGGCTGGCGACGAAGATGGGGGTGAAGGTCTGGGTGTCGAAGCCCATGAGGTGGTAAGTGGGCCCGGCGGGGTAGTCGAGGTTGGGTTTGATGGCCTTGGCTTCGTCCATGGCTTGTTCGAGGCCGTTGTAGAGGCCCAGGAGTTCGGGCCGTCCGTAGTGGGCGATCATTTTGTCCAGGGCGGCCTTCATGGTGGGCACCCGGGAGTCGCCGTGCTTGTAGACGCGGTGCCCGAAACCCATGACCTTTTTCTTCTGTGCCAGTGCATCTTCCATCCAGGCCCGGGCCCGGACTGCGGCTTCTTCCATGGATTCTTCGCTGCGGATGCCGATCTCGTCGAAGGTGTGCATGACGGCCTCGTTTGCGCCGCCATGCAAGGGGCCTTTGAGGGCGCCGATGGCAGCGGTCACGGCCGAGTGCAGATCGGAGAGCGTGGAGGTGACCACGCGGGCTGTGAACGTGGAGGCATTGAAGGAGTGCTCCGCGTAGAGGATCATCGAGACGTTGAATGCCTCCACCACCTCGACTACTGCTTCTTCGCCGAAGGTCATCCAGAGGAAGTTCGCGGAGTAGTCGAGGTCTTCCCGCGGTTCCACCACGTCCTGGCCGCGGCGGCGGCGCTGGTCATAGGCGACGACGGCAGGCATGGCAGCCCAGAGGTCGATGGCCTTCTTCATGTTGGCATCGGGGGATGAGTCTTCGGCCAGTTCGTGCCGGGCTCCCAGGACGGAAGCTGCTGTACGGCAGACGTCCATGGGATGTGCCGTGGTGGGCAGACCATCCATGACCTCCCTGACGGCAGGATCCAAGGCGCGGCCCGCGCGCTCCACGGCAACGAGCGCCGCGAGTTGTTCGTCGTCGGGCAGTTCGCCGTTCCACAGCAGGTAGGCGACCTCTTCAAAGCTGCACTTGGCGGCCAGTTCCTGGACCGGGTAGCCGCGATAGAGCAGCGAGTTGGTGTCCGGGTTGACCTTCGAGACGGCGGTGTAGTCCACCACGACGCCGGCAAGGCCTTTGCGGATTTCTGATTCAGCCATGTTTGAACTCCTTTGTTCTGTATCGAGTGCGTTATCGGATGCCCGGTACGGCGAAGTTGAATACGCCGGTATCGAATTGGTTGTAGGCCTCGTAGTCGACGAGTTCATAGAGGCGCGCACGCGTGAGCATCTGCGGTACACGAACTTCTTGGGTGCCCAGCCTCTTGATTGTTTCCAAGGTGGCCTCTGCAGCGCCCATGGCAATGCGCAGGAGGGTGACGGGGTAGATGACCATGTTTACGCCGACGCTTTGGAGTTGGTCCACGGTGAAGAGGTCGCTTTTGCCGAATTCGGTCATGTTGGCGAGGATGGGCACGTCCACGGCGTCGCGGATGGCTTGGAACTCGTCCAGGGTGGCCATGGCTTCGGGGAAGATGGCGTCGGCGCCTGCGTCCACCAGGGCTTTGGCGCGGTCCTGGGCGGCGTGGATGCCGTCGGTCGCGCGGATGTCGGTGCGGGCCATGATGAGGAAGTTGGGGTCCCGGCGTGCGTCTGTTGCGGCGCGGATGCGTTTGGTGGCGGTGTCGATGTCCACGACGTTTTTGCCGTCCAGGTGGCCGCAGCGTTTGGGGTTGAATTGGTCCTCGATGTGGCAGCCGGCCAGGCCTGCGTTTTCGAGTTCCTGGATGGTGCGGGCGACGTTCATGGGTTCACCGAAGCCGGTGTCCGCGTCCACGAGGGAGGGCAGGTCGGTCATCCGGGCGATCTGCCCGGCCCGGGTGGCTACTTCGGTGAGGGTGGTCAGTCCGATGTCGGGCAGGCCGAGGTCGTTGGCCAGGACCGCGCCGGAGATGTAGACCCCCGCGAAGCCCTTCTCCTCGATCAGCCGTGCCGAGAGCGGGTTGAACGCGCCGGGGAACTGCTGCACGGTCCCGGAGGCCAGCAGTTCCCGCAGTTTCAGCCGTTTCTGTTCGGGCGTGACTTTGGAGTACAGCATTTAGAACAGTCCCTTCGGCGCGTTGGTGGGGTCGATCACGCCGGGTGCTGCGGTGATGTTCAGCTGGTCCAGTTCGCCCGGGCCGAGGTCGGTGACGCGTTCGACGGCGGCGAGGAACCGTTCGATCTCGGTCTCCTCCACGAGTCCTGCTGCGAGGGTGCGGAACTTGGTGATGTATTGGGCGCGGGCGAACGGCCGGGCACCGAGCGGGTGCGCGTCGGCCACCGCGATTTCATCGGTGATCACGGTTCCGTCCGTGAGGGTGATGACGACGGTGCCGCCGAAGGCTTTCTCGGTGATGTCCAGGGAGTGGTAGCGGCGGGTCCATTCGGGGTCTTCGACGGTGGTGACCTTGTGCCAGAGTGCCACGGTGTCCGGTCGTGCGGCGCGTTCGGGGGCGTAGGAGTGAACGTGGTGCCAGGTACCGTCCTGCAGGGCGACGGTGAAGATGTAGGGGATGGAGTGGTCCAGGGTTTCCCGGGACGCGGACGGATCGTATTTTTGGGGGTCGTTCGCGCCGGAGCCGATCACGTAGTGCGTGTGGTGGCTGGTCTTGATCAGCACCGACTTCACATTGGCGGGGTCCGTCGTTTCGGGGTGTTCCTTGTGGAGTTTGCGGGCGAGGTCGATCCAGGCCTGGGCCTGGTATTCGGCGGAGTGTTCCTTGGTGTAGGTGTCCAGGATGGCGCGCTTCGCTTCACCGGGCAGCGGCAGGGGCACGTCGTAGGAGGCGTCCGGGCCGTCGAGCAGCCAGGCGATCACGCCGTCTTCGCCTTCGTAGATCGGCACGGGGGAGGTCTGTCCGCGCATGGAACGGTCCACGGCTTCGACGGCCATTTTGCCCGCGAACGCCGGGGCGTGGGCCTTCCAAGTGGAGATTTCGCCCTTGCGGGACTGCCGGGTGGCGGTGGTGGTGTGCAGGGCCTGGCCCACGGACTGGAAGATCGTCTCAACATCCAAACCCAACAACGTGCCGATGCCGGCCGCGGCGGACGGACCCAGGTGGGCGACGTGGTCGATTTTGTGCTTGTGCAGGCAGATGGCCTTGACCAGGTTCACCTGGATCTCATACCCGGTGGCGATGGCCCGGACCAGGTCCGCACCGTTGGAGCCGACGTGCTGGGCGACGGCCAGGATCGGCGGGATGTTATCTCCGGGGTGGGAGTAGTCCGCGGCCAGGAACGTGTCGTGGTAGTCCAGTTCACGCACGGCCACGCCGTTGGCCCAAGCAGCCCACTCGGGGGAGACCCGCTCGCTGATGCCGAAAACGTGCCCGCCCGTGCCGTTGGCGGACGGGGCGTGGGTCAGGGCCTGGGCGCGTGCTGCGATGATCGGGGCGCGGTTCAGCGAGGCAATAGCCACCGAGGCGTTGTCGATGATCCGATTGATCACCATATCGGTCACCTCCGGGGTGACGTCGACGGGGTCGGCGGCGACCACGGCGATTTTGTGCGCGAGTTGTTCCTCGCGCGGGAGGTTCTCTTCGGACTTGTACACGCGGACGTGGTGGTTCTTGACCATGGTGCTCCTTCTACTGAGGGGTTTCAGCGGGCTGGTGAGGGTGTTCAGCGGGCCACATGAGCGGCCTTGACGTGGGTGAGGCTTCGGTGCAAGTGAAGTGTGGTGGCGGCCTCGGCCAGCCGCGGATTGCCTGCCGCGATCGCTTCGGCAATCGCGGCGTGCTCCGCGGCCGCGGCACGGAGCCTGGCGGCGTCGTCGGCTGCCAGCCGACGCACCCGGACCAGGTGCACCCGCAGGCCCCGCATCGCCTGGGCAAGGTAGGAATTGGAGACGGCGGCGTCGATGGCCTCATCCAGGCGGCCCACCAACGCGTAATACTCGTGCCGGGCAGGATCGGTATCGCTGAGCAGATCCGGCGCCCCCAGCAGCTGGGCATGCAGTTCGGCGAAAACGCCCGGCTCTCCACGCTGCGCTGCCAACGCCGCGGCCCTGACCTCCAGCGTTTCGCGCAATTCAAACAACTCATCGATGCTGTCCAGCGAAATATCGGTCACGACGACACCGCGCCCACCAGCCGCCGTCGTCAATCCCTCCGCGGTCAGCCGGCCCAACGCCTCCCGGACCGGCGTACGGGACACCCCCAACCGCTCGGACTGCTCCACCTCCGCCAGCACCGTCCCCGGCCGCAGACGCCACTCAACGATGTCTTCACGAAGAGCCGCGTAGGCCCGATCACTGGCGCGCATAACCCCAGTGTATACACAGGCTGCGCCAAGCGGCAATAACCGCCGAGATGGGAGCCTCTTTGTATACATTCATGCCTTGTCGCCAACTACCTCCTTTGGGAGGTAGTTGGATGTCCTCGCTTCTAGCTAGGGTGCTCTGCATCACATTGTGAGAAATACGAGCCGGACATCAAAGGAGATTCCCATGAGCTCAGCTTCATCTGTTGCCTATTCACCGCCTCATAGCCGCAAGACGCTCAGGAAAGTAGCGTTCGCCAGTGCGGCCGGCACCACCATCGAGTTCTACGACTTTTTCATCTACGGAACGGCAGCGGCCTTGGTCTTTCCGGTTGTCTTCTTTCCCGCCTTGGGTGCTGCCGCCGGAACTGTCGCATCTTTCGGCACCTTCGCCGTCGCGTTCATCGCCCGGCCGGTCGGGGCAATCATCTTCGGGCACTATGGCGACAGGATCGGACGCAAGAAGACCCTCATCACCACGCTGCTCATGATGGGCATCGCCACGGTGATGATCGGCCTGATACCGGATGCGAGCACCATCGGCGTTGCAGCACCGATCCTGCTGGTGGTCCTTCGGTTCGTACAGGGTCTGGCTGTCGGCGGGGAATGGGCGGGAGCCACCCTGCTGACAGCCGAATACGCACCCCCAGGAAAACGAGGACTGTTCGGCTCTTTCCCGCAGCTCGGTCCCTCGGTGGCCTTCGCGCTGGCCAGCGGCACGTTTCTGGTCACCAGCCTCACCCTGGGCGATAAGTCGGAAGCGTTTATCACTATCGGCTGGCGAGTGCCGTTTATTCTCAGCGCCGTCCTGGTTCTGGTGGGCTTCTGGGTGCGGACCAGCATCGAGGAGACGCCGGTGTTCAGGAATGCCAAGCGCCCCGAAACCACTGCCAAGCTTCCCATCGTGGAATCCATCAAGGGCCAACCCAAGGAAATCCTCTTGGCAGGCGGCTCCCTGACGCTCCTGTTTGCCCTCTTCTACATTGGAACGGCGTTCCTGACCAGCTACGCCACGAGTCCCACCGGTATGAAGTTGAGCCGTCCGGAGGTCCTTACCACTGGAATCATCGCGTCAGTCTTCGTTGCCGCCGCTACGTTGGCCTCCGGTATCCTTTCCGATCGCTTCGGTCGCAAGAAGGTCATCGCGGCGTCCTGTATTTTCGCTGTGCCGTGGTCCCTGGTGCTGTTCCCAATGCTGGGCATGGGCACGGTTCTGGCCTTCGGTATTGGCCTCACCGTCACTCTCGTGATTTTTGCGATCGCCTACGGCCCGGCAGGTGCGCTCCTTCCCGAGCTGTTTGAGACAAAGTACCGCTACACCGGTGCCGGCATGGGCTACAACCTCGCCGGGGTTCTGGGCGGTGGCATTGTTCCGCTCGTCGCGGCACAGCTGATTACCAGCACAGGCGGCTGGGGCATCGGCGTTCTGCTCGCCGCCATTGGCGTGTTCAGCATCGCCTGCACCATGGCACTACCCAACCGGGAGAGGTCGGGACTTGAAGAACGTCCCGTAGAAGGCGGAACCATGAAGAAGGACCGCACGACGGCGGCATAGGACTGCCGCTGGAAGGTGCGGGGCTGTCGACTCATCGGCAGCCCCGCATCCGTGGCGCTGGGCTACCTCACGTACGTCCTGGACTCCATGGCCGATCAAAGCAAACACAAGAACGTCCTTCCGGAAATCCGGGAGGACGTTCTTACCGCGGTTTCGGAAGACTCACTACGGCAGAAGGCCGAGCCTCCGTGCGGCCGACACCGCTTCGAGCCGGTTATGCACCGAGAGCTTGGCCATGGCGTTTTGAAGATAACTCTTCACGGTGACAGGCTTGAGACTCAGCCTGTCTGCCGTTTCGGCATAGGAGCATCCCAAGGCAATCTGAGCAAGCACATCAAGTTCCCGGGGTGCCAGCCGTACAGCGGGCTGCAACCCGCTGGCGGGGGACGGGGCCAGACGCGCGCCGATGCCGTCGAGCTGTTGTGCGAGTTGCACGTCAGTGACCGTGCTGGCCAGGGACCGCAACTCAGCGTGTGCCTGCCGGACTTCCTCCAGCCAGTTGTGGTCGTAGGCCATGGCTGGTTCCGGATGGACACGATGCATGACGGCCACTCGCCGGTCTACCTCATCCCTGACGCGGAGTTCGGAAGCGATGGCCGTCGCCGCTGCCATCGCATCTTCCATGGCCCGCTCACCCAGGGGGATGCCCTCCCGACTTCCGACATAAAGTACGGAGCGCGGCTCGCCCCGAACCAGGACCGGCACCGCGGTCAGCGATCTGATGCCCTCGTTTTTGACGGCAGCATCGTATTCGTGGGTAATCCGGTCGGAAGCGATGTAGTCGGTCACCAGATACGGCTGGCACTGACTGAAAACCCGCCCACCCAGCCCAGCGCCAGGAAGGACACTGACGTTGCGGAGACTAGCCGTGGCCGTGCCGAGGAAGTCCGAGAGTTGGAGGCTTTTCCCGGCCACCATCCCGCCAAACAACACCGCGGGGCGGAACCGTTGGGCCAGCTCACGCATCGCGGCGCGGAGCAACTCCCGGTCATCGGGGCGGTAGTAGTCGTTAGGCTGCATGACCCTACACGCTACTGGTGAAGGAAGCTCTGTGGACGCTTCTCGAAGTTTGATTCCGTCGTCTTGGCCCGAATGGCGTTGATGATGGCAGAAAAATCCTGTTCTGCACCGCCGTCGTCGGAAAACGCGCGATACATGTTCGTCGCCCTTCCTCCCAGCCCAACGTCCTGCAGGCCGGCGAAAGCCAAGGCATCGGCTGCCAAGCCCAAGTCTTTGGCCATGAGGGCACTCGCGAAACCAGGACGGAAGTCGTGATTCGCCGGGCTGCCAGGTACAGGACCCGGTACGGGGCAATTGGAGGTCAGCGCCCAGCATTGGCCGGACGCATTTGACGTCACATCGAACAGTGCATCGTTGCTGACCCCAAGCTGCTCTCCCAAGACAAAGGCTTCACTTACCGCGATCATGGTGATGCCCAGAATCATGTTGTTGCAAATTTTGGCTGCCTGGCCCGCGCCAGGACCGCCGCAAAACACCTTTCGTTTGCCCATGGTGTCCAGGAGCGGGCCGGCTTGGGAAAAGTCAGCGTCAAGTCCTCCAACCATGAACGTCAAGGTGCCCGCAGCAGCGCCAGCGACCCCGCCGGAGACCGGAGCCTCCAAAGACCTTTGGCCCGCCGAAGCCGCCAATTCGTGTGCGGACAGCGCATCTGCGACTGCAATGGTGGAGCAGTCAATGAAGAGGGTCCCTGGGGAGGCTGCCGACAACAGCCCAACAGAATCAGCTGTTCCTGAGTACAGTTCCAGAACATGGCGGCCTGCTGGAAGCATCGTGATGACCACGTCGGCCCTCTCAACGGCCGCTACCGCAGATTCCGCAATCCTGATTCCGTTGTCTCGGGCCTGGCCAAGGGACGAGGCTGCCAGGTCAAACCCGCTTACCTCGTATCCGTCCTTTGCCAGGTTGGCTGCCATTGGACCACCCATGTGGCCCAGTCCGATAAAAGCGATTCGTGGTGTCATAAGTTGTCCTCGCGTTTCGATTGATTTCTTTGGTCGCGCATTGGGGCGGAGCCCTCGAACCAATGGACGAGCCCGCGGGCTCGATCCGTCATTAATTGGCGCCTTTACCTTGAAGTATTGGACTCAGTGAAGTGAAGATTTCGGGATTTTCGATGGTCGCTGGCAGCGCTTCATCTCGCCCTTCGGCGATAGCCCGCATACTGCGGCGCAGGATCTTTCCGGAGCGCGTCTTGGGGAGGCCGTCCACCACGTAGAGCTCCCGAAATGCGGCCACAGGCCCGACTTCTGCGCGGACAGAGGCGATGATCTGTTCCCGCAAGGTGTCCTCGGTGATGCTGGCCCCGGATTTCAAGACCACGAAGCCCCGAGCCACTTGCCCTTTCAATTCGTCCGGCACCCCGATGACCGCGCATTCCGCGACCGCCGGATGGGCAGCCAGCACCGCTTCCAAGACTCCGGTGGACAAACGGTGTCCGGCTACGTTGATGACGTCATCAGTGCGGCCCATGACAAACACGTACCCGTCCTCGTCGATCAGGCCGCTGTCGCCAGTGAGGTAATACCCGTCGAACGTGCTCAGGTATGCCTTGCGATAGCGTTCCTTGTCCTGCCAAAGCGTGCTCAGCATGCCTGGGGGTTGCGGCAATTTGATACAAAGCATCCCTTCGGTGCCGGCCTCCACCGGCTTGCCGTCCGAGGTGAGCACCCGAATGTCGAACCCGGGAACAGGAACCGAGGGCGAGCCCGGCTTGAGGGGCATCGGTTCCAGCCCTCGAAGGTTCGCGCAAGCGGGCCATCCGGTTTCCGTTTGCCACCAGTGATCAACCACCGGAACGCCGAGGAGGTTGCCAGCCCATGCGTAGGTGTCCGGATCAAGCCTTTCGCCTGCCAGGAACAGGGTCTCCAGGCTGCTGATGTCCAGCCCGTCCAAGCACGTGGCCTCGGGGTCAACCCGTTTGATCGCCCGCATGGCCGTGGGTGCGGTGAGCAGCACTTTGACGTTGTACTTTTCGATGATGCGCCAGAACGCCCCGGCGTCGGGAGTTCCAACCGGCTTTCCCTCGAACATGACCGTAGTGGCACCGCCAATGAGTGGCCCGTACACCGTGTAAGTGTGGCCCACCTGCCATCCCACGTCTGAGGCCGCCCACATCGTTTCTCCTGGGTGAACGTTGTAGACGTTGGGCAGGGACCAGGCCAGGGCGACAGCGTGGCCGCCGTTGTCACGGACAACGCCTTTGGGTCTTCCGGTGGTTCCAGAGGTGTAAAGGATGTAGAGGGGATCGGTGGACATGACCGGTTCGCAGTCGGTGGGTACGGCAGCGGAAATGACGTCATCCCAATCGAACTCGGCTTCTCCCAGTTCCGACATCGCCTGTTCACGCTGAAGGATGATGGTGGAATCGGGACGATGGCGGGTCTTTTCCAACGCCGCCCGGATGATCGGTGTGTATTCCACAACGCGGCCTGGCTCCAGACCACAGGATGCAGCCACGATGACTTTGGGCTCGGCGTCGTCGATTCGCGCGGCAAGTTCCGGGGCGGCGAATCCGCCGAAGACCACCGAATGAACCCCACCGAGCCGAGCACATGCCAGCATCGCGATGGCGGCTTCGGGAACCATGGGCATATAGATCAGCACGCGATCTCCGCGGCCGACGCCAAGGTCACGAAGAGCACCCGCGAACCGGCCGACTCGATCCAGGAGTTCGGTGTAGGTATACCGCTCCGTCCGATGTGCCATGGCCGATTCCCAGACGAGGGCCAGGCGGTCACCTTTCCCTTGGACGACGTGCCGGTCCAGCGCGTTGTAACAGGTGTTGAGTACCCCATCCGGGAACCAGCTGAAGAACGGCGCCTCGGAGGTGTCGAGCGCGCGGTGCGGCTTTTCAAACCAGTCGATCGCGTCGGCGGCTTCGAGCCAGAACGATTGCGGGTCGGCCATACTGCGTGCGTAGGCGTCAGCGTATGCAGACATGGAATGCGTCACACTCCTGAAAAAGTTGAAAATTGGATAGTGGGTGGCTTCGGAGTCGTCATCCGACTGCCACGCCCTCGGCGAGCCCAAGCTCACGCCCGCCGAGGGAGGCGAAGCAAGCCGCAACCATGGTGGTGGTCACCTCGGCCGCGGTGGCTGGGTTCCAGCGGGGACTACGGTCCTTATCGATGACCTGTGCGCGGATGCCCTCACGGAAGTCATGGCCGGCAAGAAACCGGAGGCCGATGCGGTATTCCATGTCCAGTGCTTCTTCAAGAGTGAGGTCACGCGCCCGCGCACGTCGTAGTGCCTCAAGGGTGACTTTGAGCGCCGTAGGTGACTTCCCCTCGATGGAGTCCGCTGCTTGGGCTGCCTCCGGTACAGGTGTGGACCGTAGACGACGCACGATTTCCTCGACGTCGTCGGCGGCGTAGGCCTGGTCAATCCACGTCCGGTCTGCCGCGAGGCTCGAGGGCTGCGGCTCAACGACGAACTTCGCAATGGCCTCGTCCGCCGCTTCCTCCTCCAACGCCGTCGCAAGTGCGTCCAGGCTGTCGCTCCGAACGAAGTGGTCCGCGAGGCCCAGATGCAGGGAGTCGTGCCACATACGGTTTGGGATAGCGGCTGATGAGCGAGTTGAGACGGTACTCCCTAGCCCAGAACTGCGCGGTGGCGCTGCCGCCGCCGTCGATCATGTCCCGGTAGATCGCCACGATGTCGCCGCCGGCGCAGAGGCCGCGCTCGCCGGCGCCCCGCACCAGGACCGTCCTCACCGCATCGTCTTCGGCCCACTCGCCAAGCTTGGCGAGCATTGCTTCCACCATCTGTGGGGTTAGCGCGTTGATGTTCCGGGGCCGGTTGAGCAAGATGACGGCGAGCCGGCCTCGACGTTCGAAGAGGACTTGGTCGGTGGGCATGGTCAGCTTCCGGCAGGCATGACGAAGCTGGCGCCCCCGCGGATCCCCGACGGCCAGCGGCTGGTGACGGTCTTGGTTTTTGTGTAGAAGCGGAACGCATCCGCTCCGTGCTGGTTAAGGTCGCCGTAGCCGGATGCCTTCCAGCCGCCGAAGGTGTAGTACGCAATGGGAACCGGAAGCGGAACGTTGATGCCGACCATGCCGACTTCGACTCGGCTGGAAAAGTCGCGGGCCGCGTCGCCGTCGCGCGTAAAGATTGCAACGCCGTTGCCGAATTCGTGCTCGTTGCACAGGCGCAGTGCTTCGTCGTAGTCCTCGGCGCGGACGACGCTCAGCACGGGGCCAAAGATCTCCTCCTTGTAGATGCTCATTTCGGGCGTCACGTGGTCGAACAGGGTGGGGCCTACCCAGAATCCGCCCTCATAGCCCTCTACGGTTGGTTCACGCCCGTCCACCACCAGGGTGGCTCCTGAATCCTGGCCGGCGGCAATGTAGGACTCGATGCGTTCCTTCGCTGATGCAGCAATGACCGGACCGAAGTCGCTGGCCTTATTCATGCTGTGGCCGACGGTGAGTTTGTTGATGCGCTCTTTGAGCTTGGCAACCAGCGCGTCGGCCGTCTTTTCGCCCACCGGCACAGCAACTGATATCGCCATGCAGCGTTCGCCCGCGGAGCCGTAAGCCGCGCCGATCAAGGCCTCAGCGGTCATATCCAGATCGGCGTCCGGAAGGATCACCATGTGGTTCTTGGCTCCGCCGAAGCACTGGGCACGCTTGCCCTGTGCGGCGGCCGTTGCGTAGATGTACTGAGCGATCGGCGTGGAGCCAACGAAGCCAATTGCTTTGACGCGCGGGTCCTCAAGGAGGGCGTCAACGGCTTCCTTGTCGCCGTTGATCACGTTGAATACACCGTCAGGCAACCCGGCTTCGGTGAGCAGCTCCGCCAAACGCAGGGGGACGGAGGGATCGCGTTCGGAGGGCTTGAGGACGAATGCATTGCCGGCAGCCAATGCGGGGCCGGCCTGCCACAGCGGGATCATCGCAGGAAAATTGAAGGGGCTGATGCCCGCGACGACGCCGAGCGGCTTGCGCAGGGAGTGGACGTCGATTCCCGTCCCGACGCTGTCGGAGAACTCACCCTTCAACAACTGCGCAGCCGCTCCGGCTGAGAATTCCACGACCTCAAGGCCACGCTGGATGTCCCCCTTCGCATCGGCAAAGGTCTTGCCGTGCTCGGATGAGAGCATTTCCGCGAGCTCGTCCAGATGTTCATTGACGAGTGCCACAAACTTCAGCAAGATTCGGCCGCGGCGCTGCGGGTTCATCGCTGACCATTCCGCGTGGCCTTTTTCAGCATTGGCCACAGACTCGCTTACCTCTGCGGGGGTGGCAAGCGGGACATGTGCCTGCACCTGTCCGGTGCAGGGGTCAAAGACGTCGCCGAAGCGCTTGGACGTGCCCTCCGTGCGTGTTCCGCCGATGTAGTGCGTGAGTTCGTTGACCATGAAATGCTCCTTTGCTTCTGGATCACTGGCCTCGGTTCCGTGGCTGGGTGATCCATCATCTGGTCGAAGGTCTGGGGGATTCCAGCTTTCTGCTGGGCCGTTGATTCAGCGTCCCACCGCCTCAACGGTGCGAACAAGCGCAGTTAAAGCAGATGCCATGTGCATACGTGCACATGGCATCAGCGATGGGTCGGCTCTTGTTCCGGCCTTTAAGCCATCAGCTCGTCTTGGCGGCTGCGGACTTCCGACAGAACGGCCTTGATGACGGCCTGCACGGCAGGGGAGCGAAGTGATTCTGGTCTGGCCGCGGCCCAGAAACTGAGCCGCCGTTCAAAACCATGCGGCAGTACGGGGACAAAACCGGGTAGTCCATAGACCATGAAGGAGGGCAGGAGGCCGATTCCGCCGTTATGTCGAACCGCCTCCAGCTGGGCAAAGAGGCTTGTTGCCTGAAAGTTTGCCGGACTCTCTGTCAGGGTTTGCGACCTGTGGCCTATTTCAACAACTTGAAGAACGGATTCCACGTAGGAGACGAAGCTGTGGCTTTGGAGTTCTGGAAGCGTTTGGGGCGTCCCGCGCTCCTTCAGGTAATTTGGGCTGGCGTAAAGGCGGAGGACGTAGTCGGCCAGGAAGATTGTTTCCGTTCTCCCCGCCTCCACGGCGCCTGCAACAATCTCCAGATCCACGCCCGACCGGTTCCGGCTGAGTTTGCGTGTGGCGTTGAGCATTTCGACCCGTAGCAAAGGGTTTCTGCGCTGAAGCCGTACGAGTGCGGGCGTCACAAACATGGGTCCGAACACGTCAGGGGTGCTGATCCTCACCAAGCCCGAAAGGGATTCGGACGTGCGCTCCAAGCTGGCCGTGAGGCCTCCCAAGCTTCGCTCAACGCCCTCCGCCGCAGCGACCGCCTTTCGTCCCAACTCGGTTAGCTCCCATCCATAAGGCGTGCGCTCCAAGGTGCGGCCGCCCAGGCGCTTATCCAAGGCGACGATCCGCCGCGAAATGGTGGTGTGTGTGGTGTCCAGCGCTTCAGCGACTGCGTTGAACCTGCCCAAGCGGGCAACAGTGAGCAGGACGAGAAGATCGTCTGCGCTTGGAAGTCCCTTAAATTCCACATTCGCCTCCTGTGCATCAACGCACACTATGTCTGCCAATTCAGGCATCTACTAGGACTTCCTAGTATCTACTAGGAAGTCCTAATATGTAGTCCCTGGTGCGTTTCTGCTGTCAGTAAGCCCAGCCAAGCTACTCCTGTCAAGGATGAAGGGACACATGCTCGTGAAACTGGAAGAAAGTGTTCGCAACCGGCCCGACCCGGCGATGCCCGCGATAGAGCCGCCTTTTCCTGACGCAGACCTGATGTATGTCTGGGATCTGCTCTCGGCCACCGAGCGTTCGCGGCTGTTGGACATCCGTAACTTCCTTCAGGAACACGTCCGGGAAGCTTCCATTGACTACTGGAACAGGGAGGAGTTCCCGCTCGAGCTACTGGCCATGCTCGGAACTTACGGTCTTGGAGGTTTGCAAACCGACGGAACGTCAGTCCTGTTTAAGGGGCTCGTATATGTTGAGGTCGCACGAGCGGACGTCTCACTGTCAGCTCTGGTTGGCATCCACAATGAACTCATCGTGGGCATGCTGGATGCCTTGGGGTCGCAGGACCAAAAAGACCGTTGGCTCCCTGGCCTGACCTCATTCCGTCAACTCGGTGCCTTTGCCCTCACCGAGCCGGACCATGGCTCGGATATTGCCGGCGGACTTGAGACTACGGCCCGCTTCGACGACGGCGAGTGGGTCATCGATGGCGCCAAGCGCTGGATAGGCTCGGGTACTGTTGCTGATTTCGCTCTGGTGTGGGCGAGGGATGTCGCGGATGGGCAGATCAAGGGCTTCATTGTTGAGACGGATCGTCCCGGATACTCACCCACGAAGATCTGCAACAAGATCGGTTTGCGGATCATGCAAAACGCCCACATTGAGCTTCGCTCCGTCCGGATTCCCGAAGCAAATCTCCTTCCGGGAGCCACCGACTTCTCCAAAGCAAACGACTTGTTGCGGGATTCCCGGGCTTGGGTTGGCTGGCAGGCCGCTGGCATTCAACTTGCAGCATTTGATATCGCCCGCGCTTATTCCTTGGAGCGAATGCAGTTCGGTCGGGAACTCGCAAAGTTCCAGCTGGTACAGCAGCAGTTGTCCGAGATCCTTGGAAATGCCACAGCATCCCTTGGATTAATGGCGCACCTCGCGAGGATCCAGACTGAGGGAAAGCTGGAGATGGCCCAGGCCGCCATGAGCAAGGCAACCACCACCCGGATGGCAAGGGCTTCGGTGGCCATGGGCAGGTCCCTGCTTGGTGGAAATGGCATTAGCACTGAGTACGAAATGGGCAAACTGCTGGGGGATGCGGAGATCCTCTACACCTACGAGGGGACATACGAGATCAATTCCCTGATTGTCGGACGTGCCGTCACCGGCAAATCCGCCTTCGTCTGAACTCGACGTGTCACAGATCGGGCCCGGGCGGTGTCTTCATGTCGTAGGACCCAGAACCGACCCGTAGGAGGAGTCATGACCAGCAGGATCCCGACCGCAGAGATCACCGGTTTCTACGGCGCACTCATTAAGAAGTTCAGCGCGAAGATGTTCGGCAAAGTCCCTGAATCGCTGGGCGTCATGTGGCACAACCAGCCCGTTCTCAAGGCATCCATGGGCTTCGGACAGAAGCTGCAGAGGTGGAACAGCTGCGATGAGTCGCTGAAGTCCTACGCTCACATGGCCGTGGCCTCGTTCATCGGCTGCAGCTGGTGCCTGGACTACAACTACTTCATGGCGCACAACCACGGCCTGGACCTGGAGAAGGCTCGGCAGATCCCGTGCTGGCGTGAGTCCGACGTCTTCACGCCGCTGGAGCGGGACGTCCTGGAGTATGCCGAGACCATGAGTGCCACGCCCGTCTCGGTGACCGACGAACTGTCGGCCCGGTTGCTCGGGCAATTGGGCGCGCCAGCGCTGATCGAACTGACCAGCGTCATCGGCTTCGCCAACCTCACCACCCGCAGCAACGTGGCCCTCGGCATCGAATCCGAGGGTTTCGCGGAGTCCTGTGAGCTGAAGCCGCTCGCAGCACGCAGCGGCCGCGGAGTAGCCTGAGCGGCATGAGCAACCTCCGCGCCACTGACAGGCAGGATCCATTCGTTACCCACCGCAGCCTGTTCTTCACTGTCGCCTACGAGATACTCGGCTCCGCCGCGGATGCGGAGGACGTAGTGCAGGAGGCCTGGCTCCGGTGGGCCGAACTGGGCCTCGACGTCCGCGCGGGCGTCCGCGACCCGCGGGCCTACCTCGTTCGCACCGTCACCCGGCAGGCGCTCAACCGCCTCCGCACGCTGTCACGACGGCGGGAGGATTACGTCGGGGAATGGCTGCCCGAGCCCCTGCTCACCGTGCCGGATGTAGCCGAGGACGTGGAACTGGCCGAAAGCGTCTCGATCGCCATGCTCACGGTTCTCGAATCGCTCACCCCTGTGGAGCGGGCCGCCTTCGTCTTGCGCGAGGTTTTCGACGTGCCCTACGAGGAGATTGCCGAGGCCGTGGGCAAGTCAGCGGCAGCCGTGCGCCAGCTCGTCAGCCGGGCGCGCTCTCATGTGGCCGCCCGGCGGCCCCGCATGCGCGTGGACCGCACCGAGCAGCAGGAAGTCGTCGAACGGTTCCTTGCGGCGGTCACCACCGGGGACGTGCAGGGCTTGATGGACGTGCTGGCCCCCGACGTCGTACTCATCGCTGACGGCGGCGGCGTCGCCCAGGCGGTTCGGGTGCCGGTGTATGGCGCGAAGAAGGTGACAAATCTGCTGCGGTCCTTCCCGCAGGCCGCGCTCAACCCGAAAATCGCTCTGCTCTGGCTCAACGGCGGCCTCGGCATCCGGATCGACGACGAAGCAGGCGGTCCGTCACTCATCAGCCTGGTTGTGGAGGACGGCAGGATCGCAAGGATCTTCGCCATGCGAAACCCGGACAAGCTCGGCTACTTGGAGGAGGAGACCCTGCTGGCGCGTTAGCTGCTCAGACCCAAGTTGTTCAAGCTGCTTTTGCCTTCACAGCGCGGATTGTGTGCTTGCTGCCGACCATTTCATGTCCGACAACTTCGATCACTGCGGACAGTGCAACCAGCCCGAAAACAGTGACTAATGCGAGTACGTCGCAGGGGTTATCCGGATTGATGTGGGCCTCGGAGCCGGCGACGGCACCGAGGATGATTGCTGCGGCCAGCGGAATGAGGGTGACAATCAGCAGTGGAAGGTGCGTGAGGTCAAAGGACTTGAGGTCAGCAAACCGGGGCTGAAGGGAGAACTGGCGAGATGATTAGGACAAGCTGCCGAGTGACAGTTCGAGCTGTTCGAGCAGTATGTCGGCGTGCTCCTTACCGAATACAAGTGGCGGACGCATTTTCAGGACGTTGTCATGGGGTCCCACACGACTGATGAGCACGCCGCGTTCACGCATGTCCTCGATGAGGATTTTCGTCAGGCCTGGGGCAGGGGTGCGGCTGCCGTCACTTTCTATGATGTCTATTCCGAAGAACAGGCCGCGCCCCCTTACGGAGCCAACGTTCGCGTTGCCTTGAGCGATGTTTTCGAGGCGGGCACGAATGTGCTCACCCAAGTGGCCGGCTTTGGCCATCAGGTCTTCCTGTTCCATGAAGCGCAGCACGGCCAGTCCGGCGGCGGAAGAGACAGGGCTTCCTGCAAAGGTGTTGAAGAACATGTTGTTCTGGCCGAATTCGTCGAGCAGTTCAGCCGTGGTGACTACGGCGCCGATAGGATGTCCATTGCCCATGGGTTTGCCCATCGTTACGAGTTCGGGTTCCATGCCGAACATTTGGTAGCCCCACATGCCGGATCCGGTGCGGCCGAAGCCCGATTGCACCTCGTCGGAGATGATGAGGCCTCCTGCGGCACGGACGCGGGCGGCGACGCCCTCGATGTAGCCGGCGGGCAGCTGCAGAAGCCCCTCGGTGGAGAAGAGGGGGTCAAAAAGGAATGCAGAGACGCCGTGCCCCGTGGCTTGAAGTGATGCGATGGCGGCGTCAACGTCAGACAAGGACTGCTTAAGCAATGCGGGCACGTCGCTCTCTGCAACGCCGTGAGTGTCGGGAATCCGGAGGGGCCGGACATGGGAACCGAGTGGTTCGCGCACCGTCAATCCCGTTGTCAGCTCGGCCAGACTGGTGGTGTTTCCGTGGTAGCTGAAATCTGAAACCAGCACGCCGGTGTTCCCGGTGTGTTGTCGTGCGATCCGCAGGGCGAGCTCGTTGGCCTCCGATCCGCTGTTGGTCAGGAACAGCCGTTCCAGAGCGCCGTCGAAGGTGCCGAGCAGGGCTTCTGCGTATTCCACTACACGGTTGTTCAGGTAGCGGGTGTGCAGGTTGATGGTCAGCAGCTGTTGGTAGATCGCGTCAGCCACGGCGGGGTTCGCATGGCCCACGTGTGGAACGTTGTTGTAACCATCAAGGTAGATCTTGCCTTGCGCGTCGGTCAGCCAAACGCCAGAGCCGGAGACCAGTTCCAGCGGCTTCTCGTAAAAAAGGGGGGAGTGCGGGCCAAGTGTGGCGTATCGGCGGGCCAACAGGTCCTTGCCTGGCTGCTGCACCTGGGACTCAGTCTTAGTTTCCGTAGTCATGGCTGTCTTTCTGGCGCCTGCCGACCTAAGCCGGCCGCGTTCTATTCGCGTTGAAGGTTGAGTGGGGATGACTGGTTCTATGCCGGTTTTGTGAGGAGGCCTTCGACGAGCAGTTTTACGGCGGCTATCTGTTGCTCGGCGGTTCCGGGTGTCACGGCGGCGCGGGCGCCCGAGGCTCGAATGGCTCCCGACAGGGCCGTGGCCAAGGCATCACTGTCGGAGCCTTGGGGCAATTGACCTGCAGCGAGGGCCGTGGACAGGTCGAGTTTGATCAGCGCCTCGAACGACTCGGATGTCCGCCGCACACCGGAAAGAACAGGTGTGACGTCCGGCCCCATAAGGCCGTAGAAGCGTCCTGAAGGACTACTGGTCATTTCCACGTAGGCCCGTGCCAAAGCTGATATGCGGCCTGCTGTGTCGCTTGCTTCGTCGCGAAGCTCCAGGCCTCGGGCGTGCACGGCGTCTGCGACCCGCAGGTACACTTCCCGGACTACATCATCTCGCCCGCCGGGAAAATGCGCGTACACAGTCCCCCGGGAGAGTCCAGCCCGCTGGCTGACTTCTTCGAGGGCAAGCCCGGAGTAACCACCCTCGCCCAACATCTCAGCCGCAGCGTCGAGAATGTCTGATCGCGTCCGAAGCCGGTTGCGCTCACGCAGCGACAGTTGCTTGTCCGTTTTCAGGTCCATGCGGTTATCCAACCTTCCCAAGGCCATCCATTGTCTTGCTTATTCAATAATGACACATGTCACACAAAAACTAAACACACTGTACTGTTGCCAAACTGTGTGTGCAGGATTTAGCTTTAGGTATGACCCCGCTCACAACCGGGCTCAGGAAGCAGGAAATCAGCATGAGGACAGAAGCAGCAATCCGAACAGTCAGGGGAGCGCTGGAGCAGTATGGTTTTGATCCAACAGCCCCCATTGAACTAGTCAAGTACCGGGAGAACTACGTTTTCCGGCTCACATCTGACTCCGGGGACAGCTATGCCATCCGCCTGCATCGGGCCGGATACAGGACTGATGCGGAGATCAACACCGAGCTTGCCTATCTGCACGCGCTGGCTGAGCACGGGCTAAGCGTGTCCCAGCCGGTTGCCACCCTCAAAGGTGACTTCGTATGCGTAGTTACGGCTGACGATGGCACCGTTTTCCAACTGGACGTCTTGCGTTGGGTGGAGGGTGGAGTGCCCTTGGGTGACATCAGTGAAGCGATGGCGGGGGAAAGCTCGCTTGATCCGGCAGTATTCCGCCAGTTGGGCGTCCTGACCGCTGAACTGCACACATGCACTTCCATGATCGGCCGTGTCGAAGCGTTCCGGCGCCAGGCATGGGATGCCGACGGGCTGGTAGGTGACTCGGCCCAGTGGGGTAACCCGTTGGCGCTTCAGAGCCTGGGTCCAGAGGGCGAATCGCTCCTGGAATCCGGGGTGGAGAAGCTGCGGCAAGACCTGGTGGCCCTTCCAAAGTCTGTCGATGTTTACGGGGTGATCCACGCGGATCTGACTCCCGAAAACGTTCTGGTCGGACACGACGGCCAGATGGTTTTGATCGATTTCGACGACTTCGGTGAGGGTTGGCACCTCTTCGATCTGGCAACGATCATGTTCTTCTTCCAGCCGCACCCCCTTTACGAGAACTACCGCCGAGCTCTGCTTGAGGGCTACGCCTCGGCCCGAGCCTTGCCGGACGGACTCCTCCAGTCCTGGGACTCCATGCTGCTCTCGCGGGGCTTGACCTACTTGGGCTGGGCATCCACGCGCAGAGGTGACGAAGCTGCAGAATTCATCGTCGAACGCGTTGTTCCGATGGTCCTTGGACTCGCCCGAAGCTACATCTCCAAAAGCTATACGTCTGCAGCCTCCTAACCATCCTTCCCCGGGAAATCTCCGGTCAGGCGGCCTGTCTCCCCACGCCCGTGCAGCTTTCCGGCTCTCCGGCGGGTACCCAGTTGTACCAAAAAGCACGACCTTCGCTCGTTCATCTCCCAGGAGTAAACCCCGTGAAACCTCAATTCCCAGAGCAAGGCACCGCCGGCACCGAGCTCTCTTCCAATGCCTTGGGCGTAGGAGGCATCGTTTTTCTGGTTCTGGCAGCGGTAGCCCCGTTGACCGGCATCATCGTTATCGCAACACTAGGCATTGCCCTCGGCAACGGAGGGGGCATGCCCGGTGCGTTTCTCATCGCAACCCTGATTTTGCTGCTCTTCGCTGTCGGCTACGCACAAATGGCCAAGAAGCTGGTCAGTGCCGGAGGGTTTTACGCTTTCGTCGTCAAAGGCCTCGGCCGTCGCATGGGCCTTGTGGCAGGCAACATCGCCCTGCTCGGCTACAACTGCTTTGTGGCTGGAGCTATCGGCACGTCCGGCTTCTTCACCGCCACAGTCATCAAAGAACTGACAGGACTGGACCTGCCGTGGTTCGTCTGGAGTCTCATCACTGTGGTGCTGATCTTCTTGCTGACACGCCGAGGCATCGATTTCAGCGCAAAAGTGTTGGGCGTCTGCCTGGTCCTGGAGGTGTCCATCCTCCTGATCCTGGACTTCAACGTTCTGCTCACGCACGGGTTCTCATTTGAAGCGCTGATGCCCCAGGCAGTGTTCTCGGGATCACTGGGACTGGCCTTGCTCTTCGCAGCCAATTGCTTTGTCGGCTTCGAAGCAACGGGCTTGTTCAGCGAGGAAGCCCGGGACCCTCACCGCACGATCCCGAAAGCGACGTATATCGCCATCTTGTTCATTGGCGCTTTCGCTGCATTCACGACGTGGGCCATCGTCAGCGCCCTGGGTGTCGCCCAGGCACAGGACACCGCCATCGAGCACTTGCCCTCAGGTGACCTGGTCTTCATGCTCTCCAATCAATACCTCGGCGACACCCTCACCAAGGTCATGATGGTCCTGCTGCTGGTCTCACTCTTCGCTGCGCTGCTGGCACTCCACAACTCGGCCGCCCGCTACATCTACGCCTATGGCCGCGTCGGAATTCTGCCGAGAGCCCTCAGCCGCACACGAAGCTCCAACGGATCCCCCCAGAACGCCAGTGCCGCGCAGCTACTTTTCGGCACGGTGGTTGCGGGAATCTACTACGTGGCTGGTTTGGACCCCATTACCGCCCTGACCGCCTCAATGACGGGGTTCGGCACCTTGGGAATCCTGACCCTTCAAATGCTTGCCGCGGTGGCCGTGGTCGTCCACTTCCGCCGCAACAGGGATCCAAGGCTCTGGAAAACCCTGGTAGCCCCGAGCCTTGGAGCACTCGGGCTTGCCCTGATCGTGCTGCTGGCGATTCTAAACTTCACCACACTGGCCGGTTCCGACAATCCCATCATCGGCGCGCTGCCGTGGCTGCTCGTTGTTGCGGTTCTCACCGGACTCGCAACTGCGCAGTGGCTCAAGTCCCGCAGGCCTGAGATTTACCACGAGCTGCTCAGCGACATGGAGCACTACGACAAAGCGCATCGCGACCTCGCCGATGCCACCAGCACATCTGGACCCGGCTCATGGTAGACCTCGGACTAGCGGGCCGGCGGGTCCTGGTCACCGGCGGAACGTCGGGTATCGGGATCGCAGTGGCCGATGCCTTCGCCGGAGAAGGGGCCAACGTAGGCATTGTCGGCAGATCGTCCAAAAGGCTCTCGACGGCGGTGGACGGCCTACGTGCAAGACATCCCCGCGTAACCATCGTCGGAGAATCCTGTGACATTTCCGACGAGTCAGCTGTACAGTCCGCCACAAACGACCTGGTGTCACAATTGGGCGGGTTGGATCACCTTGTCAGCAGCGCCGGCATCTCAGGATCCCTCGGCAGCCCTGTGGATCAGGTTCCGGCCGAGGAGTTCATGGAGGTCCAACGGACCAATGTCCTGGGCCCGTTCCTGGCCATCAAGACAGCGTTGCCCTATCTTCGCGAGGGGACGGGTGCGACATATACGCTCATCGGCAGTGACTCCGGCTTCGTCGCTGTGCCAGGCATGTTGGCTTACAACGCATCCAAGGGCGCAATCGTCCAGCTGACCCGGGCTTTGTCGACGGAACTCTACAATGACGGCATCCGCGTCAACAGCGTCTGCCCGTCAATCGTGGATACGCCAATGGCCCGCGACGGCCTGGGCATTGACTCATTTGAGGACGCCGAATACCCCGTCAGTAAGCCTTCGGATGTTGCCTGGCTTGTGCTCAGTCTTGCATCCCCTCTCTCCGGCCCTGTCAACGGTGTCTCCCTCATGGCTGACTACGGCTACCACGCACGATCGTCTTTTCCTGCCTGAACGACTACCGCAACCACCACGAAAGGATTTCATTTTGAACACCACAACAACGCCCGAGTTTATTTCCGTCGGCGCCCTGGGTGAGGGTTTCGCCGTTAACAACAACATTCTCGAGGCCAACGAGGGCCTGAACGGCAAGGACTTCACGCTCCATTTCCTCGGCGGACGCACTCACGAGTGCCGGATCTCGAACAGCCAGACACTGGTCTGGGACGGCCGGGAGCAGGACGCACGCGTCACCTCCGTCAGGGAAGGCATCTACTTCGTTGATTTCCTCATGGGCGACGATTTCCTCGTGGGCGACTCGGTCAAGAAGTCAGTGAGCCTCGTACTGGACAACAACAGCGGGCAAGTGACCCTGATAGAGGGAGCACTCCCTGACGAGCAAGCCACCTCCATCAGTGCCTACGACAGGGCACGCCAAGGCACGGAACTAACCGGAGTTGAAGCAGCCATTCTTCACGGCTCAGTGGGCGGGACGCAAGGCGGAACCGCGCACGCCCCCACCACCGAACTGATCGGGCTAAGGAACCGCTACCACTACAGCCCCGAAGAAGTGTATGAACACGTTTACCTGAACAACAACTTCTACACGTGGCACTGCATCAAGGGCTCAGAAGCCGGTCTGGGTGACACCGACCGCTGCCACTACATCAAAATCGCTGAGGCTCTGTATCTGTTCGTCTGGCGTGAAAAGATCGTCCCCACCCTCGGCGTCATTCTCATCGATATGAACCGACTAAAAACCGACGGCAAGATCTTTGGGTACAACGGCTTCGACTTCTCCAGCTACACAAACTTCCCCGTGGGTGCCATCACGGAAGTAGTCAACGTCACCACTCACTAAGGCCACCTATCGTCATCATCTTGGAGGAAGCATGTCTGAACAGAACCCGCCGGAACGAGGCAATAGCTGTCACCGGGGAAGATCACCGCCGTCGGGTCCGACCGCAGGATCGGACTCCTGGAGCCGGCTGGCCTCGAGCGCGGCGCGGAGAATGCTCATCGGCTCATCCCAGCGGCCATCGCCAGCGGGAAGCGCGGTGTGTCTAGCTTCGCTCCTGTAACACCAAGGATCCAGTCCTCTGTTTCAGGTCTGAGTGTAAAAGAGGCGTCGAGTGCGTCGTCGACGACGTCGTCGACCTCGGCTTTGTCACCTTAGCTGGCGTCGATGTCTGCAGTGGGGCGGTTCGATGGCTCTACGGTGTCCCACAGAGTCGCCCACCGTCAGGTGTCTTCGGCCAGGTCCTGGACGTCGAAGGTCTCGCGGGCCTGTTCGATGTGGGGCATGTGCGCTGCGGCCCATTCCAGGAGCACGTCGATGGGGTGGCGGAGTGTCTTGCCTAAGGGTGTGATGCGGTACTCGATCGCGACGGGGCGCGAGCTGAGCAGCTCGCGTTCGATGATGCCGTTGCGTTCGAGGCGACGCAGCGTCGCCGTCAGGGACTTTTGCGACACGGATGGGATCGCCCGTCGCAGTTCGCTGAACCGGCATGGCCGCTCGCAGAGTTCGTTGAGCACGCTCAATGACCACTTGTCCAGAACTTGATCGAGCAATTCCCGGTGCGGGGTGCTGATCTCCAGAGGGTCAGCATGGCTGGTGGTATCCGGCATGAAACCTGGTCTCGTTGAAGTGTCCTGCATGTACCAGGTATCAAAGATATACCAAGTTCATTTCTTTTGTAAGGAGTCTCATGTCTGTTCAGCGTTTCAGCCCGGAAGGCTTGATGCAGCCCGCCCCGTACCACCACGTCGCCGTCGGCACCGGCACCCGTCACGTTCACGTCGCCGGACAGATCTCGCGCCTGGCCGATGCCACGCCCGTCGCCCCGGGGGACCTGGCCGGCCAGGTCGCGCAGGCTCTGCGCAATACCGCGATCGGGCTCGCCGGAGCTCAGGCGACCTTCGACGACGTCGTGCGTTTGACGTTCTACGTCACCGCCTGGGCTCCCGAGAAGATCACCGCTCTCATGGACGGTATCGAAAGTGTCGCCGCAGAGATCGGACTGCCCACGCCGATGCCGCCGACCTCGCTGATCGGCGTCGAGTCTCTGTTCGAGCCCGACGTGCTCGAACAGATCGAAGCAACCGCGGTACTGGATTAGCAGCACCGGGTACCCGAACCGCCGCGGGCTATGTGGAGCCACGGTGCAGAGTGTTCCCGTCCGTGCGCCCCGTGGCACTTGGCGCCGGAGCGCCAGTAGCCTGAGTGCCTACAAGGCGTCCCCCGGTGAGGTAGCGGACATGCGAGGGACCCGGATGCAAAAGCAGGCACCGTCGTCGGGGAAGTGGGTGGCTTCTGCGGTGAGGGTGAGTCCCATGCGTTCTGCGAGCCGTGCTGCGATGGAGAGGCCGAGGCCGCTACCGGTGGGGCGTTGTCCGTTGTAGCGCTGATAGAGGACGCCGCGGTCGAAAGCGACGGCGGTGTCTTCGGCTGTGAGGCCCGGGCCGCTGTCCCGCACCTCGATGACGATCACGTTGGAGGTGCCAGGGAACTGCTCAGGGGATTGCGCCAACCCGGCGGTTGTGGGGCGCTCTTCGACCCTGACGCGGAGGATGAGCGGTTTCCCGCGCGGGGTGACGCGCAGTGCGTTGCCCACGAGCCCGTCGATGATCTGGCGTAACCGTTGCGCGTCCGTAACAACCAGCAGGGGTTCACTTGTGGCTGCTTCCGGCAGCTGGAGCGTCAGTTCCACCCCGGCCTCCGTGGCTGCTCCCTGCCATGTCCGCTGTACTTGTCCCAAGAGCGCTGCGACGTCGACGGGTTGGAGGTCCAGGGTGAAATCGTCCGTTTCCAGTCGGGCCAGTGCGAGAAGGTCACGGACAAAACCATCGAGACGGTCCGTTTCCGCGGAAAGTGTGCGCCCTATCCGGGAGGTGTCCTCCGGCGGGATCAGCCCGTCCTCGAGGGCTTCGGCGTAGCCGCGCATGGCAGTGAGTGGCGTCCGGATCTCGTGGGAGATGGACAGTAGGAATTCACGTTGCCTGCCTTCGCTGGCCAGCAACGCGTGATCCAGGGTGTTGATGGCTTCTCCCACATCGCGCACTTCAGTAACTCCGGCCGGGTCAACGCGAACGGTCCGTTCGCCGGCAGCCATCCGCCGCGCGGCTGCAGCAGTCCTGACGAGGGGGCCGGAGAGACGCCGGGCAAGCAGTGTTCCGGCAAGCACCGCGATTAACAGCCCGGCCGCAAGGGCCAGCAGTGTGCGTTGGAGGAGCTGGGAGGAGGCGGCGTTCACATCGTCCAAGGACCTGCTCAGCACGATCCCCCCGCTTCTGGGGAGGGCCCTTGCCTCCACAAGGAGTTGGGCACCGTCATGGACAACTGTCGCGGACACTTTGTGGCCGGCAAGCACTTGTTGAATGTCGGCTGGCCCGAGAAGCTGTGTGGCTGGCCCCCGGACCGTGCCGGTGGCGGTGATGGTGGACAGTTCGTAGGTGTCCGGTCCAAGAAGGTGCCTCTCGCGAAGGTCCAGCGCTTGGGAGGCAACGGGTGCCGCGGCGAACGCGTCGGCTTGGCGGAACAGCTGCTGTCTGGCCTGCTCAACCGCCGCGGATCGTATCAGTGGGTAGGCGGTGCCACCGGTGACCAGTACCGCCAGGACAGCCACCGCGGCGGTAACGAGCGTGATTCGTCCTGCCAGTGAGCGCAGCCAACCCGACGCCGGATTCCGGTTTTCGCGGTCAGTGTGACCCTCAAGCCCCCCGTTACCAGCGTCATGGATTTTCACGTGAGGCCGCCATCGACAGAGTATCCAACCCCTCGCAGGGTACGGATGGGGCTGTCATCGCCGAGTTTGGAGCGAAGCTGGGCTATATGCACGTCCACGGTCCGCCCTCCCGCGTAGCTGGCCTGCCCCCAGACCGAAGACAGAAGCTGTTCACGGCTGAACACTCTGCCCGGGCTGGCCATCAAAAAGGCGAGCACGTCGAATTCCCTCGCAGTCAGCTCCACCGCTGAACCATCGATGCTGACAGTGTGACTGCCCTGGTCCAGGGTCACGGAACCAACCCGCAGGACACCTCTGCCGGGGGCGCCCGCGCTTCGGCGCAGGACCGTCTTGAGCCTGGTCACCAACTCCCGAGGTGAAAACGGTTTAGTCATGTAGTCGTCTGCGCCCAGTTCCAATCCCAAAAGCATGTCCACCTCCTCGTCGCGGGCAGTGACAAAAATGATGGGTGTCCAATCCTCCTGGGTGCGCATCCGACGGCATACCTCGATTCCGTCGATGCCAGGCAGCCCGACGTCCAACACGACAGCGACGGGTCGAAGACTTCTGACCCGCTCCAGCGCGCCTTCACCGGTGGGTTCAACGTGTACGCCGAACCCCGCTTGACTCAGATACAGCCGTTCCACGTCGGCGATCGCACGCTCATCTTCCACGATCATCACGAGACCACGGGACGGTGTCGCATCGGGAGTCGATGGTTGGTCCATGCTTCCATTGAACGCTCTGTTGTGGTCGGCAACGCGGCAAGGGCCCCATACTTTACCGTCCCCTTACATTCCCCGAACCTGTCCCGGACGTCGGCAGGCGATAGTGGAACGGTCAGGACCCATCCTGGCCCAACCCACCGGGGTCCCAACGGATCACTCAGGAGCAGTCATGAACAACAGGCGAATGCCAAGTGGAGACGTTATCCGTCGATGGCGGATGCGCGGCGCCGCCGTGGCGACAGGTGCTGTCCTTCTCGGGGGAGCAGCAATTGGGGCAACAGCTGCCTCGGCAGACGGTCAGAGCCCATCCCCTTCTCCAAGCGCGTCATCCTCAGCCTCGACGGCGGGACAAGACAGCGCGAGCCACGCTAAACATCCATTTGCCCGAGCCCTACCAGCCGTGCTGAGGGTCAGCATCCGGGCCGAGGCCGGCTTCGGGGACAAAGCCCACGAGGTCGCTTACATCTTGATCCACCACCCCAAGGCGTTCAGCAAACTCCCCGCAAATCTGCAGACCGACCTGAAGACCTTGGAAGCAGCCCCGGCATCAGAGCGCGACGCCGATGCCTCAAAAGTCAAGGACACCGCCCTCAACGGAGGTTACGGCGAGCAGATACAGAAACACGCAAAAGACATCCAGGCGAAACTGGCCCAGGCACCAGCAAAGTCCCAGTAGAGGGCTTAGGTCAGCGAAATCCAAAGGCTCAAGTACGGCAACGATGGAGCATGAAATGGCGACTGGTACGGTCAAATGGTTCAGCACGGAAAAGCGTTTCGGGTTCATTGCCCCCGACGACGGCTCAGGTGAGGTTTTCGCCCACTACTCGGCGATCGTCAGCGGCGGGTACCGCTCGTTGGAAGGGAACCAGCGTGTCCAGTTCGATGTTGTACAGGGCTCCAAAGGACCCCAAGCGGACAATATCCGTCCAGTGGGGTGGCCGCGATAGCCAAGTTCCGTCCTTCCGGAGCTTCACTCAATGCTGCCGGTGGTAGTTTGCGGTTATGGTGAATGCCCTCGCGAGCGCGCTGTCTCACCCGAACGTGTACGAATGCCGGAAGACGTCAGCGTAGTGGGCTTTGATGACCGTCCACTGTCCGAGCTCTGGTCAGGCGGTGGTTGCTAAATCAAGTCCGGTATGTCCTGCCAGTTTCTCCACTAGCTCACGTTGAAACTGGCCGCTGAGGGCAGCCCGGTGCGGGTGGCGTGGCTGGCGGTGGTACCAGTATCCGCCTGAACGCGGCGTGATTTCAGCTTCGTCAGCAGTGGCCAGCCATTCTTGGGTACGGTGGCCTTCGTTGAAACTGTCTGGAGCAGAAGTGCCGCCCATCCGCGTCGGTACCCAACCCGGGTCCACTGCATGAGAGAGCATGTTGGGATGGAAGTCGGCGATAGCAAACGCCAGTGCCGTGACGTAGAGCTTGGAGTTTTCGTATGGTCGAGGCCTGCTTTCGGGGTGGGAAAAGTCGACCATGTCCAGGTCAGTCGAACCGGACATGTGCATTGAACTGCTAAGAACAATCAAACGACCTGGAGCCGCCATCAAAGACGTGAGTACGAAGGGGGCGACGACATTAACTGCGAATACCTCGGGGCCATTAAGGACTCCGGCGTTATGGATCACGGCGTCAAATACCCCGATATCGTTCGCTCGCGCTGCCAGGCTGGCTGTCTCATCCAAGTCCGCGAGGTCACCGTAGATGACTTCGCACATGCGATTGCGGACGTTGTGATCGATGTTTCGCACGGAGTTGCGGGCGTGCAGAACAACGTCATGTCCCGCCTCTGCCAAGCTGGTCACAGTCGCTAGTCCAAGGCCCGAGGAAGCTCCTGTGACGAGGACTAGACCCATGTCCCACGCTCCTTTCATGTAATTCACGCCATCGCACGACGTGGCTCAGTGTGACGCCCGGCCACCAGCCCAGGGTTACTCGATGGGCTTTAGTGCGTGAAGCCTGCTGCGGCTTCGGTGAGGGTTTTGCCCTTCGTTTCCGGGGCCAGCCACTGTGATAGCCCGGCGCCGAGGAGGGCGACTCCGGCGGCGATCAGCATCGTGGGGCCGGCGCCGAGTGTCTGCATTGACATCGGGAAGAGGAAGATGCCGATGCCTGCTCCGACGCGGCTGACTGCGGCGGCGAAGCCTGTTCCGATTCCGCGGATTTCCGTGGGGAGGACCTCGCCCGGGTAGACGCCAGTCAAGGTGGTGTACATCGCGTTGACGAACGAGAAGACCAGGAAGAGGATGAGCACGACAGGCGCCGGAGCGCCAGCCCACAGGCCGATGACTGCGAGGACGACGGCGCACAGCCACTGCGGCGGGACGGTCAGTACGCGGCGGCCGGCCTTGTCGATCAACAACACTGTGACGACAACGCCTGCCAGGGCAACGGCGGAGAGACCGACTCCACCAGCAAGCCCGCCGGAGAGGCCGTATTGCGTCAAAACGCTGTCGGCGAAGGTGGCGATCGCGAAGTAAGGTGTCACCGCGCAGAACCAGAACCCTGAGATGAACAGGGTGGCCCGCCAGTACTGTTTGTTGAACAGCATCCTGAAGTTGCCCTTGCGGACGTCCTCGTGCTGGACGTCGTCGAGCGCGTCCTCGGGCATGTACTTGACGGCGAGAGCGCGGGCTTCGTCCTTGCGGCCTACGCTCCAAAGCCAGCGCGGCGACTCCGGAAAACCGAGCCGACCCAGGAATATAGCCACCGCGATGAAGGTGCTGGTGCCGAGGATGAAGTGCCAGCTCAGGCCGGTGTACTCGTTCAGCAGGTAACCGACCAGGAATGCGATCATGAAGCCGGCGTACCAGGCGATCAGCGTAGCGCCCAGGAGTCGGCCGCGCAGGTGGGCGGGGGCGAACTCACTCATCATGGGCCATCCAACCGAATACTCGGCACCGATCGCCATGCCCATCAGCAGGCGTACGACGAACAGCCATACAGGTGTGTCGATGAAGAACTGCATGCTTGAGGCGACCGCGAAGAGGGCGATGTCCAACATGAAGATCGGCTTGCGGCCAAACTTGTCGGCGGCCCAGCCGCCAAGCGGAGAGCCGACAAGGATACCGATCAGGGCTCCGGCGGCGATCAGACCCTGCCAGACCAGATCGAGCTGCAGGTCCTCGGCCATCCTGCTGGACACCGGACCGATGATGCCCAGAATGTAGCCGTCCAGGAACATGCCGCCGATCAGGACGGTGACCATCCTGATCATGAAGCGCCGTTTGCTCGTCGATGAGGCGACGCTGTGAGGGGCGGCGGTTTTGTCTATGGCTGACATTTTGTCACATCCCCGCCGCTGGGGACATGGGTTCCGCCGTATTCGCGGCACTGAGAAGTTGGCAATGGAACATGTTTGACCTCCCGGTCACTGAGGGGCTGGGCGTGCAATGAGCAGTGGGGCGATATGTGGGGATCCGAGTTCGGATGCCGAGGCTCGAACGTTCAAGCCTTGAACGTCGTATTCAAAATATGACACAAATCACAGTGTCGGTCAATGCCTGGATCGAAAGGGCAAATCTTGAAATGGGATGTTGACAGGGGTGGAGGGGAGCCGCAAGATTTGAATATGACGTTCAGCAAATGAACGTACCGTCGGATTGCCTGAATGGTTGCCACATCGCTGACAGGAGGTCCGCCACGTCCATCGAAGCGGGAGTGCGAATGGCATCGCTATTAAACCAGCAAGAGGAAACGCCAGTAAGCGACGACGCCTCGAGTGTCCATGAGCCCTTGGGACAGACCAATAGTTCCGTCGTCAAGGCAACAGTTCTGTTAAAGAACCTGGGCCACCACCCGCAAGGCATCACCGTCACAGAACTCGCGCGGGCAGGTAGCATGTCACGGCCAACAGCCTTCCGCTTGCTCTTGAGCCTGGAGCAAACGGGCTTTGTGCAGCGCGAGGACAATCGGTACATGCTTGGATGGCAGATAGCCCGCTTGGGCTCACTGGTAGATCCCTATGCCGGTGCGGTCGGCAAAATCCAGCCCATACTGAACAAATACGCAGGCATTCACAATGAGACATTCAGCTTCGTCATGGTGGATAGCGATGGCGCGCACAAGGTGATCGCCGAAGCCTTGGGGGCGCGTTACCTCAGCGCATCGCACCAGTACCTTGGGGGAATCTATCCCCTGCACGCCAGTGCCACGGGAAAGCTGATTCTCGCCGAACAGAGCGACGAAAAACTGGCCAAGGAACTGCCGGAGACGCTGGACGCCCACACCCCGTACACCATCACCAGCCGCAACGCACTCCTGCAAGAACTGGGCAAAGTCCGCACGCAGGGGTACGCAATTCTGGACAGCGAGCTCGAAGACGGCCTGTTTGCGGTCGGCTGCCCCGTCCGAAACTCCACCGGCGAACTCATTGGCGTAGTAACCATCAACGGACCCACGCAGCGCCTTAAATCGCACCGTTTAGCCGAAACCATCGACGAAGTGCGACAGGCCGCCGAACAGGTAGCCGCAGCACTTGGTTAGCCTGCAGCAAGGGGCTGTCTAAACCAGACCTTAAGGCTCGACGTCGGCACGAACTTCAGTGTCGACGTCGTGTCAATCGCGGGGCTTTCTGCCGACTGTCCTATTTGCCTGCCAGGAGGCCGTCCAGGAAGCGCTCTAATTCGATGGCGACGCCGGCGTCGTCTTGCCAGCCGTCGTCGGCGGTGTTCCAATGCTCCAGGTAGAGGCCTTCCCATGGCGTGCAGCTGATGCTCGGGGACGGCTCGTGAGTGCATTCTTGGGTCTCCGGGCGGGAGGAGCGCTTCAACATGCGTCCGGCTTTGCCGAGACTGAAGGTGCGGGCGGTGCGGTCTGCGATCGACATGGTGGCTTCCTCTCTGAAGCTGCTGATCCTTGATTGTAAATTGAACGCGACGTTCATTTTACGAACGTTTGAAATAGTATGGCATGGCTCACAGGTCTATTGCAAGGCTGCCCCGGCAACAACGCGTAGAGCGGGGCGGGGCGCCTTATGGCGCCTCCACCCCGCTCCAGTTCGGATGTGTTTGAGTTCTTCTTATGGCCGAAGTTCGGTGTGCACCTCACGGCCGGCCCGCAGGCCGGACTCGATGGCGCCGTCGAAGAAGCCGGCCCAGATGTTGGCGATGTCGCTGCTGGCAAAGTGAAGCACGCCTTCACTTGCCTGCTGTGCGGCGTGGTATTTGGTGAGCTGGCCGGGTCGCTGGATCTGCCACGTTTCTTCGGCGTACGGGTCTTCGCCCCACTTGTGCCCGGTGACTTCGAGGACTTCCAGGTCGTCGCGCCACACTTTGATGGCTTCCCGGATCTGTGCGGGATCCGTGACGTCAATGCGGGCGGCGTCGGCGCCGAAGCCCACCAGGACGGCGTCGTTGTCGCCGACGAACTCGGTGCGGATCACTGACAGCGGCTTGTCCTGCGCGGAGTATGCGAAGAACGGCCTAATGGGACCTTTGACCCGGATCCAGGCCTTGACTCCCTGGGACGCAGTCCTTTCCCGGCTGGCCGCCAGCTTGCCTTCGGAAAGGGCGGGCTGGACGGTGAGTTTGTGCAGAATGTTTTGCGGCAAGGTGATGACCACCTTCTTCGCGTGGATTTCCTGGCCGTCGCCGTAGGTGACAGTGGCGCCGTTGTTTGTGTGACGGACGCAAGTCACCGGTGAGTTGAGGCGGATGTCCGCGTTGGTGTCGGCGGCGATAGCGTTGGCCAGCGTGTCGTTGCCATCCCTCAGTCGGTAGATCGCCGATGCCTCGTGCATGAGTTGCCAGTGCCCGGAGGAGCCAGCTGTCCAGCGCAATGCGTTGACGTACGCACACTGATCCAGGGGAGCGTTGAAGTGCCCCACCCAAGCGGCCTCGTTCGCGTTGCGCTCGTCCTCGGAGAGGTCCAGTTTGTCCAGCATTTCCTGCAAGTTGTACTGGTCCACCTCGGCCAGGTTCTCCACTGTCAGCGGGGCGTCAGGGCGCGGAAGCCACTTGGTGGTGTCCGCCAGCAGGCGAGTCATTCCCGGATCGATCAGTTTCATGAAGTCATCGAGGTTGCCTCGGCGTACCTCGCTGCCGGCGAGCCAGTACGTTTCTTCGGAGCGCGGTCCGCGGGAGACCTCCAGTCCGTAACGGGTCACCTCGGCCCAGACGTGCGGCTGGGTCCAGTGGAGCCAGTTGCCGCCGAGTTCCAGTGTCCTGCCGAGGCGGTTCTCGGTGTACAGGCGGCCGCCGATCCGGTTGCGGGCTTCCAGGACGACGACGTGGTGGCCGCGGTTGTCGAGCTCGCGTGCTGTGATGAGGCCGGCGAGACCGGCGCCGATGACTACTACGTCAGTTTGTTCAGTCATGGGTATCTCCAATGGTCTTGACGTTTCCGGAGGTTGTTCTATTGCGAGATTAGGTGGCTGGGTCCCGCACGATCTATGGACTAAACTACGAATTTAGATGAACGATTCGTACTTACGTATGACACGCCGTCGTAGTGTGATCCAGCATTTGAGAGTCCAGACTGGAATATGAGGTAAGGCTGTGGCAGAAAACCTGCGCGTGGCGGATCTCCTGGCCATGGACGCGGCCAGCACGCGCCTGATCGCGGGGCAGGGCGGGGTAGAACGCCGCGTCCTGTGGGCCCACAGCAGTGAAATGCCGGAGCCTGAGCGCTGGCTGGGTCCCGATGAGCTGCTGATGACGGTGGGATTGTGCATTCCGGAGGACCGGCAGGGGCAAGTGGACCTGGTCCGCCGGTTGGATGCCGCGGGGCTCGCGGGAGTGACCGTGGGCGACGACCAACTCGCACCCGCGCTCACCCAGGAAATGCTTGCCGAAGCCGACCGGCTGAATTTCCCCATCATGATCACCAGCGCCGTGCCGTTCGCCAGCATTGGGCGGATCGTCGCGGCCGCGAATTCCAACAACCAGACCCAGCAGATTCTGACGCTAAGCCGTCTCTACAGGACCGTGCTTGAACCCTATGAAGCCCCGGATGGATTCATGCGGGAACTCGGCAGGGTCTTCCACGTTTCCCTGTGCGCCGTCGACGCCGCCACTGGAACAACGATATTGCCGGGCGCCCTGATGCCGGGCGAAGGCGAAGTCCAGGAAGCGGCTGCGGCTTTGGCCCGGTCAGCGAAGGTTGGGGGCGCAAGGATCGCAACTCTGCGGCAGGGATCGGTGTCGGCATGGCAGCTTACTGCCCGCAGGCCGACTGTGCTGCTGGTGGACGAGGGCCATGGCTCCATGCTGGATTCCTTCACGCTGGTGCACCTGACACGCGTGGTGGCTGTCGAAGCTGATCGACGTGCCGCCGCCGCCATGGCTGCGGCAGGGCGTGGCCGTCAAGTGCTGGCCGATGCGTACTCGGGCGAGATAAACGTTTCCAGGCTGGAGCAGGACGCAGCCGAACTTGGCCTGAACTCCAGAGACCTCGCGGTGGCGGTGATGGTGCCCGCCCATGAGGACCTCATCGTTGAGTCCTTATCACTGGCTACCATTCCGCACGCCAGCGCGGTGCGTAAGGGGTACCTTGTCTCGCTGCTGTCCGCTTCCGACGTCGAGGGTCTGCGTTCCATCGTCAGGTTCCACGGCGTCCGAGCTGGCGTGTCGCCCCGCTTCACCCATATCAGCGAGGTGCGTGAAGCGGCCCTGCGCGCCCAATGGGCGTATGAGTCGGTTCGGAGCGGCGCCGAGGAAGTGGTCCACTACGATGAGGCGGTCTTCTCTATTTCCCCTCGTTCGGAGAGCGAAGCGCTTGAGGTTATTGACCGCGTCTTGGGCCCGCTGCGCGAAGGCAGCAGTGGGGCTTCACTGTTGGAGACGTTGTGCGCCTACCTGGACCAGGACCGCAATTGGACGGCCACGGCGAGCGTCCTTGGTATCCACCGACAGACCCTCGCTTACCGTTTGACCCGGATCGAGAAGCTGACGGGCCGGAGCCTGAAATCCACGCGCGATCTCGCCGAATTCTGGGTGGCCCGGATCGCGCTCAGGCAGGAGTAACCGTGTCAGGTGCTGCTGGTGCCCGGAGAACATGGCGCATCTCGCCGACGCCCTCCATGAAAGTGACCAGCTCGTCTCCCGGGGCAAGGAAGCGTTGGGGAGTGCGACCCACTCCCACCCCGGGCGGCGTGCCGGTGAAGATGAGATCGCCGGGCAACAGCGGGGTGACCTGGGAGAGGCGTGCAATGATGTCCGGTACGGAAAAGACCATGTCCGAACTCCTGCAGCTCTGTACTTGCTCGCCGTTCAGGGTGCAGGTCAGGCCGATGTCGTCCGGGTCCTTGAACTCGTCGGGTGTCACCACAACGGGACCAATCGGCGCAAAGCCGGGGTAGGACTTCGCCAGGCTGTATTGCGGCGCCGGACCCTGTGATTGCATTGTGCGCTCGGAAAGATCCTGGCCAACGGTAAGGCCTGCGACGTGCTTCCACGCGACCTCCGCAGCGATGTTCCGCCCGCCCTGGCCGATGACGGCGACGAGTTCTACCTCCCAGTCCACTGTTCCGGGAGGCAGTGAAATCTCGCCGAAGGGGCCCGTCAGAGCGGTGGCGAATTTTGTGAAGACAGTAAGGTCGTTTGGAACGTCCAGCCCGGCCTCGGCTGCATGTTTGGCATAGTTGAGGCCAATGGCAAAGATCTGCCGCGGCTGTGGAACGGGGCCGCCGAACTCTTCCGGGGCCACCTCCGAAAACGGCCTACCGGTTGCACTTTGGAGCGTGGTGGCGAACTCCAGCAGATCGTCCCAGCGTTCGTAGGCTTCCTGAATTCGCGGACTGAACGTGCCGTTGCTCTCAGTGGCGATGTCAATCACGCCGTCGGCAGCGGTGACGAGAGACAGCCGGCCGGAGATATTGGCAAAACGCATGTGAGGGCTTCCTTAGCTGGTTGTTGGTGGTGGCCGGACGGCACCGGCCACCAATGGGCTTAGTTTGCGACGCCGGTGGTGACGTCGAACTCGACCGTTCCCCAGCCTTCAAAGGTGCCGGACCAGCGGCCGGCTTCGTTCATCGGAACAGCTTTCAGGCAGCTGCCCGGAAGGATGACCTGGCCGGCCTCGAACTCGATGTCGTACTGGGCGAGGCGGTTGACGAGCCAGGCGACGGCGGCAAGCGGGTTGCCGAGGATGTTCTTCGTAGTGCCCGTGATGACTTCGCGGTGGTTGAAACGGAGGACGCCGCGTGTGTCCCGCAGGTTAAGTTCGGTGAGCAGACGCGGGGTGCCGCCGAGGATGACTGCACCGGTGGAACCGTTGTCAGCCAGGGTATCGGGAAGTCCGATCGCCCAGTTCTTGACGCGGGAGTCGATGACCTCGATGGCGGGCAGCGCGTAGTCAATCGCATTGATGACATCTGCGACAGTTGTGTTCCGACCGCCCAGGTTTCGCTTGAGGACGAAGGCCGGCTCGAGTTCGACGTAAGGCTCGATGAAGCTCTCACGGCGCAGGGACGTGTTTTCGTATTTAAAGAAGCCGGCGAGCAAGTGGCCATAGTCGGGCTGGTCCAGGCCGAAGGCATCCTGCATGACCTTGGCGATGTTTCCCAACTTATAGCCGACAAGGCGGTCGCCGTTGGCTACGGCGTGGGCGACGTTCGCCTTCTGCACTTCGAAGGCGGAGTCGACGTCGAGGGAAGGCCAGTTCTCCGTGGGAGCCGCGATGGGTTCACCCTGCAAGCGGGCCGTCCGCAGGGTCTCTGCGATGGTGTTGATAGACATGGTTAATCGTCCTTGATTAAGGGGGAGTGGGACTCCGGCCCTGGACTCCTGTGGTGGCGGGTTGTCCAGGGCCGGAAATATTGAGTTGCGAATTGCCTAGCGCGTGACGCTAGTGATTTCGCCGTCGATCATCCGGTTTACCTTCCAGGGGTTGGAATCCTGCAGCGGTGCCGGAAGTAGCTGCTGCGGGAAGTTCTGGTAGGAGACCGGCCGCAGGAACCGATCTATGGCAAGCGTGCCCACGGACGTTGTCCTTGAATCGGAGGTGGCCGGGTAGGGCCCGCCGTGGACCATCGCGTGGCCGACTTCCACACCGGTGGGCCAGCCGTTGATGATGATCCGGCCCACCTTGCGCTCCAAGACCGTGATGAGCGGTGCCACAGTGGAATAGTCTGCCTCGGATGCCTGGAATGACGCGGTCAGCTGTCCTTCGAGCCGAAGCGTGGCGGCGATGAGGTCCCCTACGGCTTTGTACCGGATGACCAAGCTGGCGGCACCGAAGATTTCTTCCTGCAGCGTACGGCTGTTGGTAAAGGCGTCGAGGTCCACGCTGAACACCGCTGGGGCAGGTGCGTTGGAGGTTGTTCCCTTTTCACCGCGGGCGATCAGGCCGGCGTCGGCCACCGCCTCCACGGCGTCTACACCTTGCTGCCAGGAGGAAGCGATGCCTGGGGTCAGCATGGTCTGCCCGGTTTGCTGGCTCATGGCCTTCCCGACGGCGACAGCGAGGCGGTCTCCAGCTTCACCGGCCGGGACGAACAGTAAGCCGGGAGAGGTGCACACCTGGCCGGAACTCCCGGTGACGGATGTGACGTACTGGCGGGCCAGCGTATCGATGTCCCCTTCCAAGGCGCCCGGGAGAACATAGACGGGGTTGATGGAAGACATCTCCGCGTACACGGGAATCGGTTCAGGCCGCGCGGCAGCCGTGCGCATTAGCGCCGTGCCACCGCCGCGGGAGCCGGTGAAACCCACAGCCTTGATAACGGGGTCGGCTACCAAGGCCTGGCCGATCTTGTTGCCGGATCCGAAGATGAGCGAGAAGACGCCGGGATGGAGTCCAACAGCACGGACCGCTTTGGTGATCGCCCGGCCCACAAGCTCGGAGGTCCCTGGGTGGGCGTTGTGTGCCTTGACGATCACAGGGCACCCCGCGGCGAGGGCGGAAGCAGTGTCACCGCCGGCAACGGAGAAGGCGAGAGGGAAGTTGCTGGCCCCGAAAACGGCCACGGGGCCGAGCGGGATGTGGCGCAGGCGGATGTCTGCCCGGGGAAGCGGGGTACGGTCCGGGATGGCCGGATCGATGCGAACCCCGCGGAAGTCACCCTGGCGGACAACTTTCGCGAAGAGCCGTAGCTGTCCGGCGGTCCGCGCACGCTCGCCCCTCAGCCGGTCTGCTCCCAGTCCGGTCTCTGCCATGGCCCGTTCTATGAGTTCCTGGCCGAGCGCTTCGATGTTCTCGGCAATGATCTCCAGGAAGCGCGCGTGGCGTTCAGGATCGAGGTTGCTGAACGATTCGAAGGCGTCCGCTGCTGCGTCAGTGGCGGTCCTCAGCTGTGCTTCGCTGATCAGGCTGAAGGCCGGTTCCAGTTGCGCGTTGGTGGACGGATCGATGGCGAAGTACTTGCCGTCCGTGCCGACGACGGTGTCTCCGGCGATCAGGGAATGTCCGTTGAGTGTCATCGTTGCGTCTCCTGTGCGATTGGGTTACCGGCGCCGAGGTGCCAGATTCCCAGAGCGGCAAGTAGTTCACGCGGGTCCCAGACGACCCATTCCTCAGCGAGCTTCCCGTCCTCGAACGTGAGGAAGGACGCTCCGGTCACAGTGACTTTGCGGCCTGTGGCAGGGACATCCATGAAGGTGTCCTGGTGGCTTGCCGTGGTCTGCCAGTGAATGGCGGTCTTCTGGCCGTCCTCAATGATCTGCAGGATGTCGGTGCGGGTATCGGGGAAGGCAGCGTGCATCGCCTCGATGTTCGCCTTGAGGGTTTGATAGTCTTCGCTGCCTGATTTGGAGCGGCGGACATAGCCCGGTGCAAGCAACTGCTCGAACGCGGTCAGGTCGCCTTCGCCCCAGGCGTCGTTCCAGGCCTTGAGGATTGTTTCTTTGCGGTTGCTCATGATGCGCTCTTTGCTTCTGCAGGTACGGGGATCTCGATGGGCTGGTACTGGCCGAACTTGCCTCCACGGAAGATCAGGGCGTTGCCTGTTCCTTCTTCCATGTTGGTCACGGCGCCGACCACCATGTAGTGGTCGCCGACGACCACTTCTGCGGTGACCACACAGTCGATGTAGGCCGTGGCACCATCCAGGTGTGGGGTCCCGAGGGGGCCCGGCGTGCTGGGCAGGTTCTCGAACTTTTCCGGGCCCTTCCGGGAAAGGGAGCGGCACGTGCTGATCTGGTCGTCGGCCAGGATGTTGGCCGTGAAGTTCTGCAGCTTGCGAAGCTTCGGCCAGGTGGAGGAAGAGCGGTCAACGCAGAACATGACCAAGGGCGGTTCCAGCGAGAGTGATTGGAAGGTGCCGACGACCAGGCCGAGCTTCTCGTCGTCGTCGTTAATGCCGGTGATTGCCACGACGCCGGTGGGCAGCTTGCCCAGTACTTGGCGGTAGTAGGCGGGGGAGAGGTCCGGTGCCGGGGCCTGTTCGGCGGTTGGGGTGATATCCATGATGGTTCCTTTGTGCTTTCGTCAGTCTGTTGTGTCAGTTGCTGGTGGGAGCCAGTCGCTCCGCGCGGTATCCGGCGGCAGGATGGCTGTCGAGGGCGTACTTGTGCCCGGGGAAGAGCTTTTCGCGCAGGGTTGCCGCAGCCTGGTCTTCGGTGCGTGCCGGGGAAACGAGTCCCTGGGCACGTAGTTCAGGGAGGGCCAGTTCGATGAATGTCTTCCAGTCGCCGGGCTTGGTGGTGTAGCTGAGGTTGATGCCGTCTACGTCGGCCTCGTCGCGCCACCGGCGCAGTTCGGCAGCCACGGTTTCGGGTGAGCCGATGATGGTGCAGCCGCTGCCGCCCACGGCGAGGAACTCGGCGATCTGGCGCGGGGTCCAGTCCCGGTCCGGATCGGCCTTGGAGAACATATCCACCATGGACTGTGCTGCCTTGGTGCCCACGGACTTCAAGGGAGCATCCAGTTCGTACTCGGACATGTCGATTCCGGTCCAGCCGCTGAATCGAGCGAGGCAACCTTCTATCGGTGCATTGTCCACGGCTTGCTGGTACTTGGCCTGGGCTTCCTCATCGGTGGGAGCCACGACTACGGTCAAGAGGATGACAACCTTGACATCCTGAGGATCGCGGCCCGCTTCGGCCACAGAGTCGCGCACCTTGGCTACCGTGCGCTTGGCGCCTTCCACGGAGGTGCTCTGGATGAAGATAGCCTCGGCGTGCTTGGCGCCGAAGGCCATGCCCCTGGAAGAAGAGCCTGCCTGGAACAGCACGGGAGTGCGCTGCGGGGAGGGCTCGCAAAGGTGGAAGCCGGGAACGGTGAAGTGTTTACCGGAATGGTTGATGGCGTGGACCTTGCTGGGGTCGATATAGGTCGCGGAAGCTGGATCGCGGACCACGGCGTCTTCCTCGAATGAACCTTCCCAAAGCTTGTAAACCACGTCCATGTACTCGTCGGCCATGTCGTAGCGCTCTGCGGGGCTGAGCTGCTGTTCCTTGCCAAGGTTGCGGGCCGCGGCTTCGGAGTAAGAGGTAACGATGTTCCAGCCGACGCGTCCGGCCGTGAGGTGGTCCAGGGTGCTGAAGCGGCGGGCAAGCATGTATGGCGGCTCGTAGGTTGCTGAGCACGTGACACCGAAGGACAGGTGTTTCGTGACCGCGGCCATGCCGCTGATCAGCAGGGTGGGGTCGTTGATGGGAAACTGCGCCGCATCGCGCAACGCAGCATCGCCTGAACCACGGAAGACGTCGTGGTAGCCGAGGTTGTCGGCGAAGAAGATTCCGTCGAAGCTGGCTTCTTCCAGCATCCGGGCTACGCCCTTCCAGTACTCCAGGTCTGTGTAGCGATAGCCTTCGTCACCTTGGTGGCGCCACGAACCGGAGGTCAGGTGCGCGGGAGCAAATACGTCGAATGCGAACAGGCTCAGTGGTTCGTTTTTCATGGCAGCGGTGCTTCCTTGGACTGCGCCGGACTCGGCGACAACTTCATTGGTGAACGTCAGATATTGAACGCTGCGTTCAATTTAGGGTGTTGTGCAGTTCACTGTCAAGACGTGGCCCAGATCGCGGGAGGTTGCGGGGCGCTCTTGACATAAGGTGTGGCGGGTGTCATATTTTTGATCACGACGTTCACTTGTTGAACTCGTCGGGCCTTGGGGTTCTTGGCCCCGAAACTTCGCTGGCCGGCCAGCAAAATGCCGGCACGTTGCCTGGAAGTGCACGAATTACAAGGAGCCATGCTGAAAGAAGACGCGATGCCGGTCCCTGTGGCGTCTCTGCCGATGTCGGTAGCCCTCCTTGGGCTGTCCGACGCGATTGAGTCTTGCGCTTCTGGCTTTTAAGGAAAGTAGGACAAAGATGTTCGATCAACGCGAAACGCGTCGCCAAGGGTTGCCCAAGGCGGCACGCCGATTGAGGGCGGATGACTGCATAGTCGTGGACAACCGCGAACTGCGGAAAGCTCAGATTGGCGCCGGTGTAGGCAACTTCATCGAATGGTATGACATCGGGATCTACGGCTACCTGGCCGTCACCATGACTTCGGTTTTCACCGAAGGAATGGACGGGCGAATGGGCCTCCTGGTCACTCTTCTGGGCTTCGCTGTGTCCTTCGTCGTTCGCCCCCTCGGAGGCATGATCCTCGGCCCGCTGGGTGACAGGATCGGTCGCCGCAAGGTGCTGTTCTTTACGATGGCACTGATGGCGGCCGCTACCACCGTTATCGGCCTGCTGCCGACCGCCGGACAGGTTGGCCTCTGGGTCATCATTCCGCTCTATCTATTGAAGATGCTGCAGGGTTTCTCAACCGGGGGCGAGTATTCCGGTGCGGCGACCTATATCTCGGAGTTTTCTCCGGACCGAAGCCGCGGGTTTATGACATCGCTCCTGAACTCCGGTTCGATGCTGGGCTTCGCGGCCGGCGCCGGAGTAGTGGCTGTAGTGGCAACGATTACGACGTCGGTGTGGGGCGAATCCGCGATGCGCGATGGCGGCTGGCGCATTCCCTTCCTGATCGCCCTGCCGTTGGGCTTGGTGGCAATCTCACTCCGCAAGCGCATCCCGGAATCGCCGAGCTTCGAGGTCGCACAGGAGAAGTCCGGCCATGGCGATGTCAACCCGATTTTCGTCCGCCACAGCCTGCCCAACATCGTCAAGCACTACTGGCCCCAGATTCTTATCGGGATCTCGCTGATCGCCGCTGACGGCACTTCGGCCTACATGCTGACCAGCTACATGCCCACCTATCTGGAAACGCAGGTGGGGTCGGATGCGGTACACACTGCCGTGGCTGCAGTTGTTGTCCTGGTTCTGCTGGCTGTGATGATTCCTGTCGTGGCGCGCTGGTCCGACCGGATTGGACGGCGCCCTGTGTATGCCATTGCCACGCTCGGCAACATCATCCTGCTGATCCCCGCGTTCGCCTTGATGCAGGTCGGCGCTCTGTGGTCGCTGTACTTGGCACTGTTCCTGGTGGCCGTCCCCTGTGCCTGCTTCCTGGCGTTGACGGGTGCCGTGATGTCCGAACTGTTCCCCACCGCCTCACGCTTTGGGTGTGTCGGACTCACGCATAATCTCTCCATTTCACTCTTCGGCGGCACTACCCCGCTGGTCAGCCAGATCCTCGTCCAGATCACGGGAAATGCCTTCGCACCGGCGTTTTATGTGATGTTCTTCTCCGTCATCGCGCTCCTGGCAGTGCTGAAAATGCGGGAGTCTGCATCGCGTCCGCTTCTCGGTTCAGTGCCCGTGGTGTCCAGCGGCAAAGAGGCCGAGGCGCTAGCCGAAGGGCAGGACACCGACGAGCGCATCGACACCGCTACGATGCTCCTCACGCCGATGCCCACATCGGGGGAAACCCTCGTTCCGGCGGCACGGCAGTAGCGCGACCACGGCCCGACCGCACGACTCCACCATCTCGTTGGCTACACGAAAGAGCAAGGGACGTTATGAATTCCGAATCAGGGGCGCAAGTGCTGAACTCAGATGGGTATCCGGCGGGCGCGGTCAGCGAGAACCCGCTATCCGGGGAAGGCGTGGACCTGACGAACAAGTCCGTTGTCAAAGCAACGCATCTCCTGGCTGAGCTGGGCCGGCATCCTGAAGGAGTCTCCGTCACCGAGGTAGCCCAGCTTGTGGACATAACCAGGCCGACGGCTTTTCGCCTGCTCCTCAGCTTGGAGCATGCGGGTTTCGTGGACCGTAGCGGCGACAACCGGTACAAGCTTGGCTGGCAGGTTGCCCGGCTTGGCAGGCTGGCCGACCCGCATGCCGGGGTGGTCGCAAGAGTCCAGCCTGTCCTGGACAAATACGCCGCGCAGCTGAACGAGACCGTGAACTTCGCAATGTTGAGGGGCGAAACTGCCTATGACGTCATTGCAGAAGCATCGGCTACACGTTTCCTGAACGCATCGCACCTCTACGTTGGCGGGACGTATCCGCTGCATGCCAGCGCCACGGGAAAGCTCATCCTGTCCGAATTGAGCGATGACAGGATCGCCGAAGTCCTGCCGGATCGGCTTGAGTCCTATACCGAGCGCACCATCACGACTCGCCGTGCCCTGCTGCGCGAAGTACACCGGGTCAGGGAGCAGGGCTACGCGCTTCTGGACGATGAGCTGGAAGAAGGGCTCTTCGCTATCGCCTGTCCGTCGCGCGATCCTCACGGAGAACTGCTTGGCATCCTTGTCCTGCAGGGACTGGTCCAGCGGATCAAGTCCAGCGGCGTGCTGCGAATTGTTGCCGAGCTGGGCCAGGCCGCCAACGAGGTTGCCGAAGCTTTGGCCTAATCGGGCCTCCTGTTGGCGGGCTGGGTATTGCAACCCCGACATCATGGCGGCCCAGGCAATGCTGGACGTCCCCACATCGGTGGGTGCGGTCCCGCGTTAATGGTGTGTTAATTCGGCCCACATCTATTGTGGCGCGCGAGTAGATGTACAAGAATTGATCATAGCGTTCAGTAACTGAACGTGCGGGGTGTGGTTGAAGGACAAATTGCTCTAACTGGATTGCCAAGCTCCCACCCATGTCCCGTTTCAGGATCAGCAGACAGGAACTCCCTATGTCACTACAACTCAGCGGTGTGCTAACTGCGCTGCCAACGCCTTTTACGGCCGATGGCACTATTGATCAGCCAAAACTGCGCTCACTGGTGGACCGCTCCATCGACGGCGGTGTGAACGGCGTTGTTGCCTGTGGCTCCACCGGCGAGTTCGCTTCGCTTACTGCCGACGAACGGCGCCTCATCGTCGAGACCGTTGTGGATCACGCAGCAGGCCGCGTGCCGGTGGTGGCCCAGACCGGCGCGAGCAGCACCGACGAGGCCATCCGGTTGTCCCGGCACGCGCAGGAGAGCGGCGCCGACGTCGTCATGCTGATCACCCCGTACTACGATCTCCTCTCGCCGGCGGAGGCTGCCAGCTACTTCCGGTCCGTGGCAGGTTCAATCGAACTGCCGGCAATGCTCTACAACATGCCAGCGCTCACTGGTCTCAACCTTGACGCCGACCTGGTGGGGAAACTGGCCCGGGAAGTGGAGAACATCCTCTACATCAAGGACTCCAGCGGCGACATGGGGCAGGCCACGCAATTGATCCACCACCATGGCGAGTACATCTCAACCATCATCGGCTGGGACAGTCTGACTCTGGCCGCGCTAACGGAGGGCGCCACTGCTGTCATGGCCGGTACGGCGAACATCCTGCCGCGCGAAATTGTGGCGGTCCAGAGCGCAGTTGCTGCCGGCGACTTCCCGGCAGCACAAGCCGAGTGGAGGCGCATTTATCCACTGATCGATGCCATCCTCTCTGTGCCGTTTGTGCCAGCCATCAAAGCCACTTTGGATTTGCTTGGCCATCCGATCGGCACGCCGCGCCGGCCGACGGCAGACCTCGACCCCGAATCTTTGGCGCGTATCGCAAAACTCGTGGGAGAACTTCAACTCGAGGCTGCATACGCCTAAGCGGAGAATCCGCCAGATGCCCAACCCAAGAACCTGCACCATCTGTTTCTGCCCAAATAAGAACAACCAGGAGTGACCATGACTACAGCAACAACATTGTCAGGATCAGTGCGCCGTGGCACGGATCCGTCACCGATTTTCGAGCTCGACCAGCTTCCGCCCGGCAAGCATTTCATTGCCGGTGAGTTCCGTGCGGGAGCCAGCGGTGAAACGCTGGCTGTCGTTAATCCCTGTACCGAAGCCGTCATCTGTGAGGTTGCCCAAGGCGTCGCCGAAGACGTTGACGTGGCCGTCGCCGCTGCACTCGAGGCAAAGGAGGCATGGGGCCGCACGCTGCCCAAGCAGCGTGCGGAGATCCTGCTGGCCATCGCTGACCGCCTGGCTGAAAACGCGGACGCACTTGCCCGGCTTGAGGCCCTGAACACCGGAAAACCGCTGATGGTGGCCGAGGACGATGTCGCTTCTTCCATCGATTCCTTCCGTTTCATGGCGGGTGCATGCCGGTCCACCACCTCCGTTGCCTCAGGCGAGTACGCCGAAGACCACCTTTCTGTCATCCTGCGGGAACCGCTGGGTGTTGTAGGTGTGGTCACGCCGTGGAACTATCCGCTGCTCATGGCTGTTTGGAAGATTGCGCCAATCCTGGCGGCCGGCAACACGATGGTCCTCAAGCCCTCGGAGCAGACGCCGCTTACCACGCTGAAGTTTGCCGAATTGATCGCGGACCTGCTTCCGTCAGGAGTGCTTAACATCGTCACGGGCCTCGGCCCGGTGGTCGGGGCGCGTCTCGCCGAACACCCTGATGTTGCCATGATCGCCCTGACTGGCTCGGTCAACAGTGGCCGCGCAGTGGCCCGCCTGGCAGCGGAGACGGTCAAGCGCGTGCACTTGGAACTGGGCGGCAAGGCGCCCGTTGTGATCTTCGCCGACGCGGATCTCGCCGCAGCCGCCGAGTCGCTGCGCGCGGCCGCTTACTGGAACTCCGGCCAGGAGTGCGGTGCTGCCTGCCGTGTGCTCGTGCACGAATCGGTCGCCGAGCGCTTCACCGAGTTGCTTGTGGAGCAGGTCGGCACCCTTGTTGTCGGGGAGTCCACCGCAGGCGCCGACGTCGAAATGGGCCCCATGATTTCGAAGGCCCACTACGAGCGCGTGCTGGGGCACCTGGAGCGCGCGAAAGCGGACGGCGCCAGGGCAGCACTGGGTGGCGGTGCGCTGGAGGGCGCAGGCTACTTTGTGGCTCCGACAGTGCTCGTAGACGTACCGGAAGGCGCGGCCTGCACGGTTGAGGAGATCTTCGGCCCCGTTGTCACAGTCGAAACGTTTGCCACCGAAGACGAGGCCGTGAGCCGGGCGAATGGAGTGCCTTACGGACTGGCAGCCTCAGTGTGGACCCTGAACCCGCAGTTGGGCCACGAGATGTCATCGCGGCTTGAGGCCGGTACCGTATGGGTCAACTCCCACCTGGCTCTGGCAACAGAGATGCCCTGGGGCGGATTCAAGAGCTCCGGCTACGGTCGCGACCTCTCGGCTTACGCCTTGGATGACTACTCGCGCACCAAGCACGTCATGCACAGCAAGGCCCGGTAGCAATCCCTTCGGCAGGCCGTAAAGCAGTGGCCCGGACTCTCCATGAGTCCGGGCCACTGCTTTTTGGCGCTTCTGCCACTTCAATCTACGGGCCTGCGGGGAATCCTTGGAATGTTTTCCCGGTCTCGCCTTGGTGTCCCGCGAAGCCGGACGATGGCCACTGCTGAGAAGAGGCACCAGCAAATGTTCAGCGCCACTGAAGGCCAGGAGCCGGTGGCGGTGTTGCTGAAGGCGAGGGCTGCAGAACCGATGAGATTCGCCAGCTGGAAGCGGTACCCTGCACGGATCCACCCCAGGGAGAAACACGCGTACCCCGCGAGGACCACAAAGGCTCCCAGCCATCCACTGAGGTCCGTAAATAGCGTCATTGATGATGCTCCTTCAGAAATTCTCCGCAACGAAACGGAGACTGGGCGTCGAAGCGGCCCGTGCGTGCTGATGCACACACGGGCCGCTTCATCGGCAACTATTGGAGGGCCAGGACCAAAGACTTGGTCCTGGCCGCTAATCTCACAAGGCTTATTGGAACCACTTGTCTGCCGCTGCACGGTTATCGGGCGTCTCCAGCCATTTGCGTGCGCCTTCCGCCGGGTCCTTGGCTTCACTCACGGCAAGCATCAACGAGGCGTACTGCTCCTCGGTGAGCTTGGACTTGGACATCCAGCCCTTGACGTCGGAGTGCTTTTCCGCGAACTTCTTGGACAGGACCACGTAGGAACCGTCCGGCTTCGGCCAGCCCTGGGAATCGTCCTTGAGAGTCTTGATGGGCATGGATGCAAAGGCCCAGTGCGGGGTCCATAGCGCGATGACTACGGGCTTTTTGTTTTCGACGCCGCTTTTGAGTGCCGCGAGGGCTGCCGGGGTGCTGCCTTCGACGATCTTGAGTTTGTCCTGGCCGGAGTACTTGGCCAGTACGCCAGGGAGCAACTTCATTTCGCCGGAGCCGGCCTCGATTCCTACGATCTTCGAATCATACTTGTCTGCGTTCTTGACCAGATCGCTGATGGTGTTTTCTTCGACGAAGTCCGGTACCGCAAGGACGTTCATATCGTTGTCGAAGTATGGCTTGTCCGGAATCACCAGATCGTCCTTGTACTTGTCGACATAGGCCTGGTGCGTTGAGGGCAACCAGGCGTTGAGGTACCCATCAAGGTCACCGCGGGCGATGCCGGAGAACCCGGCAGCGAGGTCCACGCTTGTGGTCTTGACGGTGTAGCCCTTTTCTTCGAGCAGCACAGACCAAAGTCCGGTGACGGCAACGGTGTCATCGAAGCCGGGAACAGTGGCGAAGTTGATGGTCTTTTCCTTGTCGGTGCTGGAGCCGTTGGCGACTCCAGAGCACGCGCTCATGCTGACTGCCAGGACAGCGCTGGCGAGTATTGCGGTGATGGTCTTTTTCAAAGGGGCCTCCGAATGGTGCTGGTTTTAGTGAACGGTTTCTTAGTGGGTGAGGGTTGGTTGAGCAGTACTGGACGGGGCGGCCGCCTTGGTTGCAGCCCGTTCTTTCCTGAGCCTGTTGCTCTTGCGCAGGGCGCCGGCCAAGGAACTGGCTCCGCCTGTGACCCGGTCCAGGTAGACAGCCAGGATGACGACGGCGAGGCCGCCTTCGAACCCACGGGCGGTATCGAGTTGGGCAACACCCTGGACTACGACTCCACCAAGTCCGCCTGCGCCTACGAGGCCGGCTACGACCACCATGGACAGGGCGAGCATGATGACCTGGTTGACGCCGACCATGATGGACGGGAAGGCCAGGGGAAGCTGTACATCGCGCAGGATCAGGCTTTTCCTTGCGCCGAAGGCCTGTGCCGCTTCGAGGAGTTCAGAGTCCATCTGGCGGATTCCGAGCTCGGTCAGGCGCACGGCCGGAGGGATGGAGAAGACGATGGTCGCTGCGATGCCGGGCACGGTTCCGACGCCGAAGAAGAAGACGGCCGGAATGAGGTACACGAAAACGGGCATCGCCTGCATGAGGTCCAGGAGGGGGCGCATGACCGCGCTCACCGAGTTGCTCAGGGCTGCCCAAATTCCCAACGGGACTCCGATCAGGAGGGCGGCCGCAACCGAGACCAGCACGATCGCCAGGCTGGACATCGTATTAAGCCACAGTCCCATGGAGAGGATGAGCCAGAAGGCAACCGCTGAGAAGACGGAGATGCCCACGCTGCGGGTCATGAACGCTGCCACGGCTGTCAGCAGGACAATGATGACCAGGGGGTGCAGGACAATGAGGGCGAATTCAACGCTGCCAACAATCTGGCTGGTCAGCCAGGACACACCATCGAAGAACCATCCGAGGTTGGCCAGGAGCCAATCAATGACGGACTCAAACCATTTTCCGACATTAAGATTCATGGACGTACTCCTTTGGAGAGAGTGCCGCGAAAACTTTCCTCGCGGTGAGTTTGCCGATCACGCGGCCGTCCTGGCCGGTGACGTGGATTTGCTTGCTGCCTGAGGCGAAGACAGGCAGCAGATCTGCAAGGACTGTGGCGCTTGAGGTCTGTGCAGCCGCTGAATCCGGGTAGTCGGTGGCATCAAGCGGTTCCACCAGCATTCCGGCCTGGATGACCTTGCTGCGGTTCACTTCAGCAACGAATTTTTCAATATATGGATCCGCCGGCGATTCAAGGAGGTCAAGCGCGGTTCCGCACTGGATCTGCTTCCCTTGCTTCATCACCATGATCTGGTCCCCGAGGAGCATGGCTTCGTCAAGATCGTGCGTTACGAACACGATTGTCTTCTTGAAGTTGCGTTGCAATTTGATCAGCAACTGCTGCATGTCCTGGCGGATGAGCGGGTCCAGCGCGCTGAAGGGCTCGTCCATCAGGAGAATTTCTGCGTCAGTGGCCAGCGCCCGCGCCAGCCCGACGCGTTGCCTCATACCGCCGCTCAATTGATCGGGCATCGCATGTGTCCGGTCACCGAGCCCGACCAGTTTCAGGGCCTCGGTTGCCTTGGCTTCCCGCGTCTGCCGGTCAACGCCGCGGACTTTCAGACCGAATGCAACGTTGTCCAGCAGGGACTGGTGGGGGAACAGGCCAAAGTGCTGGAAAACCATGTTGATGGCCTGGTTCCTGAAAGCGCGCAGCTTGGCCGGATCCAGGCCCCGAACGTCCTTGCCGCCGATGGTGATGGAACCTTCAGTGGCATCGATGAGTCTGTTGAGCATACGGATGATGGTCGATTTTCCAGACCCGGAGAGGCCCATGATGACGAATATCTCGCCCTGCTCGACCTGGAAAGATACATCGTCAACCGCCTTGAATCCGATGGAAACCGAGGATTTCCGCCCAAAGAGGCGCCAAGAGCGTGCTTGGGCAGGAGTGAACACCTTGGTGAGCTTCCCGACCCGTATGAAGGGGGCGGTAGTGTCCCTGGTGGTGTTCCTTCTCGTGGGATCCTCGGCGGGTGTCGGGCTCTCAAGTGCGCCGATTTCGCTGCGTTGTGTGCTCATGGTTTTGCCGCCGTCGGGTTTCCGAGGTGCCAGATGTTCATGCTTGAAAGGAGCTCCCGGGGGTCCCATACAACGGATTCTTCGGTGATGAGTCCGTTGTGGTGGTTGAGGAAGGAAGCGCCCACCACCGTGACGGTGCGCTGGGTGGGTGGGACACCCATGTAGGTTCCGCTGTGGGTTCCGGTGCTTTGCCAGTGGATGGCGACGAGATCGTCGCTCTCGATGGCATGGAGAATTTCGACACGGAAGCCAGTGAAGGCCGCGTGTGACTCCTCGATCTGGCGGATGACCTCAGTGAGGCCCTCTTCGCCGGTTTTGGAATGCCGTTTGTAGTTGGAATCGACGATGGCCTGGAAGGCGGCGGTGTCTCCCTGGCCCCAGGCGCGGGCCCAGGCATCGGCGATGCGTTCGAGCATCTGGTTCATGGTTGTGCTGCTTTCTCTGCGGGTGTTGGGGTATCCCAGAGGGTGAATTCGCCGAACTTTCCCCCACGGAACATGAGGGCGTCCGAGTTGCCTGTTTCCATGGCTGTGACGGCACCGACGATCATGTAGTGGTCGCCAGCTACAACTTCGGACAGGACCTTGCAGTCGATGAATGCTGTGGCTCCCTGGATGCGGGGAGTGCCGCTGGGGCTCTGTTCGTAGTCCAAGCCCACGAACTTGTCCTCGCCTTTGCGCGAGAGCGCCTTGCAAACGTGGAGTTGCTCGGTGGACAGGATGTTGGCAGTGAACCGGCCCAATGAGCGCAGGGTCGGCCAGGTGCTGGATGATTCATCGACGCAGAACGTGACCAGCGCCGGCTCCAGTGACAGCGACTGGAAGGTGCCTACGACGAAGCCCATAGGCTTTGCGTCGTCGGTCATCCCGGTGATGGCGACCACACCGGTTGGCAGCAGCCCGAAGACCCGGCGGTAGTCGGCCGCGTTGATGACTGGGGCCGCAGTGGCGGTTTGCATGGCGATAAATCCTTAGTGGGTGGAGAGGGGGAGTGGAGCCTGGTGTCCGGCGCCGGGGTGGTCGGTGGCCAGGCGAGCGTGGCCTGGGCCGAAGATGTTTTCACGAAGGGTGTGGCCTTCGTAGGCGGTACGCATGAGGCCGCGGGACTGCAGTTCCGGGACCACGAATTCCGTGAAGTCTTTGATGTCCTGGAACTTGATGGCATGGGCAATGTTGAAGCCGTCGATGCCGGTCTCCTCGATCCAGGATGCGAGCTCGTTTGCAACGGTTTCGGGGCCGCCTACGATGACTGGTGAGGTGCCTCCGATCCCGATGTATTCGGCGATGTCGCGAGGGGTCCATTCCTTCGTGGGGTCCATCTTGGAGAAGATGTCCACCATGGTCTGCCCGGCGTTGGTCTTGACGTGCCGCAGCGGCACGTCCGGATCGAAGGTTGACATGTCCAGGCCGGACCAGCCGCTGTAACGGGCCATGGCACCTTCGTACGAGACCAGTTCCCGATATTCCTCATACTTGGCCTGGGCTTCAGCGTCCGTTGGGGCGCTGACGATGGTGATCATCTGCAGCACGGCGATGTGGGATGGATCCCGTCCGACTTCGACTGCCTGGGCGCGAAGATTGTCCACCTGCTTCTTCAGCCCGGGCTTGGATGTGGCGTTCATGAAGACCGCCTCCGCGGTAGCCGCCGCGAGGGCTACACCCTTGCTGGAACCGCCCGCTTGGAAAATGACCGGGGTGCGCTGCAGCGAAGGTTCGCAGAGGAAGATGCCCGGAACGGTGAAGTGCTTGCCGGCATGGTTGATGGGGTGTACCAGCCGAGGGTCCACATAGGTGCAGGAATCGGCGTCGCGGACCACAGAACCTTCGTCCCAGGACGCTTCCCAGAGCTTGAGGCACACCTCAATAAATTCCCCGGCAACCTCGTAACGGTCATCATGGGCGCGCTGGACGCCCGTGCCCAGATTCTTTGCTGCACTGTCGGAGTAGGAGGTGACAACGTTCCAGCCGATTCGCCCACCCGTCAAGTGATCCAGGGTCGCGAACTTGCGGGAGAGCGAGTAGGGATGGTCATAGGCGGTCGTTGACGTCACCCCAAAGCCGAGGTGCTGCGTCGCTGCAGCCATCGCCGGGATCACGTAGGAGGGATCGTTGGCGGGAATCTGTGCTGCGTCAGCCAGCGCGGCATCAACATTGCCGCGGTAGACGTCGTGATAGCCGACGTTGTCCGCAAAGAAAATCCCGTCGAAGCAGGCGTCCTCCAACATGCGTGCGTATTCCACCCAATACTGCACCGACGCGTACTCGCCGCCCCGGTCTTTCGGATGCCTCCACAGCCCGGCCGACAGATGGGCGGGGCCGGTGAAATCGAAGGCGAATATCTTCATCTGCTTGATCATGGGCTTCAACTCTCTTCGTTCAATTGTTGAACGTCATGTTTGCTTGTTGAACAAAGATTAGTGTGGTCCACGCCACAGCGTCAAGACATTTCTTTTTGAAACGAACGCGGCGTCCAAATTCGCGAGAGTGTTGACGGCGCGTGAAGACCGCGCCTAACTTTGATCAGGGCGTTCGTACAGTGAACGAATGCCATCGTCGCGTCAGCACGGGATCCAGTGGACATCAACCATGAAGCAGTCATGGGCAGGACGGCCAAATTGTCTTTGCCGTCCTGACGCTTGAACTCCTTGTTCAGCTTTTGTCGGTTCCGGCACCGCAGCGCCTAGGATGGATTTGGCAAATGAATGTCGAAGCAGCTGGCTTTGAGTCAGCGCAGGGCGGGAGCGGACATGGCAACGGGACAAAACACGGCACCGGAAGAATCGGTAGAAGACGAGCAGGTCACCCCCGAGCCGCTTGACCTGACCAATAAGTCGGTAATCAAGGCGACCGTACTGCTGGGCGAACTTGGCCGGCATCGGCAAGGAATTACGGTCACGGAAATAGCCCAGGCCGTGGGGATGACCAGGCCGACCGCCTTCCGCTTGCTGCTGAGCCTTGAGCAAACCGGCTTTGTTGCCCGTGTTGATAACCGCTACATGCTGGGTTGGCAGATGGCGCGCCTAGGGCGGGTGGCCGATCCTTACTCCGGAGTTGTCACCAGGATCCAACCGGTCCTGAACGAATACGCCGCCAAGCTCAACGAAACACTCACATTCGTCATGGTTACCGGCCCCGACTCCTACGACGTCGTTGCCGAGGCGTCAGCGTCCCGCTTCCTCAACGCGTCGCACTTGTACGTCGGCGAGTCGTTCCCCCTCCACGCGAGTGCTTCCGGCAAGCTCATTCTCGCTGAGCTTGACGATGAAGAGGTTGTTGCGGCCCTGCCGAAGAGGCTGGAATCCTTTACAAAGAAAACAATCACCAGGCGCGATGCCTTTCTCGATGAGGTACGCCGGGTCCGGGAGCAAGGTTACGCAATCCTTGACGATGAGCTCGAGGAAGGCCTTTTTGTCATCGGTTGCGGAGTTAGGGATAGTGCTGGTCAGCTGATAGGCGTCCTCACACTCAACGGTCCCACGCAGCGGGTCAAAACTGACAACATTCTTCCCACTGTTGAGAAAGTAAAACTGGCAGCGAAAAAAGTCGAGGAAGCGCTGGCTTAGAAAGCCCGGATGCGGGCCGGATCCGCTGACCGCCCGCTGGCCCGGAGCTGACTGAGGCAACGTCGAGTCAGGCTCTTGCTCAACCCCGTGCGCCTCGCGAGATCCACCGCGGATGTGGGGACGCCGTCGCGGGGTTCGGCGTCGAGGGCTGCTGCTACACGCTGGATAGCCCATGCGGGAAGCGACGTCTGGGCGCTCATACGGTCGCTCCTCTTCTTATTGCCTCAGGTGGGGTCCCTGCGATGGGGGACACTAGCCAAGGCTGGTTGTGATGGGCCCATTTTCGAGTCTGTTCGACGTCCTTTTGCAACTGTTCTGCCAGCGCGCCGGCGCCAGCAAATGTCAATTGCGGGCGGATTTTTTTCATGAGATGCACCCGAAGCTGCAGCCCGTAGAGATCCTGCGCCGTATCCAGGCTCCGTCAGGTTCCGGGTTTCCGTCGATCGGGGTGTTGGCTGCGGGGAAGCCCAGTGTGCGCCCGCGTTGGTCGCCACGCTCGACGATCCTTTCGATGACGGTGTGCATTAGGGCCTCCTTGACGGTGGACTTGAGCGTGTTCAACGTATGAACGTTGCGTTCAATATAGATGCTGCCTGGGTCAGTGTCAAAAAGGGGTGCGGCCCACGCGCGGGGGAGTCCCTCGTTTTCACTTCTTCAGAAAAATGTGAACGTGACGTTCATTTTCTATTGCTTTCGACTGTGACTCGGAGCACACTTAAAACAAGAACGAGTTGAACGCAGCGTTCAATATGTGGATAGGTTGTGGTGAAGGTGACTCGACGGGACAGGGTTGGGGCAGGGGGCCGCAGGTTGGCGGACGAGACCTCAGAGCCGGTACAGCACGAAAGTGTGCAGGCTCCCTCCACTGATTACGACGGACCACTCTTTCCCGATATGGCGGACTAGGTAAGGTGGCCTGCCAGGTCGCCAAGGGGTGCTTGGAGCCCAGTGGCAGAAGTGCGGCACATCTGCCAGCGCGTGGAGGTCCTCTTCCACGGCGTGACGGGACGCCGGGGCGTGAGGAAGTCCGTCCTCGTGGCCGTAGTTGGTCCCCTCAGTTCGATGGGCGTCTATTGTCCGGCAGTTGCCAGAGCTGCGAGCGATCCTCAGGGAACGAGAACTTCAGGGAAGTGATGAGTCGTTTGAGTGTTGCGAATTCCTGTGATTGGACGTAGTGCCGCGCATCTTCGACTGTTGCGAACGTGCGTGCGTAACTGGATCTGGGTGCGGTTGCGGCAGGACCGAGTCCAAGGAGATCTCCGAATCTGAGGATCAGCAGCGGCGTCCCGGGATCCCGGACAGAATCACCGCAGGGGTTCGCGTTTGATGTCTGCGGCACGAGCCCGAAGGATCCCCTGGGTTCCGGCTCCGTAGTAAGACCATACGAAAATGCGGACGCGAGAGCGGGATCCAGCAGTTGTGCCCCGGTGGTGACGTCGGCCCGCTGTAGTGGCACGAAAGTTTCCGCCCGTAGGGGGCACGAATCCTGGTCGGCAGATGGTCCGAAATAGAGTGTGGCAACAGGCAGGGAGTCTTCATCCACAACCGTCACGTGCAGTCCGGGAAACTCCGCCGAGGGCTCGTGGCGGCGCACGCTCCAGGCGGCTGGCAGTTCCACGGTAGCTTCGACACTGATTGAGGCATCGGCCCATGGACTCAACAAAGTGGCTGTACGCCATTCCGCCGGAAAGCCTGGCGGAGTGCTTGCCACGGCTGCACCACCCTCGACCGGGCGACCGCCGTCGAGGTTGCTATCGTGCAGCTCCGACGCCGGCTGGAGCGCCGCGGAGAATCCCACCCCTCCCGCGACCAACAGTGCCAAGGCCGCGATGGTGACCAGGAGTTTTCTTCCAAGATCGCCTTGGCGGACGCGGGCGGTCGATCGGGATGGCGGCAAGCCAGGGCCCAGTGCTTCGGCGTCATCGGGCGGGATCCGTTCACCGGCGTGGATGGGAAATGTAGCGGGTTGGACCCAAGGCGCCGCGTCAGAGATCTGGCGTTCAAGCGGGTTCATCGGCGTCGCTTGTCAATGCGTAGCGGAGCTGTGTGGCCCGACGTTCGGTGTGCGTGTAGGCCTTGTCGAGAAGGGCCCCGGCGCGCGCCATGGAACAGCCCAGGTAATCTGCAACTTCACCCATGCTGAGCTGATCCCAGTAGACGAGCCTGAGTACTTCGCGCTCCACAGGCCGAAGGGTGGCGATGATCCCGGCGATGGATTCCTGCTGCGCCACTTCGTCGTCTTTGTCACGAATGGCGGCTGCCGCCGGACGGACTGCCGCGGCCAGCAAGGTCCCGAAGGGGACGTCGATTCCCTCTTGCGCTTGGCCCGTGGCCCAGCGGAACGCGTCCGTGGCAAGTATCTGGGCATAATCGGTATCACCTGTCCGTCGAGCCAAAAACATGGTTAGCCTTTCAAAGTCTGTTGGGGATTCGCTGGGCATGATCTGCTCCTACTTTGGCTGGATTATGCGCACGGAAGACAGCATCCGTTTGTACGTCCGGTATTCCTCCGTGGCCATGAACGCTCTGGCCTCCTCAAGGGATGCAAACGTGGGCGTTACAGATGACATGGACGTGGACAACCATCCAGGGACGCGACCGTTGAACTGGAAATGGTCTGAAACAGCCAGCATGGTGCCGTCAGGTTCGGAATCGACATGGTGGTATTCGGTGCATCCATCCACCGAAGTCCCCGGCGACAGGGACGTGATCCCGAAGGAGGACTTCAGGCCGTTGCCGTTCACAACCCGATACACGAATCGCGGCGATGCTGTTCCGGGAACTTCTCGTTTGACGGGCACATCCACTGCGATGCTGTCCAGCTCCACGTAGTCCTCTGGCGTCGCTGCGCAAGCCTGGGGGTCGCGCTGGGGCATTACCTTGCCGTAATAGATCTGGGCAAACACGGCCTGGGTTGGTGTGTCCCGAACGATCTTGAGGGACAGGGAGTCGTAATTATCGTTGGGAACGTCGCTGCTTGTAGTAAACCCCGGAGCTACATCGATCTGAATTTGTGGCCCGGCAGTTCCGTCGGTTTCCATGGTGGACATGCGCACTACCCGCCACCCGTCCGATCCTGTCCCCGTGCTGCTGACGGTCGGTGATGGACTGAGGGCGGGCGGAACAGGCTGCAGCGGGGCCAGGACCTGGGCCAGTACGACGGCGGCCAGCACCAGCGCCGAGAACACAGCCACTGCGATCGCTACAGTCCACGGCCGCTGGGCCCGCGGGCTCCCGGAGAACCGGTTTCTGTTGCCATCAACAAAGTCCTGTCCGGCGGCGTGCAGGGCAGGCCCGCCGTCGAGTGCAGCACGCAATTCCCTACGGGCATCCATCAGCGGTGCGTTTGACGGGCGCACCGGGTTGGCTGCCTCCAGCAGCTCCTCAATCCTGTCCATGGGAGTGTTCACCGGCCTCGTCTGGATGACCTGCAGAGAGCTTTGTGGGCATGGCAGCTGCGAATGCGCGTTTGGCCCGATGAAGGCGCACTCCGACATTGTTTTCCGTGCATCTGAGGGAGGTTGCGATTTCCGCGGTTGAGAGTTTGTCCCAGAAATGAAGCATCAGAATTTCCCTGTCCTTGGGCCGTAACTTGCCGAGCGTTTCCGCGACGGCGGCCTCGACGTCGCCTGTGGACGGTTCGGCGGCGGCTCGGACGCCTTCGGCGAGTTTGAAGAGCAACTCGCGTCTGCGCCGTCTGCCGCGGTATTCGTTGCCGATGACGTTCCGCGCCACTGCGAAGAGCCATGCCACCTCGGTGGTGGGTTCATGCTCGGACTTCTGCCAAGCAATTCGGAAGACGTCGGCCGTGAGCTCCCGGGCCACTTCCAGCTCGCCCACCCGACGGAGGATGTAGTGCAGGACGCGTTCGTGCTGGGCGGCATGAAGGGAGATAAACTCGGCTTCCCGCTGCAACAACATCACGCATGCCCCCGCTCGTTTGCGGCCCTGGGTTCCTATACCCATCATGTTTCCGCGAACCGCCGGATTCTTACAGGCAACGGCCGGGAAATGAATTAACTCCCCGGTGAGGGTCACGGCGTACGGGCAGCCGTCTTTTCTGTCCGACGCGCGTCGGAGGTGCCGGCTGTTGCTGCGACAAGGGTGCACATGGCTTCAACCGCATCCTCGTTGGAAAGCCCGTTGTCGTGGCACAGGGACCGCCACGTCCAGAACGAAACAGCGTGGCCTACGATGGCACCGAGCCGGCCGGTCCTGCCTTGCTTTGGATACGGTTCGCAGAGGACATCGCGGAAGTAGGCGTTGCGCGTTTCGAGGTCCTCTCGGTGTCCTTTCGGGAGCGCATCCCGGTCGGCATAGATGCGCGTGAGCATGGCCTCGCCGTCGCGATAGAAGCGGTAAAGGTCGGACAAGCCGACTTTCAGCCGTTCCAGAGGGTCGGAGTGCTCGGACCAGGCGGCCGGGTCCGGAAGCTGTTGCTGTGCGCGCCAGTGCGAGGAGCACGCGGAGAACAACGCCTCATCGTCGGGGAAATGCCGATAGACCGTCAGGCGCGTGACGCCGGCCTTCTCGGCGACTCCGGCGATGGTCGTGCGAGCCGGCCCCACGGAACCGTGGAGGGCCACTGCGGCGTCGACAATGCGCTGGCGTGTGCTGTCCACATGTTCAGCCCGCCTGCTCATCTGATAGCGGCGTGATTTGGATGAACCATGCTGTTCACTCAAAGTATTGACACCCGTTCTTTGCGGCCGGACAATTTCGATATACACCATTGTATATCGAAATCAGAAGGAGGGCTTGTCATGGACATTGAGGGTGCTCCGCGGCTGACAGTTGTGCAGCCAGGACAAGGGCGGAAGGGCAGCCTGGGAAGCATCGGGGTTGTGTTCAAGCTGTTCGGCGAACACACCAATGAGCAGATCTCGATCGTAGAGCACCCGTTCCCGGTCGGGGCCCTGGTTCCGCCGCACACGCATACTCGTGAAGATGAGTATTCGATCGTCCTTGAAGGCGAGATCGGGTTCAGGTCGGGTGAGCGTGAGGCGGTGCTGGGTGCTGGCGGCTACATCACAAAGCCGCGCGGGGAACTGCACACCATGTGGAATGCCGGCAAGGTCCCGGCACGGATGATCGAGGTGATTAGTCCTGCGGGGTTTGAGCATTTCTTCTGGGGATTGGCTGATCAGCTCGAAGCCGGGCCGCCCGATCCCGAGGCCATCGGCGAACTTGCTGCCAAATACGGGCTTCAGTTCGGGGAAGCCCCGTGGCTTCCGGAGATCATTGCCCGTTATGGCCTGACGCCTCCAATGGGCTGACAGGAACCGGTCATGGGTGTCCTGGCTTCCCTTGAACGGCCGAAGTTCAGCAGTGCAAGAACCACGCGGTGGCGCGTGACTCCCGTGGCCGGCATGGCGGGCACCATCATCGCTTTGCACACGGTGGGCTGGGGCGTTTTGGTTTTCAGTATCGTTCCTCAAAGCCTGCACCTCAGCTCCACACAGATCTTCGGCATGGGGATCGGAACCGGCGCGTACCTGTTAGGCGCACGGCACGCGTTCGACGTCGACCATATTGCAGCCATTGATTGCACCACCCGCAAGCTCATCGGCGAGGGCCTTAGGCCGCTCTCGGTGGGCTTCTGGTTCTCGCTGGGCCACGCGACCGTCGTCTTCGGCCTTTGCGCGCTACTGGCAGGAGGAGCACAGTACCTCGGAATCCTCGTCGGTAAGGACGCCTCGCCCCTGCGCGAAGCTCTCGGGCTGGCAGGAACCGCTATTTCCGGAGTGTTCCTCTATATCCTGGAGGCACTCAACCTGACCCTTCTGATCCGCGTCGTGGTGGACTTCCGCCGGCTTCGGGCTGGCCACGCCGTGCCTCCAGAGAGCGGAGCTGCCGCCGCGTTGATGGTCCGTGTCCTGCGGCCGCTCATGCGGAGCATCACGCGGCCGTGGCAAATGTACCTGGTAGGGCTGCTTTTCGGCCTGGGGTTTGATACGGCGACTGAGGTGGCCCTGCTGGTCATTGCCGGCGGTGCGGCGACAATGGCGCTTCCCTGGTACGCCGTCCTGATCCTGCCCGTGCTTTTCGCCGCTGGCATGAGTCTGTTCGACACGGTGGACGGATGGTTCATGAACTTCGCCTACAGCAGGGCGTTCTCCAAGCCGGACCGCAGGCTTCAGTACAACATCGTCCTCACGGGGCTTTCCGCAGCCGTCGCGCTAAGCATCGGAACGGTGGAGCTGATCTCCGTGATCGTTGCGAAAACCGGAACCATTGGAGGGGCACTGGCCAGGATCGGAAGCATCGATCTGACCGGATTGGGCTATGCGGTGGTTGGTATGTTCGTACTCAGCTGGGTCGTGGTCGCTTGCGCCAGCCGGTTGCACACCGGCAGGAAAGCACCTATCCGAACCCGGCGACTTCTACCACGCCGAGCCGGACGATGAAACCTTGATGCTCCGGGCCTCTCCCGATTTCATGGAAATGGGATCCTGCCAAATTTCTGCTTCACTTCGCTGCACATCTTCAAGCGGGCAGTTAGTCTTAGCTTCAACACCATGCTGGGGGAGCAAATGATGAAGCCAGTCACTGTTGACGGCGGCAAGGGCACAGTGGAATTGGATGCCGACGGAATTCTCCACCTTGTGTGGAAGCCGGGGACGGTTCTGGAGGCTCCTGATGTTCATGGGGCGATGGCAAAGGTCAATGAGCTCGCCGACGGTGCCGAATACCCGATGTTGATCGACATGACGGAAACCCAGGCGGTGAGCCGCCAAGCCAGGACTGTTTTCAGCGTCAAGTGCGCCGCTTCACGAATTGCCCTGCTGGGCTCAAGTCCAGTCAGTCGTGTCATTGCCAACTTTGCTATGGCACGGCGCACACTCCCGTGTCCCACTCGGTATTTCACTTCCCGCGATGAGGCCATGGCCTGGCTTCTCGGTACTCGGCTTTCCTGATCGCGGTGAAGGGCCCGGGGAGCATGAAGGGTTTGGGCTTGTCTCGAGTATTACAGTTGATGTATGGCTGCCAGCCGCAATCCGCTCGATGACCTGCGCGAAACCATTGGCCATCTGGCCAATCAGCTCAAGCTGCCCGGTTCAGAGCGCGTCGACGACCTGGTGGGCGATCTCATCGGAGCGAGGCCCGGGCCGGCCCGGCCGCTGTCCGAGGTGCAGGCCGAACTCGACGCGCTGGTCGGACTGGAAACCGTAAAGGAACAGGTGCGGGGCCTGGTCGCATTGCTCCAAGTCCAGGCCCGCCGCAAGGCGCACGGCCTTCCGGAGGTGGCCACTTCTCAGCATCTGGTGTTTCTGGGAAACCCAGGCACGGGCAAGACGACCGTGGCGCGGCTCCTGGCCGAGATGTACCGCGCGGTCGGTCTGCTGCAGAAAGGACATCTGGTTGAGGTCGACCGTTCGGGCCTTGTGGGGCAATACGTTGGTGCGACCGCCATCAAGACGGACCGGGTGATCCGGCGTGCGTTGGACGGCGTGCTGTTCATCGACGAGGCCTACGCGCTGGCCCCGGAGGACGGCCGGATGGACTTTGGCCCGGAAGCGATCGAGGTCCTGCTCAAGCGGATGGAGGACCACCGCCACCGTTTGGTCGTGATTGTGGCGGGGTATCCGCGGCTGATGGAATCCTTCTTGCTCTCCAACCCCGGACTTCGCTCCCGGTTCGCCCGGGAGATCACGTTCCCGGACTACTCCGTCGACGAACTCCAGACGATCTTCCACCAGATGCTGGCCCAACACGAGTACACGCTGGAGCCGGGGGCGGACCAGATGCTGCGTCGCATCCTCATCGGGCTCCACGCGGGCGAGGACTCCGGCAACGCACGGTTCGCCCGCACGCTGTTCGAGCAGGCGCTTAACCGCCAGGCGCTGCGGCTGTCGCTCGACGAGGAACAAAGTCTCGACGCACTCGATCGTGAGGCAGTCATGACGCTCACCGCGGAGGACATCGCGGAGGCTGCCCTGGCCTTGGGTGAGGAGCCGGAGCCGGAACCGACGCCGGAACGGGAACAGTCACGCTGGTGGCGCTGGCTGCTCTGACCGGATCTGGCGGGCTCGGGCAGAGTCTGCGTGGCACGCTTCCGGAAAGCCTTCAGTCGCGGCAGTCGGGCCAGAGTTGGCGGCTCGTTTCCTGAATGCCAAGGTCACAGGATTTGGGTCGCGGGTCCGTCTCGGAAGGAGTCCTGCACCCCGTCGTCGGATGTGTGACTCCGCTCGACACTTTGACCGGTGAGCTTCCCTTGGGGGCTCCGCCAAAGTTAGGGGTGGCTGTTATGCGCTTCATGGCTCCTCCTGCATCCTGCTGGTTCAACCATGCTGCAACTGGATCAAGAGTTCCCCTGGTTTAGCGCAGCTTCGGCAAAGTTTATGGACAGGAAAAGGCGGCAAGCCACAGGGGAAGAGCCAGGGCGTTGCGTTGTAGCAACGGACACAGCGGTCCGTTGGATTCTGGCCATCCCTCGTAACGGCTGCTATCGCGGATGATCAACGTGTTCACAAGCGAAACCCTGCAACAGGAAACGAAGTTCGGAAAAAGTATTGACGCCTCCACCCGCTCGTGTAACGATAAACGCATCCTAAAGCACCCTTCCTCGTGGTGCATCCGGATCTCCCGTTTATCGTTACATGCCTAGGCCTTTCCTTGGCATGTACGCGTAGCAAGGAAGGTGCGCAGTTTATGAAAATCCAACCCTTTAATCGCAGGGGATTCCTCGGTCTCACCGCCGCTGGTGTGGCAGCCGCAGCTCTTGGTGGGTGCAAGGTGAACACCTCGAGCTCGGCAGGTGGCAGCTCTTCCGGCAAAGGTGCCCTGACCATCATGGGCAACGATGGTGAGATCACCAAGGACGTGATCTCCGCCTGGCAGCAGCTCAACGCCGATGCTCCCATCACCTTTATCAAGTACGACGAGACACGCCTCAACGCCATGCTCGCTGCCGGCACACCCCCGGACCTGGTCCGCGGCGCCGGCGCCCAGGTGACTCCCTATCTGGCTTCCCGAAAGATTGCGAAACCGCTGGATGACTACCTTTCCGGCAGCTCCCTCATCCACGCGGACGATCTCGAAGCGATCAACGATGTGTGGAAGTGGGATGGCACCCGGCAGGGCAGCGGCAGCACGTACGGGCTGACCAAGGACTGGAGCCTGGACATGATGTTCTGGTACAACCAGTCCGTTTTCGAGGAAGTGGGTGCCAGGGTTCCTGATAGCGCCAATCCGCTGACGTACGACGAATTGCTGGATGTTGCCAAAAGCATGACGGCAACCTCCGGGGGCAAGTCTTCCCGCTATGGCTTGTTCGCCACCACTCCTGATGTCGCGTTCCTTCAGGGCATGCTCGCCACAACCGGCGTCTCGCTGTTCAGTGAAGATTTGAAGAAGGTGGACTTCAGTTCACCCGAGGCTCAGAAGGCCGTCGGCTGGCTGGCAGATGTCGCAAAAGCCAAGGCTGGCTACACACTCCTGGATCCCAACCCGGACGGCTGGGACTGGCCCCCGTTCAGTTCAGGCCGACAGGCCATGCAGAGTGCCGGATACTGGCTGACCGGCGTCGTGGCCGGCGACAAGAAGGCCCCCGACTTTGCCCGTATGGCACCTGCTCCTTTGTTGGGCAAGGAACGGGTAAGTCCCACCACCAGTGCCACGGGCCACTGGATCCCCGCCAAGGCCAAAAATCCGGACGGAGGCTTCGCTTTTCTCGAATGGTTCACTGCCGGACAGCCCGCAAAGGACCGCGCGGCAACCGGTGGTGGCCTCCCCGTCATGAAGAACCTCCGTTCCAGCCTTCCTGCCAAGGAGGCGTACCAGAAGTCAGCACTTGAAACCCAGACGGCGGAGGACAAATACGCCAAGGTGTTGAGTTTTTCCCCGTACGCCACGGTCACGGCCCTGACGGCTGCAGTTTCGGAGCAGTTTCCCAAGTTGGTCCAGGGATCCCTGACGGCCGGGCAGTTCGCCGATCAGGTCAATACCAAATGCAACGCGCTCCTCGCCGAGGGTGTTTCGCGTATCGGCGGTTGACATGGCTTCGACGTTGAGCGTTGCCCCTCCCGTGCGGCGGGGCAGCCCGTTGACCAAGCGGCGTAGCCGGGCTTTCTACCTCTTCATCTCGCCCTGGCTCATCGGCACAGTCCTGCTGACGATCTTTCCGCTCGCCTATGCCCTGGGTGTCAGCTTGACTGACTGGGACGGCGTGAGCCCGGGGTTTCGCTGGGTGGGTGCGCAGAACTATCTCGATGTCCTGGGCGACCCTGAAACGTGGGCGAGCATGTCGCGGTCCGCAGTCCTGGCCGTTGTTGTAGTGCCTCTGACGGTGGCGGGCAGCCTCGGTCTTGCCATTCTGCTGAACCAGAAGGTGCGCCTGAGGTCATTCTGGCGGACCATGATCTACCTCCCCGCCGTCTTCCCCCCAGTGGCCTCGGCACTGAGTTGGAAACTGGTGTTTGACCGGGATTCCGGCGCTATCAACGCCGTCCGTGCCTGGTTCGGGCAGGACGCCGTGAACTGGATGACAGGGCAGCAAGTGTTCGTGGTCCTGCTCGCCGTGATGCTTTGGGGTATTGGTGCCGGCATGATCATTAACCTCGCCGCGCTGCAGGATGTTTCCCCGGAGCTCCTGGAGGCGGCAACGTTGGATGGAGCCGGACCTTGGCGCCGGTTCACGGCGGTGACCCTTCCCACCATCTCTCCAGTGCTCCTCTTCCAGACCGTGACTTCGACCATCGGGGTTCTGCAAACTTTCGTTCCCGCCCTTTTGCTCTCCCCGACCACTGGCGCAGCTGCCGTGACGGCGGTTCCCGAAGCCAACAGGATTTTCATGATCGACGTCTATGCACAGTACTTTGCCTACTCCCGCTACGGTTATGCCTCAGCGATGTTGTGGCTGTTCTTCCTGGCCATCCTGGTGGTAACGGTCTTGTTCTTCCGTGCGAGCCGAAAGACTGTGTTCTATTCCGTGGATCCTTCCAGCGATGGAGGGAAGTAGATGACTCTCAAGGAACTGCAGTCGTCCAAACGGGCGCATCCCCACCCGGTACAGTCACCTGGTCATGAGAGGGGCACAAGAAGCCGATCGGGCATACGACGACGCTCGACCATCCTGGTCACGGCCGTTCTCGTGTTCATCACGGCACTCGTTGCCTTTCCCATGTACTGGGTGCTGGCTACGGCGTTCAAATCGCCCGAGCAGTTGTACTCAGGGATCGCCGTTCTCTGGCCACTCCCATCGCACATCGAGAATTTCGTAGAGGCGGTAACAAGGATCCCGTTCCTGCCGTACATGCTGAACTCGCTGTTCCTGGCCACGGTCAACGGAGTCCTTACGACGCTGTCTTCGGCACTGGTCGGTTACGGTTTTGCCAGGCTCCGCGGCCCGGGAAAGGGAATTCTTTTCGGAGTACTCATCGCCATGATGATGATGCCGGGCATCGTGACACTCATCCCCACTTATCTGTTGTTTTCGCAGGTGGGACTTGTGGGGAATTACTGGCCGTGGGTGATTTGGGGGCTGGTGGGATCTCCCTATCTGATCTTCCTCTACCGTCAGTTCTTTGCGGGCCTTCCCAAGGAATTGGAGGAGGCGGCCATCCTGGACGGGTGCGGACAATTCAGAATATTCACCAGGATCTTTCTCCCTATCTCCAAACCGATCGTCGTCACCGCCTTTGTCATGTCATTCCTGGCGGTCTGGGGCGATTTCATAGCCCCCAACCTTCTCTTGGATCAGAGCAACACCACCTTGGCCGTTGCGTTGTCATCCGGGTACGTCAATGAAAGGGGTTTCCCACTAAACAACCTCATAGCCGCAGGATCCATCCTTTACGTGATACCTGTAGTTCTGGTCTTCTTCTTCGTCCAGCAGCGCTACACGCAAAGTTTTAGTTCTGCCGGCATCAAATAGGTTTGTGGAAATGGGGTCTGCAATGGTCACGATGTCTGACGTAGCGCGGCTGGCAGGAGTGTCAACCATGACGGTATCCAACGTCGTGAACGGCCGGCGCTCGGTGAATCTGGATATCCGCAAGCGTGTCCTGGAGGCAGTGGAGGAGAGCGGTTACGTCATGAACCGTTCTGCAAGGACGTTGCGCACTGGGACCACCGGGGTGATCGGGCTGGCGGTTCCTGCCCTCAGCCACGCCTATTTCGGTGAGCTCAGTGGCAGGGTTGTTGCCCAGGCCGCCGAGCTCGGATACCGCGTGGCTGTTGAGCAGACCGGTCTGCACATCGAGGACGAACTCGACGCCGTCGCAATGTCGCGCAATCTGGAATACGACGGCCTTATTCTCTCTGCACTGGTACTGGGGCCGGAGGAAGCCAGCCTTCTGAACCAGTCCATCCCCCTGGTCCTCCTCGGCGAAAAGATATACGGCGAGGCCGTTGATCACGTGGTGATGCCAAATGCAGAAGGAGCCAAGACGGCCACCGCACATCTGGTGGGGCAGGGGTGCCGACGCATCGCCTGGGCGAGTAACTACTCACCCGAAACCGAGCTCCACAATGTTGTACTGGATCGTCTAAAGGGCTACCGCCAGGGCTTGGCGGATGCAGGACTCAGCGACGACCCCTCCCTGCACGTGCCCATGGATCAACCCAGCATGGAGCATGCCGCTGACGGCATCAAGAAGCTGGTCCAAGACGGTATTGAATTCGACGGCGTGGTGGCCGTTACCGATGCGGTCGCCTTCGGGGTCATCCGAGGTCTTAAGGACGCCGGCTTGCGCGTTCCGGAGGACGTGAAGGTCATCGGTTTCGACGACGTCCAGCAGGCGGCATTTTCCGTTCCATCCCTTTCGACCATCGCACCGGACCACGACTGGATGGTCCGGTCCTCGCTCTCCCTACTCACCGAACGGATCAAAGACCGTTCCCCCCGCCCCGGGCGCGAACTCGTGGCCCCTTTCCGGCTCATCGTCCGGGAATCAACCAGCTGAATTACACATAGACTTTGGAGAATCTTGACCATGGCATCTTCGCCCCGGCTCGTCGTCAATCTGGACATCGCGGGTCCCACCATCAGCCGTCACCTCTACGGCCATTTCGCTGAACATTTGGGCCGTTGCATCTACGGTGGTTTCTGGGTGGGGGAGGACAGCGAAATACCCAACACCCGTGGCATCCGGAATGACGTGGTGGAAGCCCTGCGCGAGTTGCGCATCCCCAATCTTCGCTGGCCCGGCGGTTGCTTCGCCGATGAATACCACTGGCGTCACGGCGTCGGCCCTCGTGAACAGCGCCCCGTGATGGTCAATTCCCATTGGGGCGATGTCGTAGAAGACAATTCATTCGGCACCCACGAGTTCATGGACCTCTGCGAGATGCTCGACGCGGACGCCTACGTCAACGGCAACGTGGGTTCCGGCACGGTCCAGGAAATGAGTGAATGGATCGAATACCTCACCCGCGCCGACGATTCACCTATGGCCGCACTGAGGCGGCAGAACGGACGGGACCAGCCCTGGAAAGTCCCGTTCTTCGGTATCGGCAACGAACCTTGGGGCTGCGGTGGCAACTTCCGGGCTGAGGCCTACGCAGACTTGGCCCGGCAGTACAGCACCTATGTCCGCTCCCACAACGGCAACGATGTGTATCGGATAGCAGCCGGCGCCAACGACGATGACGTGGCATGGACCAAAGCCCTGATGGAAGCGCTTCATGATAAGGGCGGACCAGGCCGCAAGAGCTCCCCATATCAAGGTATCTCGCTCCACTACTACACGATGTCCGGCCACTGGGACAGCAAAGGCTCCGCCACGGAATTCAGTGAGGAAGAGTACTGGAGGACGGTCAAGGCCGCCCATCACATTGAGACCCTGCTGACGGCGCACTCCACCATGATGGATGTCTACGATCCGCACAAGGCGGTGGGCTTGGTCCTGGACGAGTGGGGCACCTGGTGGGACGTAGAGCCCGGCACCAACCCCGGCTTCCTCTATCAGCAGAACACCATTCGCGACGCCCTTGTGGCAGCAATCCACTTTGACTCCTTTCACCAGCATGCAGACCGCTTGGTCATGGCGAACATCGCCCAAACGGTCAACGTCCTGCAAGCCATGCTGCTCACGGATCCAGAGAGCGGAGCGCTCGTAAAGACGCCCACGTTCCACGTCTTCGCCATGAACGCAGGGCATCAGGACGCCACCGTGCTGCACACGCATCTCGACTCCGACGGCTCGCACAAGCTGGAGGGGGAGCAGGTTCCCACGTTCACGGCCTCCGCCAGCACCAAGGATGGCCAAGTGCTCATCTCCATGGCCAACCTGGAACTGGAGGACGAGAGCGAGGTGGTGCTGGACCTGCGCGGCGGGTCCCTGGAGCAGGTGGAAGCACTGGTCCTTTCCGGCGACAAAGTTTCAGCGTTCAACGCGCCCGCACACCCCGACGCCGTCACGCCGCGTCCCCTCGAGGTTGAAGAACGCGAGGGCCAGCTGGTACTCCGTCTTCCAGCCCACTCTTTCGCTACCGTTCGGGGAACACTGTCTGGTCAGGGCTCTGTAAGGCCTGTTGCAGCGGCGGTGACCTCCAGCCCCGCCACGGGCAGCAAGCCCTGCTTGAACTGCTGAGATCACCATGACTTTTGACTACCGGCCTCTCAGCCAGATTCGGCTCCGCGAGGGCCGCTTCGCTGAAGCCCAGACTGTGAACCGGGAAGCACTGCTGCGTCTGGATCCTGATCGTCTTCTGGCGCCCTTCCGGCAAGAAGCGGGCTTTCCCGCTACGGCTGAGCTCTATGGCGGCTGGGAATCGACGGGACTCAACGGCCACACGGCAGGGCACGTCCTGTCAGCGCTTGCCCACGCTGTAGCCGGGGACGGTGACCCACGCCTGGGGAACATGCTTGAAAGCTTGCTGTCCGGACTCCGGGAAGTGCAGCAGGTCTCCGGGACAGGATACTTGGGCGGCGTACCTCAAGGGCGGCAGCTCTGGGACGAGCTCGTTCGAGGAGACATTAGAGCCTCCCCCTTTGAGCTCAATGGGCGCTGGGTTCCCCTGTATAACCTGCACAAGACGCTGGCGGGCTTGGTGGATGTCGCGTCGCATGTTCCCTCCGCGGAGGCGGACCAGATCCTGGATGACCTGGCGAGTTGGTGGCTGGAGACCACGGACCGACTGGACCAAGGTGCGCTCGAGCTCATAATGCAGACCGAGTTCGGCGGACTTACCGAAGCGTTCGCCCGCCTGGCACTTCTCCGGCAGGATGGGCGCTACCTTCAGCTGTCCATGAGGTTCATTCGGGAAGAGCTGATAACCCGGGTGCTGGCTCTGCCGGGTGAAACAACGCAGGACTCACTTGCGGGTCTTCACGCCAACACCCAGATTCCGGTCGTGGTTGGCTACGCCGCAATTGCCAGGGCTGCCCGCGAACTGGGGTTAAACGATGCAGCGACCGCGCGCATCGGGCAGGCCGCCCGAAACTTTTTCGACGACGTCGTTGGCTGGCGCAGCAGCGCGATCGGGGGCAACAGTGTTCGGGAGCACTTCCACCGTAGGGACGACTTCTCCCCAATGTTCCTCGGCCGGGAGGGCCCCGAGAGCTGCAACAGCTACAACATGGTCAAGCTGGCAGCCGAGCTCTATCTTCTGGATGGGGAGGATCGGTACCTGGACTACATCGAGGTCACGCAATGCAGCCATGTGCTATCCACGCAGCACCCTGGGCACGGTGGCCTGGTCTACTTCACATCCCACCGTCCCGGCCACTACCGGATGTACTCGCCGGAACAGGACGGCTTTTGGTGCTGCATGGGCTCCGGATACGAGGCTCATGCAAAACATGGATCGCATGTGTTCGTCGCCGATGGCGACGAACTCCGTGTTATCTGGCTCTTGGCCACGGAACTCAACTGGACGGAGCAGGGTGTCCAGGTCACCATTGACTCCGCCTTACCCTCAGGGAACACTGCCTCTGTCCGTGTGAGAGTGGAGGAACCGCGGGAATTCACCCTCGCCATCCGCCTACCGCAATGGGCGCGAGGTGCCACGGCCGCACTGGGCGACGGCGGCAGGATCGACCAGGACGCGGGTTGGTGGCGACTGCGCCGCGTGTGGGACGGGACGGAGGAGATCCTGCTGCGTCTGGAGCGTGATCTGCAGGTGGTCCGGGCCGCGGATGATTCCGCATGGGCCTGGATCAGATACGGACCCACGGTCCTTGCCGAAGAGATCCCCGACGATGGACTGCATTACCGGGCAACAGGGGCCAGGGCGGCCCACATCGCTTCAGGGCCGCTCAGGCCGTTGGCGGAGACGCCTGTTCTCCTTGCCAGCGAGCTGCAAACCCATTACGAAGGGGGCGAAGAGCTCTCGGTTCTCGCCTCGGATGGGCAGAGGCTGAGGCTAAAGCCCCTGCACAGGATCCACGATGCCCGGTACAGGCTCTCTTGGCCCATAGCTCAGGACGAAATGCAGGTCAGCGAAGTCCAGGGGAAGTTGGCGGAGCAGGACAGGGCATCGACCGCCCTGGAAGCACGGGTAGTGGACGGCATCACCTTCGGGGAGCAGCAGCCTGAACTCGATCATGAGGTTAACGCCCAGCATGCCGAGCGTGGAATGACACCCGACGGGGCACACTGGCTGCGCCCCAAAGAGCCGCTCACACTCGTGCTGCGCGACTGGACGATGATCGGCACGAGCCTACGCATTGAAGCCGTGCCGGGAGAGGACCGGGAGTCGTTCCTCCTCTCCGGGGCAGACAACGGGACAGCAGTAACAGTCAGGCAAGGGCCGGACGGTGCCAGCGAGATTCAGTTCAACACCAACGGCAGGTCAGAGGCCTGCCTGGTCATTGCTCCTCGGCCGGGCCACACGATGCCAAGGCTAAGGCGCTTACTGCTCTTGACAGATGCCGCGGATTCAATTGCCGCTGAGTGAGGAGCCGTACTGGAAGCCACAAGTACGACTGGTTCAAATCGATGATCGAACAGCGGAGGCAACGGTCTTGGCCCACGGGTCGCCTGCCCCCAATGAGCTCGCCTTTACGCCTGGCTTCGATGGGCTGTGGGTCAGTCAGAACACAGCGAACCGGATCGACTACATCCGGTAAGCGAGAACGGGCGTGAGGTGAAGACTGCACACCCCGCAATTCACGTCATCGCTGGCGCCGGCCAAATCTACTCCTTGGCAGTAGATGCGGCTGGTAATCTATACGTCGGCTTTCGCAACCGGGCAGCAATCTTCGTCTATGACACCACTGGCGAACACATCTCGAAATCGTTGCACGCGGGCGGACAGCATTACCCAAAATGCTGTCCGACCCCGTGCTTGATGCTAAACGGCCCGGTCCTGCGGTGTCCGGCGCTATATCGAGGGCACCGATTGCTTCCGCACTTCGACTTGCTCATCGGGGAGGGGGCTGTGTGCGGTCTCGGCACTCATCAGGAGGCCGACGAGGGAGAGCACGCCTATCCCCATCAGGAAGAATGCTGGTGAGCTGGGGTTGCCGGTCATGGCGATCAGCCAGGTGCCGATGAGTGGCGCGACGCCTCCGAAGAGCATGGCGCCGACATTGAAGGGCAGTGCGAATCCGAGGTAACGCGAGCGGGTGCCGAAGAGTTCGGTGAAGAACGAGGGGAAGACCGCATCGTTCATGGCGAAGAACATCAGCGACACGATGAGGACAACGCAAGCGAGGACCACGCCGCCGAAGGAGAGCAGTGTCATGATCGGGTAGCTCAAGACGATGAAGGCGATGCTCGAGATCATCAACGTCCGTTTGCGTCCGATGCGGTCGGACAGTCTGGCGGCAAGTGGGATGAAGATGATGTGCGCGATGAGGCCGATTGTGACGACCAGCGTGGCCGTTGACTCACTCATCCCCGCTTCCTCGATGAGGAACGACGGCGTGTAGCTGAGCAGGAGGTAGTAGGCGCCGGCATTGAGTGACATGACGAGCAGGGCCTTGAACATCGACGGGAGGCTCTTGCGTGTCTCGGACCAACGTTTTGAGCCAGGTTGCTGATCAGCCACTGTCTGGCGCTGCTTCTTTTCGAGTTCCAGCACCCGTCGGAACTGTGGGGTGTCTTCCAAGCGCAACCGGAGCCAGAGTCCAACGATGCCCAGTGGGCCTGCGATGAGGAACGGAATCCTCCACCCCCACTGCTGCATGAAGTCCGGAGAGGCGCCTGCGTAGAGGACGGTTGCCATGATTGAGGCTGCCAGGAACCCGGCGGCCGCCGCGATGGGCACGACACTGGTGAGTAGGCCGCGCTTGGCTGCGGGGGCGTACTCGGCCACGAAGGTGCCCGCGCCGGCGTACTCGCCGGAGGCGGAGAAGCTCTGCGTCATGCGCAGCAGGAGGAGCAGTATGGGTGCGGCGACTCCGATGGTGGCGTAATTAGGAATGAATCCGATGAGGAAGGTCGCGCCGGACATGAGGATGATGGTGGTGGCGAGGATGCTCTTACGGCCGATTTTGTCGCCCAGGCTGCCCCAGACGAAGGCGCCGAGTGGGCGTACGAGGAAGGAGAGCGCGAACACCGCGAAGGTGCTCATCAGGGCAACAGCGCGATCCTCCGGAGGAAAGAAGACCATGGCAATTGTGGTTGCAAGGTAGCTGTAGCTGGCGTAGTCGAAGTACTCCAGCAAGGTGCCGAGCCCGCTGGCAATGACAACTCGGCGGAGTACGGACCGTGGGACGGAATCGGTGGTTGCAACGGTTGTGGGCATGATGGCGTTCCTCGTTTGAGTACCGGATCTTTGCGGTGGGGTCCGCAGGATGTGACGACCATCATGGCAGCTAACCCCGGACCGGAATATGGCCGGGGCGGCGAACCCAAGCTGTTTGTTATGGACCTGGGGGTGAATTATCTGAGCTATCACGGAACCCGCGTGCCTTGAAGGCAAGCCAGAGCTCGGTCTGTGCATCGACGCCGTCCAAATCGTGCCCGGTGATCTGTACGATCCGCTGCATCCGGTTCCGCACTGTATGCCGGTGGACTCCCATGCGTTCGGCCGTGGCCTCGATGGATCGTCGTTCGAGGAGCCAGGTGTGCAGGGTGCGCAGGAGGGCTTCTCCTCCCCGCGAGTTCTCGATGGGGGCAAGGACAGCGGCGGAGAATGATTCCAGGTAGTCGGACGGGGCGGCGTTGATGAGGAATTCGTGCGAGGCACCGTCGACGTACTCGATGGGTGTGCCGGCGCGACGGCTCGTCTCCAGGGCAAGGGTTGCCTGCCTGATGGTTCGAGCGGAGTGCTCCGGAGCGCCACGTGTGCCGATTCCTGTTGGGACGTCGAGCCCGTAGTCCGCCAGAGCTTGGCGTGGTTCCACCGTTGCCAGACAGTCGACAATGCGGTGGCGGTGCCGGATGAAGGGGGTGGCGAGGACCACGGCGAGGTCGTCGATGAGCACTTCGGCGTGCGTCTCGTTTCGCGCTTCGATGCTCACCCCACGCAGTGGGCCTGACTCGATACCGATGCTTCGGAGGAAAGTCCGCGCGCCTCCAGGCTCCGTGAGCGTCAGAAGGCGGGTAAAACGCTCGGCGCGTTTCCGACGTGCTGTCTCGTCGAGGAACCAAAGTCGCTCAAATTCGAGGGCCAGGAGCGAACGCAACGCCGGTGCGGCGAGTTCGGCCGTCTCCTGGCCGGTGGGGATACGGACGCAGTACCCGCGGACGGTGTCGTTGCCGGCGAACGGGGAGATCTCCACCGTTTGCTCGGCGCCCGCGGTATTTCCCTCGGGATCGCCCTTCAACTCGGTCTCGGCTAGGTGGAGTTGCTCTCCGAGGCGGGGCGCTTTGTGGCCAGCCAGGCGTTCGCCCAGCGGTCCGAGAAGGCTGGAGGGGAAGGCGGAGCTTCGGGCCATGGCCCGCCCGAGTCGGTCGAATACAGCTACCGGCTCCTCGGTTCGTTGCTGCCACCCGGATAGCAGGTCACCGAAGGAGCCGCCGCGTGTCACGATCGCGGTGATCTCCATCTGCAGATCAAGTGGCCGCCTGAACGCTTCCCGTTGGGCCTCCGAGTGCGTGACTGTGATGGAGTGTGCGATGCGTCCTAAGTCGGCAGAATCTGCAGTCAGCAGCGGCAGGTCATGTTCGATCGCCAGACGAAGCACCTGTGGCGGGAGCGTCGCGAATGCTGCTCCATTGCCGAGGCCGATGACGAGCCCCGAGGCGCCGGCGTACCTGGCTTCCGAAATGAGGGCTTTCCAAGCGATCCAATCCTCCCCGGCGAGCAGTCCGGTGGTGAGCACCAGCTCCCCATCGTGCAGCGCCGGAATCGGGCCCTTCCGCTCGACCGTCAGGGGGAAACCGGCTGCTCTTTCAGCTCCGCTGCCTCCATGCACCATGGTCAGCCCGAGCCCTTTGGTCGTTGACAGCTTTGCGACTGTTAACGCCTCTCCATGTACCGCCATGGCCTCATATTAACAAGGATCGGGCCGACATTCTGTACGCCGTGGACATTATTTACCCAGCGATAGGTACTTCCCGGCGATGGTCCGGCCATAGAAGGTTCATTAGTGTGATTCCCAGCAGGCCGCAAACCAGCGAGCCGAAGATCGCAACTACCAATGGAGTATCCAATGATTGGCCAGAATGAGTATTTTGAAGGACAAGTGCGCAGCCTTGAGTTCAAGAATGAGCAGGGCAACTTCACCGTTGGCGTGATGGAACCTGGTGAGTGGAAGTTCGAAGCCCCCGTCAAGGAATGGATGCACCTCGTCCGCGGAACGTGGGACGTGCAGCAACCCGCAGGCCAAGGGGAGTGGACGACCTACGGCGAAGGAGAACGGTTCGAGGTCCCGGGCGGTACCGACTTCACGGTGCGCGTGAAAGACACCGTCGCCTACCTATGCCCTTACACCGGGGAGTTTCTAGGCCACTTGGACATGTAACCCAGGTTTAGGGTTGGAGGGTGGAAGTACAGAGAGAACCTACTACTGCCCAAGAGGCGGCCAATGATCCTCGTATCCTGGTTTTCGGGCGTTTGCTTGGTGCTGCGTACCGGCTGGAGTATTTGCTTGGCCGCTCTTTGGAGCAGGAGGCGGGGCTCAGTCACTCACTTTTCGAGCTCCTTCTCTTAGTGGGCCGTGCTGGTGACGCCGGAATGCCTGTGCGTGACATTGCCCAGGCCAGGGTGCTGACCTCCGGTGGTGCTACCCGGTTGGTTCAGCGGGCATCGGCGCAGGGTTTGATCGAGCGCAGAGGTTCCACGGATGATCGTCGCGTCCAGCTGATCCACCTCACGCCGCATGGAGAGCAAGTCGTCCTTGGGGCCGCTGCCATGCATGCCCGAAACGTGGAACGATATGTCATCGATCCGCTGCCTGTTGATCAAGCAGAGGTCTTTGCGACAGCTATCCGGACATTGAGCAAGAACGCCGCGAAAGAACTGCCAACCATGCCGTGATCACCGGGTCCGCGCACGGGACGGGAATAGCTGACTAGTCAGCTTTGTTGATGGTTGCAGGCGATGAAGAAACCGCCTGTTCGGACGTTCCGTGCTGTACACGAGAAGGAGCACCACCCATGTCGCTTAGCTTCGAAGTCTTCGATCTGGACTTTCCCGCCGGTTCACCCAATAAGTCAGCCACGCTGGTGACGGGTCCTACAGGAGCGCTGCTTGTTGATGCCGGTTTCACCCGGGCAGACGGGCATCGGTTGGTGGCCGCCATCCTCGACTCCGGGAAGGATCTGGCCACGGTCTTCGTAAGCCACGCCGACCCGGATTTCTATTTCGGCCTGGAAGCTATCGCTGAGGCGTTTCCCGCTGCGGCTATCGTGGCCACTCCGATCGTGATCGAGCACATCCGCGACTCCTTCGAGGGGAAGCTCAAGGCGTGGGCCACGCTGGGAGCGAATCTGCCAACGCGGCTGGTCCCGATCACCGCGCTCGAAGGTGATTTCCTTGAGCTGGATGGTTACAGATTCGACGTCAAGGGAGGTTCGGCACTGCTGCCGGACCGGCATTATCTGTGGAACGCCGATTATCAGGCCGTCGTTGGTGGGGTTCTGGTGTTCCAGCAAGAACATGTCTGGACCGCCGATACCGCGACTCCGGAACAGCGGGCTGCCTGGATCGACATGCTCGATGAGATGCAATCGCAAGAGCCTCAGTTGGTCGTCGCCGGACACCGGCTCCCCGGGACCGCAAACGATGCGAGCGGCATTGATTACACCCGCAAGTATCTGCAGGACTTCGAGCGCATTCTCGACCGTTCCCCCGATGCTGCTGCGGCAACAGCGGCGCTCGTTGAAAGCTATCCGGAATCGGGAATGCTGATCGCGGCACAAATTGGACCCAAGGTGGCCAAAGGTGAGATGACATGGGTCTGAACGAGACGGTGGACCCTGGGACGTCCGCAGCCTCGCGTGATGTTGTCCGCCGGCAGTACATTGCCTCAGCTGCCGGTGACCTCGAGGCGCTTCGTGCCACGATGGCGCCCGACGTCGAATGGACTGAAATGGCGGGGTTTCCCCTTGCGGGAACCTATCGCACACCGGAGGGCGTCACCTCCAACGTCATGGAAGTACTCGGGCGCGACTGGGACGGTTGGACCGCTCACGATGACAGCTACGTCGTCGATGGTGAGAATGTCGTCGTCCTCGCACGATACACAGCAACGCACCGTAAAACTGGGCGGAAGCTCGATGTCCGGGTAGCCCATCACTTCATTGTCCGCGGGGGTCTCATCGTCCGCTTCGAGCAGTTCGTCGATACCGCGAAAGTCGCCGAAGCCGCCAGCGACGAGGGGGACAATTGACGAATGCGACCGGCAACCGACTAGTCCAGCGGGTCGCCGTCTTCCTTCTACCAGAACAGGCCGTATTGGTCGATGGCGTTGCCGTATTAGCCGATGTCGCCCGCTATCCCGAGCCAGGTCACGTTTGATTCACGTCAGTTCGTGACGCGCGGATCGACTCCATATTGGGCCGGAACGCCAAGATGTTCGCGCAGGGTTGTGCCGTCATATTCCCGGTGGAATAGCCCGCGATCCTGGAGGATTGGCACGACGCCATCGACGAAGGCGTCAATCCCGTCCTCGTATATGTCCGGCGACACCCAGAAGCCGTCCACAGCTTCTGCTTCGAACCATTTCTGCATGTGGCCAGCGGCTTCGGCGGCCGGTCCGACGACGACGGGGTGGTAGTCGATCACACCGTGCGCGAGCACATCGCGGACCGTCCAGCCTTCACTCGCGATGCTAAGTGCATGAGCCGAGCGAGGGTCGCCCGCTGATGGCCGCGCCTTGGACAGTTGCTCCTGCGATAGTGGCTCGTCGAGCTGTGCCGGATCGAGGCCCAGGCCGAGCATCTGTCCAAGATAGGACGCGCGCTGAGGAAAGATTCGCCCGCTCAGCGTAATTCGGCGATCAAGACCTTCGCGCTTGTCCTTGGCGATCGTCGTCATCAGGCCGGCAAAGAACTTGAGCTCGTCCGGATCCCGCCCGGCGCGTTCGGCCGCTTCACGAAACGCGGCGCGCTGCGCACGCGCATCGTTGATGGTGAAAGCTGCGCCGATAACGCCGTTGGCGTAACGGCCGGCGAGTTCGAGGGCGTTCGGACTGCCTCCGGCGTGGAAGATAACGGGCTGCCCTTGCTCGGATGGAGGGATGTACAGCGGACCACGCGAGGCGACGAAATTGCCACCCATATTGATGGGTGCGATCTGGTCGGCGTCCGCGAAGCGGCCCGTTGCCTTATCGTGCATCCACGCTGTCTTTCCCCAACTGCCCCAAAGAGACTGTACTAACTGGATCGTCTCATGCGCCCTCCCGTAGCGTTCCGGGCTTGATAGCACTCTTTGGCCATAATTTGCCGCGACATCTTGTCCGCTCGAGGTGACGGCATTCCAACCCGTCCGCCCATGGCTCATGACATCCAGCGCCTTGAACTGTCGGGCGAGGTTGAACGGCTCGTTGAACGTCGTCGAGCCGGTGGCGACGAGGCCAATCCGGCTCGTTTCGCGCGCGACAGCTGCCAACGTCACCATGACGTCGAGATTGAAGTGGGGCGGCTCGTTCTCGATATCGCCGACGTGAGTGGGGCCATCCGGTAGGAACAGGAACTGGAGCTTCCCGCGCTCGGCCGCCTGTGCATGGCGAACCTTCGCGTCAAAACTCGTATAGCTCCTCGGGTCTACTGCCGGGGCGCGCCAAGCCCCAGGCAGGTTGCCGTATCCGTTGCCCAGATGCATGCCGACAATCATTTGTCTGGTCATGATCTCTTCTTTCCGTGCGCAGATTGGGGTTGCCGACAGTCCTGTTCCGGCTATTGCGCGCCCGCGGTGTCGGGATGATCGCGAAAAATCCACCTCAGCGTCTCCGGGAGGACTGCGCCACCGTGCAGGAGCGAGTGTCCGCCCTCGCCATACACGAATTTGGCATCGTAGCGTCGATACTCAAGGGCTGCGAACATGTCGTGGTTGGCGATCGGAATACTGCCGAAAATGACGTCAAGATCCCGGGCTCCAGTTTGTAGCCAGACCCGGATTGGTTTTCGTGGGTTCTGCCGGATTGCCGAGGGGTGATTGTGGCCGCCCCGGATATTGATGAAGCTGCCGCAATGGGAGATGACGTTGCCGAAGACGTCAGGACGTGCCCATGCTGCGGTGAACGCGCAGTTGCCGCCCGAGCTGATGCCTACAAGCACTCGATCCCGGGGAACTGTGGAGACATTGAGATGCCCTATGGCATCCGGAAGGAATTCGTCCGTGAGGAATCTGGCATAGTCGCCGTTGACGGAGTCGTACTCGATGCTGCGGTTGTCCGTTCCACCAAAGTGGGGATATCCCGGGCCTTGCTCGCCTGCTTCAATGAATATGGCCACCGTAACCGGGATCTCGCCCTTGTTGATGAGGTTGTCCAGGACGATATCCGCGCTGGCCTTCGGTGCCAGATACAGATTGGCATCCTGAAAAATGGCAAGGGCGGCGGGCTTGTCTGGCGTGTATTGAGCAGGGACGTAGAGGTAGTAGCTCCGTTCCACGCCAGGGTAAACGCTTCGCCCTGTGTGACGTCCCTTTGTCAGCGTGCCTTGAGGGGTGCCTGGCTGTCGCTCGGAATCTGGACCCAGCGAATAGATCGGCTTGGTGTCATCGGCGAGGACATAGGCAGAAGCATCCTTGCCGGAGATTGTGAGGTCATCCTGGTAGTCGTTTTCTTGCCGGTAATCAGCATCCGGGGTCTGGCCATTGTCATCAGTCACGCGTGGCTCGGTGTCCGGGGAGTGCGTCATTGTGATCCTTTCAGTGAGAGGTGAACCCGCCGTCGATGACGAGTTCCGTTCCAGTGATGAACTTGGCCTCATCCGATGCGAGGTAGACCATGCCATACGCGATGTCGGATGCTTCCCCCGCGTGGGGCGGCAAAGGAACGGTTTCAGGGTTGGCCAGCGATTCCCTTGTGAGCCCATAGCCACGGGTCAGGCCGGTGTCGACCGGACCGGGATGCACTGAATTCACCCGGATGTTGTCCTTTGCAAACCACTGGGCAGTGTGTTTTGTCAGGGAACGGACTGCCCCCTTCGAAGCGGAGTAGGCTGCACTGCCGCCATCCGAGGCGCCGCCGACAATGCCGGCGATCGATGACACGTTTACGATGGAACCGGCGCCCGCGGCCTGCATGGCGGGGATGACGCTCTTCATTCCGAGCCAAGGTCCGGTGACATTGATGGCCATCACCTTATTCCAGTCGTCAAGCTCGGCTTCGAGAACACCCTTCGCCATGGCAATTCCGGCGTTGTTGATCAGGATGTCGATGGTGCCCCACTCGGCGAGTACGTCCTCGACTACACGCTTCCAGTCCTCAGCGGAGGAAACATCGTGCGTGCGTGCAATGGCCTCGCCTCCGTTTTCGGTGACTTCCCCGACGGCCTGTCGCAGTGCCTCTGCGGAGATGTCGGTGGCCGCTACCCGCGCCCCCTCGGCTACGAAGAGCTTGAGGGCGGAGAGGCCCATTCCGCTGGCCGCGCCCGTGATGACGGCGACCTTGCCGGCCAATCGTGACATGTCATCTTCCTTCCCTGATGGTTGATCTGTGAGCAGATATTGCGGACGCGGATATGAGACAGCTCAGGCTTCTCCTGACCGCTTCCGAGACCGTGTGTAGGCGTCCAACGAGACGGCGGCGAGCACGATCACACCAAGGGCCACCTCTTGTGTTGCCTGCGGAAATGCCAGGATGTCAAAGACGTTGTTGATCGTCCCAAAGATCAGGATGCCGACGAGTGTTCGCCACATGGCGCCTTCTCCGCCGAGCAATGAAGTTCCGCCGATGATGACGATCGCGATCGAGTTAAGCGTGACTCCAACGGCCACGCCTGGCTGTCCGACGCCGATGACCGACCCCAGGACGATTCCCGCGAGGGTTGCCAGCATCGCTGTCAGCACGTAGGTACTTGCCCGGAGGGACACCACGGGCAGTCCGGCCAACCGTGCGGCTTCGTTGTTGCCGCCGATCGCGTAGATGCCCCGGCCGTACACGGTTCTGGAAAGTGCGAACCATCCTGCCGCTACGAGGACAGCAAGCAGCCAGACGGAGAGCGGCGCCCCCAGGAAGTCCTTGTCCGAGAGGAAGTCGTAGCCGCCTGCTGCCATGGGAACCGGTTTGGAGTTCGTGAACAGCAAGGTCAGCCCGCTGAACAATGAGGCTGTAGCGAGAGTAGCGATGAACGCGTTCACCTTCGCTTTTGTGATGAGGAGGGCATTGATCAGGCCCAGAAGGAATCCGATCACCAGCGTGATGAGTATCGCCGGACCCGCAGGCATCATGTAGGACAGCGTTGCGTATGACACTCCGCCGATGGCCAGCACAGCGGCCACCGAAAGGTCGAAACCTCCGGCGATAATAATGAACGTCATCCCTACGGCGATAATGCCGACAGGTGCATTTTGGGTGAGGATGTTGACGAGGTTTCCTGGGTTGAGGAAGCGAGGATTGAGGCTGATCGCCGTCATCACGAGGATGATGAGCACCCAGACCATCCCGAGGCTCGCTGCTCTCTCCCGTAGATTGACTCTTCTCTTTCTCGTGACGGGGGGAGCAACGGTGTTATCCGGGCTGGTGCCCCTGTCGATGGTGGCGCTCATGCGTTCTCCTTCAATCCGAATGCAGCTTTCAGTACGTCTTCCATGGCGATCTCTTGATCGCCGTTTCGCTCCAGCAAGCCCATGCTTTGGCCTTTGGCGACGACGAGTACACGGTCCGAAACGGCCAGCACTTCCTCGAGTTCGGATGAGACCACGATGACGCCGACGCCGTCGTCCGCCATTTTGCGCAGGCTCTCAAGCAACTCGCCCTTGGCGCCGATGTCTATACCGCGTGTGGGCTCGTCAGCGAGGAGCACTTTCGGGCGGTCGTACAACCACCGTGCCATCAAGAGCTTCTGTTGGTTGCCGCCGGAAAACCGGTCGCTCCGTTCACCCAGCCGGGCTATCGGGAAGTTCAGCTTCGAGGCAGCCTCGGCAACCATGGCACGCAGTTTCCTTCGCCCAATTACGCCGCCTGATGAGGCTGCGCCAAGATTGGACAGGGCAATGTTGTCCGCGGCATTTCGGGGCATAACCAGGCCCTGGCCCTTACGGTCTTCCGGGATCAGACCGATTCCCAGCTTGCGGGCCGCGCGAACTGTTCGCGGCCAGGGGGACTGGGCCCCCGACAAGCGGATGCTTCCCCGGGCAGTCGATTCCGCGCCGGCAATCGCCCTCAGCAACGTCGAGCGGCCCGAACCTACCAGACCGGCAATGCCGAGTATTTCGCCTGGCTTCACTTCCAGGTCGATGTTCTCGATGACCCCCGGCACAGTAAGGCCGACCACTTCAAGGACCGGCGCTAGAGCCGGGTCAATCGATTTCTGGTGGATACCGGCTGGCTTGTCCATCAGCACCCGGCCAAGGGTTTGGTCACCTCGCTGCTCGCCAAGCATCGCGCGCACGAGTTCGGCGCGCGAACTCTCTCCCCGCCCGCTCGTGACGATGGCCCGGCCATTCCGGAATACCGTGACTCTGTCGGCCAGTCGTTCGATTTCATCGAAGTTGTGACTGACAATCACGATGGTGACGCCGCGCTTACGCAATCCTTCGATCGCTCTATACAGGGCTTCCCGCTCCTCCACGGCCAGGGATGCGCTCGGCTCATCGAAGAGGATGACGCGAGGATCCACCACCAGCGACCGCATGATCTCAAGCAATTGCTGCTCAGCCACTGACAGGGTGCCGACGGGCACGCCAGCCGGAACGACCTGGACCTCCAGCTGGGCACACAGCTGGACGTATTTGCGTCGCATCTCAGCGGCGGAGAGAACTCCGAACCGGGACAGGACGGACCCGAGAAAAACGTTCGCTGCTGCATCCAGATGCGGGATGATCGTCAGTTCCTGATAGATGGCCGAGACACCGCTCCGGCGTGCAGCGCGAAGGTTTCCCGGTTCAACTTGTTCACCGAAGACTTCGACGACACCCCCGTCATAGTCGACGCGACCGGCGATAGCGCCCAACGCCGTGGACTTGCCCGCTCCGTTCTCGCCGATCAGTGCATGTACCGTTCCTTCATGGATCTCAACGTCCACATCGATTAATGCGCGTGTGGCACCGTAGGTCTTCGACACCGCTTTAAGTGCGACGGCGATAACCGGGTCCGATTTCGAAGGCTCCATTGCCAGTTCTACTTTCTATGTTGGGCTGGGCAGCGTTCGAGCGAACGACGCCCAGCCCCAGGCTGGTGAGCTGCCGCGCTAGCGTAGCTCGGCGGGCAGTTGTGAAATCGTTTCCTTTGTGACTACGAAGGGATTCTTTGCAGTGCCAATGACCGAGTCATCCACAAAGCGTGTGCCGGCGTCCCCGCGTTGCGCAGCGGCAATGGAGTTGAGGTTTGCCTTCATTTGGTTGAAAGGGAACAGCATTGTGGAGAGCTGTACCGTACCGGCCTCCAATTGTTGGATCTGGAACTTGCCGAAGCCGATGTCCACGACGTGCACCTTCTCCGACAGGCCCGCGTCTTTTTCGGCCTGGATGACGCCCTGTGTGAGGTCAGGCGAGGACGCGGACATGATGAGGGTGGTGTCAGGATGGCCCTGCAGGTAGGTCTGGATCTTGTTGTAGGCGTCGGTCGTCGTCCAGTCCGTGTAAATCGTCTCAACGGAATAGTCGGGGTTGTCGGCCGTGAGCTTTGCCAGTGCTGCTTCTGTGACGCGTGTCTGGGTGTTGACCGCGGGGCCAAGAACAGCAACGATCTTCTGCTTGCCGGGGTTTGCCTTTGCTGCTGCCGCCAACCAGCCGTCGACATAGTCGCGGGTGGTGTTGCTGCCCACGAAGTTCAACGTCCCCGGCGCCCAGACGTCGTCAACGGACTTGCCGGCCTGGTTTTTGCCGTCGTCGCACAGGGGTGAGCCCGAAATGGACGTAAGGATATTGGCCTTTGCGAAGTCATGGGTGAGGAGCTTGCAGGACATCACGCCGTCGAGGGCCATTACCACTGCTGCATCGAAGTTGCCGGAAGTCATCGCAGTCTGCATTTGGTTGAGCTGCTTGTTCGGGTCATAGCCTGCGTCGAACAAGGTCATGTCCATGCCAAGTTCCTTGGCAGTCACGTTCGCTGCCCGCTCCTGCTCCAGCCCGAACTCATTGGCAACACCCGGGATAAAAACGGCGACCTTAAGGCCCTTGCCGGTCTTCAAGTTGACTGTCATGTCATTGCCGACATCGATTGCGACCGTGCCGGCCGGGCCCTGACTGCCCGGTTTACCGGCGTCGTTCCCGGCACAACCGGCCAAAGCCAGCAGCACTGCCGTAGATCCAGCAGCCAACATGACCAGCGACTTCGTTGTACGCATAATTCTCCTGATTACCTGGTGCCCGCGCCTTAGGCGGCCGGGGTGAATGTGATGTGTCACGGAGCTTCATTGCTTCGCGATCTTGATTGGGGCGGCTGGCGTTACGGTGTAAGCCGCCGCAGCGGTCCTCCAGGCGATCTGCGCGGCTAGCGTAGTTCGGCGGGAAGCTGGGAGATCGTGCCATTCGTGACAGTGAAAGGACTCTTCGCCGTGCCGATGACCGAGTCATCCACAAAACGAGGTCCGGCATCTCCGTGTTGAGCCGCAGCGATGGCCTCCAGGGATACCTTTATCCCGTTGTAGGGGAAGAACAGCGTTGAGAACTGGATATTTCCTGCTTCAATCTGTTTGATTGAAAATTCGCCGAATCCCTGGTCAACAATGTGGACCTTTCCAAGAAGGCCTGCGTCCTCCACGGCCTTGACGATGCCCTGTGAGATGTCTGGCGTGTACATGGAGAGGATGAGGCTGGTGTCCGCGTGGCCTTGCAGGTAGGTTTGGGTCTCATTGAACGTGCCGGTAGTCGTGTAATCGGTGTAGATCTTATCCACCGTGTACTCGGGGTTGTCCTGCGCGAACTTCGCCAAGGCAACCTCAATCACCCGTGTTTGGGCGGCGACAGCAGGACCAAGTACAGCAACAACGTTCTGCTTTCCGGGGTTTGCTTTTGCTGCCGCGGAGAACCAGCCGTCGATGTAAGCGCGGGTGTTGTTGCTGCCTACAAAGTTCATCGTGCCCGGCGCCCAGACCTCCTCAACTGACTTGCCGGTCTGATTTGTGCCGTAGTCGCACAATGGGGTGACGTTGTTCACCACAAGAATGTTGGCCTTGGGGTAATCCTCGGTGAGGGTTTTGCAGACTACTGTGCCGTCGAGGGCCTGCACGACTGCAGCGTCATAGCCCCCGGATACGAGCGCGGTCTGCATTTGATTGAGTTGTTGGCTCGGGTTATAGCCCCCGTCGAACAATGTCATGTCCATGCCGAGCTGCTTGGCCGTCTCCTTTGCGGCAAGCTCCTGCGCCTGGCCGTAGGCATTGGCGACGCCCGGGATAAAAACGGCGACCTTGAGGTTGGGGCTTGTCTTCAGGTTGACCTTCATATTGTTGCCGACATCGATTGCGACAGTGTCAGCGGGGCCTTGACTGCTCGGGCCTTGAGCGCAGCCAGCCAGGGCCAGCAGCACCGCCGTCGAGCCTGCAGTCAACATGATTCGCGACTTCATTGTTCGCATTTTTCTCCTCGCGTTTCGCGGTTTCCCACTTGTAGGTCATCCAGACCTCATATCCGTCGGCTTTGCTGATCAGGCTCTTAGTGGCTAACAGCATGGACCTTCGTGGGATCGGTCTCTGTGTCGACTGCATGCAGATCGGTGATGCGCTTAGGTGCCAGCACCGCCCAGATGAGTACGAAAGCAGCAATAATCACGGCCGATGCGATGTAGATGCCAGCAAACGTTGCCTGCGGAATGAATCCGTCGGGGCCGGGAACCAGCACGTTCAAGATAACTGCGACTGCAATCATCGCTCCAACGAACTGGATGATGTTTTGCATGCCTACGGTCGTTGCCATGTTGTCCTGGCGGCCGGCGGCTGCGACGAGGGTGTATCCAGTGGTCAGGCAGCTGAGGATCGTGAGTGCGTAGAGGAAGACCCACAACCACGACAACCAGACTTGGCCTTGGGCCAGGGCGAGCCCGAGGAAGACAAGGACCGCAGCCGATCCGGAAATGACCAGAACCGTCTTCGGTCCCAGGCGCCGCAGACCCCACCGCGTCCAGAGGTATCCCAGCGCAGCTCCGGGAATCATGGCCAACAATACGTACGAGGAATCCAGTGCAGAGAGGCCATGGCCGTACCCGGAGGATGCCGGCGTCTGCAGCCATGCCGGCAGCACGATAAATATGCCCTGTCCTACCAAGCTGATCAAGAGGATTCCGGAGTAACCGATGAGGGTCTGGCGGATATCCATGTTGCGGAATGACACCAGGGGCTCCTGGGTGCGTCGCTGCTGAATGATCCAAGCAGCCAATGTCACTGCACTAAGCATGAATGAACCGAGCACCAGCGGTGATGTCCAGCCTTGGCCGGGCCCTTCAGCAATTCCGATCAGGAGTGCCGTGACCCAAACGCCCAGCCCCAGCGCGCCGAACCAGTCCAACTGGACAACAGCGCGAGCAGCCACGGGTGTTTCAGGTGACATCAGGGCAAGAACCAGCATCACTGCGTACAAAGCGAAAGTCACCCAAAAGACGGTCTCCCAGGGCAAACCCAAGCCAACGATCAGGCCGCCGGCAATCAGTGCGAGCGGTACGAGGACTGCCATTACCGTCGAAAGCACCAGAGAGACCAGACGGATTTGCCGGGCGGTAGCCCGTGGACGCAGCAGACCCCAGCTGAGCGGAATCGTGACGGCGAGGCCCATCAGGAACCGGCCGGCGACCAGAGGCAAGAAGCCATGGGCGGTGGCACCCAGAGCGCATCCGAAGAGTGCCAGGACGATAAGCGCGATGAGAACCTTGCGATGCCCGAAAATGTCACCCATTCGGGCGGTCAGACTGACGGAGATCACGCTGCCCATCATCAACGCGTTAAGGACCCAGCCGATTTCCGAACCCGTTAGGCCTGACTCGGTCGCAATCACGCCAATGAGCGGGGCGAGGATTCCGTATTGGATGTCAAGTGTTATGCCGCTCAACAGGAGCAGGGCAATTATTGCTGTGCTTTGGCCAGTGCGGGACTCGACCAATGTTGTTTGTGTCATCTTTGATCACCTTGTATGTAACCAGCAGTCGCTGGAGTCGTTCCTGACCGCAGAGAACCCTGCTTCTTTGCCGGGCCTGCGTAGGCTTCAACGGTAAGGTGGTCCTGCCCCTGTCCGGCACGGCAATCAACGCCGTCCACATGGGAATGTACGCCAAGGTGTGTCGCGGGTCACGAGAGGATCAGGAGCGTTCAAGAGAGCGGTGGGAGCAGGCCTAGGCCCCGGAGCTGACCTTGCTCTTGTACTGGGAAGCTTCCCGGTAGGCCGTCGGTGGCATCCCCTTCCACCGCTTAAAGGCGATGGTGAAGCTGGCAGGCTCTGTATAGCCAAGCCTGCGCGATATCCTCGCTACCGAAAGATCCGTATTCGAGAGTAAATCGGCGGCGAGATCACTCAAGGTCTTGTCCCGGAGTTGGGCGAAGTCATCCCCAGTAAGTTCGAGCTTGCGTTGCAGCGTGCGGGGGGAAACCCGAAGTGTTGCGGCCACATTTGCCAGTTTGCGGTTGAGCTCGGGCGCAGTCCGTATGGTCTTGGCGACAGTGTCGGCCCAGTCTCCGGTCGCCCTTAGAGTATCGACAATCTGGGTATCCGCCTTGATCCATGCCGCGTGCTGAAAGGCGTTACCAAAGGGAAGTTCCTGTGCAGACGTTGCGGGGTCCCACCATAGCCGCAGTGTTTCGGCGCCGCATTCAATGCCGCAGGGGACGTTGCTCGAGAGCTCGGAGGAGGCTTCCGGGAGAGGGAATTCAATCCGGGTGAAGGGGAAGGGGCTGCCATAGAGCCATGTGAAGTTTCGGGCAATGAAACAGAGGTCGCGGTAAACGCTGAAGGGGATCAGCTCTTCCGGGGCATCGGGGTAGGTGAACTCCATCCCCGTTACCGCGCCATCCGCTGTCCTCAGAGACGTTAACTCGAACAGGGCAGGGCCATAGTCAGTGGTACTTGCAACATCAACCCACGCCTCGATGGTCGGTGCAGTAGCGAGGGCCAATCCTCTAACTCCGAAGGAGCCAAGTGAGTAGGCACGTGCGGCCCGCACCCAGAGATCCGCACGATCTCCTGTGAGACCAACGAACTGAAGCTGGAAGGCCAGCTCCTTCCTGGCAGGAATAGTACCTCCCGGGCGGTTCACCGCGTCGGGGTCTATTTCCGCATTCGCCAGGGCAGTTTGCCAATCCAAATCCGCATCCTCAAGCAGCCCCCGCAGTATGTGCACGCTGAAGTTTGGCACGCGCAGGTTCTGATATGTTCCGCCTTTCACCGTCGCCACCCTCTGCCGCAGTCATAATCCGAGTACCAGAAGCCTCGTGAAGTCATGTCAGTAGCTTTGCACCTCCGGCGGGGCTGAAACGCACACGAGGTGACGTTTGGCGCGGTTTCCCATCTACTTGGCGTCGCCTGTCATGCCGGCCAACGCTGAAGGCTCCTAACGTTGAAGCTAACCAAGGCTCCGCAGTGGAGCCGAACAAACAACCCAACAAAGAGAGGGAACGAGATGACACGCGAAGAAGCCTTTACACTCTGCCCTTCCGACTCCTACGTGGAGCTCTACGGCAACCAGTGGCTCATCGTTCCGTTTGCACCGGTCGCCCAGCCTCAGTTCTTTATCTGCACACCAGGCCAGCGAACTCCCAAGCACGGTAATTGATCCTGCCTTCGAAGCCACAGCCGCAAAAGCCTATGGGGATCATTCATCTTGTGATTGAGTGAAGCATGGCTGCCCCGATTGAGGATTATGCGCTGCTTTCGGATCTCCACACTGGACCCCTTGTTTCCCGCCAGGGCAGTGTTGACTGGCTCTGCCTCCCGCGTTTCGACTCGCCGTCGCTCTTTGCCTCCCTGCTCGGGCATGAAGACCATGGCCGGTGGCTGCTGGCCCCGAGTCCGCCGGAGGCAGTTGTGGTGGACCGTCACTATATGGAGTCGACGTTCGTACTCCAGACAACGTGGCAGACGAATTCCGGAAAGGTCCTGGTGACGGACTTTATGCCGGTTGGTGCCGCCCATCCATCACTCGTCCGGCGGGTCACTGGACTCAGCGGGACAGTTCCCATGCACCAAGAGATAAGAATTCGGCCCCAGTATGCCACCGTCTTGCCTTGGGTAAGCAGGATCCGCGACAGCGCCGACCCCGGCGCCGAAATACTTCTCGCCATGTCCGGCCCGGATGCTCTGTCTTTGCGGGGCGACTTTCTTCCACAGGCCGAAGACCACCGGCATGCGGGGGAGTTCACGGTTGAGCAGGGACGGAATGTGGACTTTCACCTGACATGGTTCCCCTCCTACCAGGACGTGCCTCCTTCCATCAACATTGATGCAGCCCTGGACGACGCCATCCACTACTGGACGACGTGGGCGGCCAATTGCCGCTACGACGGGCCGCATCAGGATGCAGTCAAGCGATCACTTCTGGTCTTACGTGCTTTGACCCACTATGAGACGGGCGGCATTGTGGCCGCTCCCACCACTTCCCTGCCGGAAGAGTTTGGCGGACCACGCAACTGGGACTACCGCTACTGTTGGCTTCGCGATGCATCGTTGACACTTGAAGCCATGCTGACGCACGGCTACGAATCCGAAGCCCTGAAGTGGCGCAACTGGCTTCTGCGTGCGCTGGCCGGCGATCCGGAAGATCTGCAAATAATGTATGGCGTAGGGGGCGAACGGGACCTGACAGAAAAGGAACTCCCGCACCTGCCGGGCTACCAGGACGCCAGACCCGTTCGAATCGGCAATGCAGCCGTCTCCCAGCATCAGGCCGACGTCGTGGGGGAAGTGATGGTGGTACTGGAGAGGCTTCGCTTGGCCGGTGGCAAGGAAGATCATTTCTCCTGGGCCTTGCAGCGCGCCCTTCTTGGTTCCGTGGACAAACACTTCGACGACAAAGACCTGGGATTGTGGGAAATGCGCGGGGCACCGCAGTATTTCACGCACTCGCGGGTCATGATGTGGGCAGCCTATGACAGCGGGGTACGGGCTGTCCGGGACCACGGATTGCCTGGGCCGCTGGAGGATTGGGAGCGGCATCGGGATCGGCTCGCCGTAGAAATAACGGATCTCGGATTCAACCGTGAACTTAATTCCTTCACTCAGACTTACGGTGGTGAGGCGACGGACGCGGCCCTGCTGGTTTTGCCGCAGGTAGGCTTTCTCGCCTACGACGACGAGCGGATGTTGGGAACCGTCGCCCAGCTGGAGAAGGAGCTACTCACCACTGATGGATTTCTGATGCGCTACCGCACCGAGACGGGCGTCGACGGGTTGGCGCCCGGAGAACATCCATTCCTTGCCTGTTCCTTCTGGTTGGTGGAACAGTACGCACGCTCAGGCCGACGGGCAGACGCCAAGAACCTGATGGGCGCCCTGGTGGGACTTTGCAATGACCTCGGTCTGCTGAGCGAAGAATATTCAATGAATGAAAAACGCATGGCGGGAAACTTTCCACAAGCCTTTTCCCACCTGGCCCTGATACGCGCCGCAGACGCCATGCACAGCGAAAGCGTCTAAGCCGTGGAACCCGCGTTGTTCCTGTATCGGGATGCTTCCCTGTAGGCCGTCGGTGGCATCCCATTCCATCGTTTGAAGGCGATGGTGAAGCTCGTTGGGTCTGTATAGCCCAGAGTGCGGGATATCCGTGCCACAGAGTGGTCCGTTTTCGAGAGCAGATCGGCGGCAAGGTCACGCAGGGCTTTGTCCCGCAGTTGGGCAAAGTCGTCACCGGTTAGTTCAAGCTTGCGTTGCAACGTGCGGGGGGAGACCCGAAGTGTTGCTGCCACATTTGCCAGTTTGCGATTGAGCTCGGGCGCGGCCCTAATAATCTTCATGACGGTGTCAGGCCAATCGCCGGTCGCCCTGAGGTCGTCAAGAATCTGGTGATCCGCCTTGAGCCATGCTTCGTGCTGGAAGGCGTTACCGAAAGGGAGCTCGTGGACCGATGTTGCCGGATCCCACCAGAGCCGCAGTGCGTCGGATCCGCAGTCGATGGCGCAGGGGACGTAGTTCGAAATCTCGGGGGAGGCGTCTGCGAAGGGGAATTCGACCTGAGTGAAGGGGAAAGGGCTGCCGTACATCCATGTGAAAGTTCGGGCAACGACGCAGAAATCGCGGTAGACGCTGAACGGGATGAGCTCTTCCGGAGTATCGGGGTAGGTGTACTCCATACCAATCACCGTGCCACCCGGTGCCCTGAGAGGCGTAATTTCCATCAGGCCCGGGGCATAGTCTGTTGAGCTGCCAGCTTCTACCCAGGCCTCAATGGTGGGCGCTGTAGCGAGGGCCAATCCGCGAATTCCGAAGGATCCCAGCGTGTAGGCCTGTGCGGCCTTAACCCAAAGGTCGACGCGATCCTTGGTGAGCGCCACGAATTGCAGTTGGAAGGCCAACTCCTTCTTGGCGGGAATAGTGCCTCCCGGGCGGTCTATGGCATCTGGGTCGATCTCTGCGTTTCTGAGCGCAGTTTGCCAATCAAGATCCGCATCCTTCAACACTGCGCAGAGTCCGTGAACGCTGAAGTTCGGTAGCCGCAGATTCTGGTAGGAGCTTAGTTTCACTGCCGCCCCCTTTCACCGTTGACGAAGAGGCGCTCCAGAGCCCCAGGGCGAGGAGTCGCACAGGCCCAGCATGTGAAGCACGTCACCAGCTTTGCATCCCATGCCATGTATTCACAAGAGGCCCCAGCCTGACGCAGTTTCCCATCTGTTTGGCATGTCTTGCCATGCCGCCTACCTCACCTACGCACCTAACGTTGAAGCCCTAAGCAAGGGCCGGCAGTGAAGCCGGCGAACTGATATCAAAGGAGATCCGGTGAGCTTATCCATCACCCAAAGCCTTGAACCTGCAGTCACTGCCGACGAATTCAAGGCGGCGTTTCGCAACCATCCCGGTGGTGTTGCTGTCATCACCGCTGATGCGGGCAACGGGCCTGTCGGCCTGACGGCAACGTCTGTCATTTCCGCCAGTGCCGAACCCCCCATTCTGGCCTTCTCAGTATCGGAATTTTCCTCCAGTACCCCGACCATTCTGGCTGCAGACACCGTCGTCGTGCATCTACTGGGCGCTGATCAGGTGGACATTGCCAAACTCTGCGCCACCAGCGGGATCGATCGCTTTGCTGACACCTCTCTCTGGTCCCGTCTCGAGTCGGGGGAGCCCTACTTTGTGCAGGCCCAGACTTGGATCCGGGGAAGGATCATCAACTCGATGGCCGCCGGAGGGTCCACCATCGTGGCGGTCGAGGCGCTTCAGGCCTCTCCGGCGCTCTCAAGTGAGGCAGCGCCCGCGGACCCGCTGGTCTATCACAACCGGACCTGGCACGTCCTTGGGGATGCATCCCAAATCTGAACCGTGACCCTGCCGGTCATAGCAATTCCAACCCCTTCTGCACCCAATTTCAATCTTCCCGAAAGGACGGCGATTATGAGCATCGCATCCAACGAAACTTCCACCGACCAAGCCGTTGATCGCGACTTTGTCGCGGATTACACAGTCGAGCGTGACAAGGGCCCGATGGTCGGAAGCGACAACGCTTTCAAGGTCGCGATCTTCGGGGCGAACGTGTCCACGGGCCAAGGCGGCCTGAACTTCGCCGAGAACTCCATCAAGCTTGGCAACTGGGGCGAAGTGCAGCATCTCGCCCAGAAGGCCGACCGGTACGGCTTGGACGGATTCATCCCCATCGCTCGCTGGCAGGGGCTCGCTGGTCCCGACCGGCCCTGGGGTCGTCAGTTCGAGACGTTCACTTGGGCGGCAGGTATCGCCGCGGTGACGCAGAACATTCAGATCATCGCCACCTGCAACGTGCAGTTCATCAACCCCGTGATGGGCGCGAAAATGGTGACAACCATTGACCACATCAGTGGTGGTCGCATGGGGCTGAACGTGACAGCGGGCTACTTCAAGCCCGAGTACGACATCTTCGGCGTCGAACTCCCAGAGCACGATGTACGATACGAGCTCGCCGACGAGTGGATTGAGATCGCCGAGCGGCTGTGGGCGAACGAGGAGCAGGAGTTCGACTTCGACGGCAAGTTCTTCAATCTGAAGGGCGCGCAGGCGCACCCGAAGCCCGTGCAGTCCCCGCGCCCGATGGTGATGAGCGCCGGTTCGAGCCCAGCAGGGCAGGAGTTCGCCTTCAAGCACGCAAACGTCCTGTTCGCGTCGGTTGCCAGCGTCGAACACAGTGGCGAGCTGACACCGAAACTGCGGCAGAAAGCCGACGCCGCTGGACGCGAGGATCTCGGACTGTGGGCTGGCGCGCACATCATCGTCAAAGACACCGAGAAGGAAGCACGCGCCTACGCGGACTACGTCACGGAAAACACTGACTGGGAGAGCGCGCTTCGCTATCGCGAGATCATTCGCAGCGGCACGCAGAGCTTCAACTGGGATGAGTACAAGCAGTCCGAGGACTACAAGCGTGACGAATCCGTGAGGGCCTTTGGCCGCGCGGCGCTTATGCCCATCACTGGTACTCCCGAGATGGTCGTCGAGGAGCTGCAGAAGTTGCAGGCCTCGGGCATCACGGGCATCTGCACCGGCCTCGTCGACTATGACGAGGGCCTGGACCGGCTGAACGAGCAAGTCTTCCCGCTGATGCGCGAGGCGGGCCTGCGCGCCTGACCACTAAGCGCCCAACCGCGAAGCGTCCATCCACGAAGGAGTGAACACAGATGACTTTTCCTGATCCCAAAAAATTCCAACTCGTCGTCGCGGGGCCGAACGAGGCCGGCGAGGCCGACTTCCTCGAAGTCGGCCCGGCCGCAGAGTTCGACTTCCCCGGCGTGGCAGCGGGTGCCTTTTACTGGGCTGTTGACGGGGGCCACAGCCAAACGAACATCGGCGCCCCGCCAAGCAAGGTCGCCTTGGCTGGACCCAACGGATCCACCTTCGGTATCAGCAGCTTCCCTGCGCACTCTTCCGGGGAGGTGGACGCAGAGACGCTGGACGAAAGCATGAACGCCACCGACGACGACGGCGACGCCGGGATGCACGCGAGCGACACCATCGACTACGAGGTGGTTATCTCGGGCAAAGTTGACCTCGTTCTCCCGGGTGGGAAGAAGCGGACGCTCGTGCCGGGAGACCTGCTAGTCATGGCCGGGGTGCCCCATGCCTGGAAGAACCCGTACGACGAAGACTGCGTCTACGTCGTGGTAACTGTCGGTTTCAACACCCCTGAGGTGGCATCATGAGTCTGACCTCACCAGGCAAGGCGCTGCGTGCCGTCTTCGACAGTCCCCAGACGGCCCTGGTGCCGTTCGGCGCCTTGCCACTCCACGCACAGATGGCGCAGCACGCAGGTTTCGACGCGTTCCAGCTCTCCGGCGGCATGTCGGCTTGGTGGCAGGGCGTCTCCGACACGGGATGGCTCACCCTGACCGAAGTGGTTGAGCATGCAAAACGTACCGCCCGCGCCGCTGACATTCCGATCTATTGCGATGCCGATACCGGCTTCGGTGCACCGATCAACGTGCAGCGCACAGTGTCAGAGTTCATTGATGCCGGCGTCGCCGGAATCCACATTGAGGATCAGCGGGAGCCCAAGAAATCAGGCGGCGTAGCCGGGATCGAATTGGTTTCGGACGCCGAGGCTATCGGACGACTGAACGCCGCCGTCGATGCCCGCGACAAATTGGACAGCGATTTCGTCATCGTTGCCCGCACCGACGGCTATGGTGCCGCCGGCGGTGGCGTGGACGAGGCGATCCGCCGCGCGCAACTCTACAAGGCCGAGACCGGTGCGGACGTCATCTTCTACGAGGGATTCCATACCTGGGAGCAGGCCGAACTCGCGCTGAAGGAGACACCCGGGCCCGCCTACGCCGTCGGAGTTCCGTTGATCGGCCGAAAGACCGTCGCCGAGATGACAGCGCTCGGCCAAGCGATCCAGCCTGTGGCTTTCGTGCTCCCGGGCGTCAAAGAGGTATGGCGCCTGCTCATGGAGGTCAAGGAATCCGGCGAGGCCACACCCATCGGCGAGTACATCGACCACTTGAACGATGGCCCGGACAGCATCGGCTGGGGCGCAATGTTCGGCCGGCCCCTGACCGACTACGTGCGTGAAACCGAGGACAGGTTCCTCCCACAGGAATCGCGCCGCAATTATGACAACAACGTCCATGTTGGAGAGAACTACTGATGAATGAGGAAAAACTGATGATGAAAGACAAAGCCGGTCTCGTCACCGGCGCGGGCTCGGGCATTGGCCGGGCAGGTGCCCTGGCGTTCGCGAAGAATGGCGCGCACGTAGTGGTGTCAGATATTGATGAGGCCTCCGGGCGCGAAACAGTGGAGATGATCACCGAATCCGGTGGAAAGGCCGTCTTCTTCCAGTGCGATGTCAGCGATGAGGAGCAGGTCAAAGGCCTCATCGACGCGACGGTGTCGAACTTCGGGCAGCTGGATTTCGCTTTCAACAATGCAGGGATGAACGGTGTCTTCGCACCTATTGGGGAGACTGACAGCGAGACCTGGGATCGAGTCATGAAGGTGAACCTCTACAGCACCTTCTACTGCCTCAAGCACGAAGTCAACGCGATGCTGAAGACCGGAGGTGGCGCGATCGTGAACACAGCTTCTGCTGCGGGCTTGATCGGCATCGCCAACAACGCGCCGTACACGGCCTCGAAGTTCGGCGTCGTCGGGATGACGAGGAACGCGGCCATTGATTATGGGCCCTTGGGCATCCGTATTAACGCTCTCACGCCGGGGTCGACGACGAGTCCCATGATGAAGAACGCCTTCGAGCAGAACCCGCCCGAATTCCGGGAAAGGATCCTGTCGGCGATTCCGATGCGCGGGCTGGCTGAACCCGAGGACCAGGCAGATGCGGTTGTGTGGCTCTGCTCGGAACAAGCCCGCATGGTTACCGGAATTTCCCTGGCGGTCGACGGCGGCTGGCTGGCTGGAAAGTAGTGGCAACGCCTGCCGGCTTCCACAAGAAATGGAGTAACTGAAAAATGAACAATCTTGATTTCAAGGGCCGGGTGGCAATTGTCACGGGTGCGGGACAGGGAATGGGCCGTGAGCACGCAAAGATGCTCGCCGCCCGCGGGGCGCGCGTGGTCGTCAACGACGTCAACGTGGCGAACGCCTCCGAGGCCGTGGCAGAAATTACCGACGCCGGCGGCATGGCAGTGGTTGACAGCAATAACGTTGTCACGAACGCGGCTGACATAGTCCAGACCGCACTGGACTCCTTTGGGCAGCTCGACATCGTCGTGAACAACGCCGGGATCAACGCTTTCGGCCGTTTCTGGGAGATGGAGCCCGAGACGTGGTGGCGCATCTTCGATGTGGCCGTCAAGGGCGTGGTTGGAGTCTCGCGTGCTGCCATGCCGCACCTCATTGCCTCGGGCAGTGGCCGGCTTATCAACATCTCGTCGAACGGGGTCATGGGTGTTCCGACCGACTCGGCCTATAACGCTGCCAAGGCCGCGATCTGGGGTCTGGGTATTACCCTAGCGGCCGAGGCTCGTGAGGTGGGAGTTCAAGTCACCACCCTGATGCCGGTTGCCTTGACACCGATGACGGAGGACGCCTTTCCCAATCCCGTGGTCAAGGACGCAATGCGCACCAATGTTCCGGCGAGCTCTGTGTCTGCGTTCGTGACGTGGCTGGCGCACCAGGACACTACAGTCTTCGGCGAAACGTTCGAGATTGCCGGAGTCGCTGCCGGTCGCGTGGCCATTGCCGGCATGCCGCGAATGAAGGTCGAATCACCTACGCCCGAGAGTTGGGCCGACAGCGGGGAGGCGCTCATGAAGGACGGCGAGCTGCGGGCATTCCGCAATGCGAGCGAGTCGTTCCGCGACCAGATGGTGTACTTGGCGCCCGAATTGGACACGGTGCTCCCAGTCAACGCAGCGGACGTTTCGCGGTGATGCTCGCGGCATCAATTACCACGTAGGGGCAAGTTCAAGGCCGGAACCGGCTCACAAACAAGACAAGGATTCTCATGAAGATCGGCATTGTAGGAGCAGGATCAATCGGAGCGACACTCGCCCGCAAACTCAGCGGAGCTGGCCATGATGTGAAGGTTGCTAATTCCCGCGGCCCTGAAACCATCAGTTCGGACATTGTGGCGGCGGGAGCCAAGCCAGTAGAGGCAAGCAGCGTCGCCACCGACGTCGATGTCCTCATCACGTCCATACCGCTCAGCCGGATGCCGGAGGTCAAAACCCTTATCGAGGACCTCCCGGCCCACGCGGTCATCGTCGATACGTCCAACTACTACCCACTACGTGATGGACGGGTGGATGCCCTGGAAAACGGGATGGTCGAAAGCGTCTGGATCACCCAGCAGCTCGGGCGTCCCGTTGCCAAGGCCTGGAACGCCATTACGGCTGGGTCTTTCGAGGCCTATGGACGTGAAGACGGCGATCCCGATCGGATCGCGATCCCTGTGGCCGCGGATCGCGACCACGACAAAGCGGTGGCGATGGCCCTCGTCGAGGAAACCGGCTTTGACGCGGTCGACGCCGGATCCCTGGCGGAGTCTTGGCGCCAGCAGCCCGGATCCCCCAGCTACTGCACCGATCTCACCCGCCAGAAGATACCCCACGCCCTTGCTTCAGCCGATAAGGCGCGGAGCCCACACCGACGCGACATCGCGCTTGCTGCCATTACAGAACGCTTCCCGAACTATTCGGATGTCACCGCCGACTACCTTGTTCGACTTCACCGGGCCCTCTACAGCTAAACCCGTGACTATCCGCCAGCAGCCCCAGGCTCAAGGAGCATCAATGAACCGTAAGGAAGATATCGTCATCGTTGGGGCTGCCCGGACTCCCCAGGGCCGGTTGATGGGTCAGCTCGCCGCGTTGTCCGCCGTCGAGCTCGGCGGTGCTGCAATCGCTGCCGCCCTGGACAGGGCAGGCATCAGTGCAGATGCTGTTGACGCTGTTCTCATGGGACAGGTAATCCAGGCGGGCGCTGGCCAGAACCCTGCACGACAAGCAGCAGTAGCCGGCGGCATACCGCTCAATGCCCACGCTGTCACCGTTAACAAGGTATGCCTGTCCGGACTGACCGCGATTATCGAAGCCAGCCGGCTACTCCAGCTTGGCGAAGCGGAAGTAGTCATCGCGGGCGGACAAGAATCAATGAGCAATGCTCCGCATCTGCTTCCTGGTTTACGCGCCGGGCAGATCTACGGGGATGCCGTGCTGTCGGACTCTGTTGCCCATGACGGGCTAACCGATGCCTTCGACCACGAGTCCATGGGCCTTAATACTGACCGCGCCAATGACGTACACGGCATCGCTCGTGCCGAGCAGGACAACGCCGCTGCAGACTCCCATCGACGGGCAGCAGCGGCCCAGAGCGCAGGGTACTTTGATGCGGAAATTGTTCCGGTCAAAGTGCCGCGTCGGCGGGGAACGGCTGAATTGGCAGGCATGGACGAGGGTGTCCGTCCGGACAGCAATGCGGAGTCCCTCAGCAAACTCCGGCCGGCTTTTTCCCCTGGCGGTACCGTAACGGCCGGCAACGCATCGCCGCTCACTGATGGTGCTGCCGCCGTCGTCCTTACCACGCGCGGATACGCAGAGACCCATCGCCTGGAGATCTGGGCTGTGCTCGCAGCTCATGGACAGATTGCGGGCCCCGACACATCCCTGCCGGACAAACCAGCGCAAGCCATTGCGAAAGCGCTCGGAGCCGCGGGCTGGACCGTAGAAGAGTTGGATTTCGTGGAGATCAACGAAGCGTTCGCGTCCGTAGCCCTCCACTCAGCTGCGCAGCTCGGAATTGCGATGGACAAGGTCAACGTGAACGGCGGCGCCATCGCGCTCGGACACCCCATTGGCGCCTCCGGGGCGCGCGTGGTTGTCTCCGCTGTCTACGAGCTGCAGCGCCGCGAACGGGGCAAAGTTGCTGTGGCACTGTGTGGTGGAGGCGGCCAGGGCGAGGCGCTGCTCCTGTCCCGGACCCGATAGATGACTGGAGTAATTGAGCCCATGAAGGAGGCTACGCCGAACACCGGCAAAACGGTGGACTGGGCTGCCGAGCTGGATCAACTGCGTGTCCTGGTCGCCAAGCAGGAGCTGAACGAGAACATGATCCGCTATTGCCGGGGCATGGACCGGAAGGAACTGGACCTGATGAAGTCCACCTACTGGCCTGAGGCGACTGAGGATCATGGCATGTATGTGGGCCTGTCCCATGACTTCTGCGACTGGGCCTATTCCATGCGGCGGGAGTCCTCCCACAAGGCCAGCCACTACGTGACCAACATACTCATCGACCTCAACGGCAACGAAGCCAAGCGTGAAACAGCGTTCATCTACCGTACGGTTCCAGCCGACGGCGGCCCTACGGACCTGCTTTTTGGCCGTTACCGGGATCTCTGTGAGCGGCGCCAAGGGGAGTGGAAGGTGCTCGCGAGGACTTGCGTCTGGGACGGGGCGCAACGGCTCGGTCCGGAAGCCGACGTAGCCGAGCTGTTTGGCATCCCACCCACGTCCAACTTCGGCGATCGCTATCCGCACGACCCGATCTATGCCACGGATTGGGGAAAAGCATCCCCTGTCCAGACCACGAATGCAAAGGAGCATTTCAATGACTAGCGATCAAATCCTCGCTGGAAAGCACATCCTCATTACCGGCGCCGGTCGCGGCCTCGGCGAGGCTTATGCACACGCGGCCGCAGCGGAAGGTGCCCGCGTCGTCGTCTCGGACATTAATGCCGAAAGTGCCGAGGCTGTGGCGGAGGCGATCAACCGGGCAGGCGGCGAAGCCATGGCCGTCGCGGCGGACGTCACCGATTGGGACAGTTGCCAGCGGCTGGTCTCTACTGCGGTAGAGCGCTTCGGGAAACTTGACGGCCTGGTAAACAACGCCGGCTATTTGGAGACCGTGACTGCCGGGCAGGAGACCCAGGAGCACATCCGCCGCCACGTGGACATAAACGTCTGTGGTACCTACTTCATGTCAGTCCATGGCCTTGCCGCGATGGAGGGACGCGGATCGATCGTCAATGTGACCTCGGGCGCGGTTGTAGGTCTCCGGATGATGAGTGCTTATGCCGCAGCCAAGGCGGCGATCGCCTCGTTGACTTTCGCCTGGGCAACCGAGTTCGGCGCCGAAGGTGGAGACATCCGGGTAAACGCCATGGCACCCCATGCCGACACACCGATGATGACGGCCGGCACCGAGGCGTACACGAAGTTCTTCGGCGGAAACCCCATCGCGCCGCCGCCGTCCACAAACGCTCCAGTGGTGCTTTATCTCCTGTCCGACCTCAGCAAAGGAGTAAACGGCCAAGTGGTCCGTTTTGCGAACGGGCATGACCTCATGCTGCTTTCGCACCCGGCCGTCGTCGACTCCGCCCTCACCCGCGAGTCATGGACGCCCCTTGATGTCAGCGCTGCGTTCGATGACGTGCTGCGCGCCAGGATGCAGCCGTGCGGCCAACTGACGTACATGGATTCCCGCATCACGGAGCCAGAACTGACGGAGTTTGCAGGAGTCAGCCAGTGAACGAGCGGAATGAACCCGCGAAGCGCAGCGTCGACGTCCTGATTATCGGAGCTGGTCCGGTGGGACTTTCGGCGGCGATCCTCCTGGGGCGGTTCGGCGTGGACACCCTCGTTGTCGAGCGACGAACCGAGCGGTCGCGCCACCCCAGGTCCCGTGCGGTCAGTTGCCGCACCATGGAGGTTTTTCGCGAGCTCGGTCTCACGGAAGAAGTACGGGCTGCGGCGCTTCCTGGCGGACCACGGCGCCTGCTGGGAAGCGATGCCGTATCACCGTGGCGTTCTGTAGTCACCAGCAGCGGTGCTGACGGCCCCGCCGACACCAGCCTCGGTCCGGAGACCCTGGATGTGGTGCTGTGCTCACAGGACGCCCTTGAGCCCATCCTCGTTGACGCGGCCCAGGCAGAGGACACGGTCACGATCGAGTTCGGAAGGACCGTGTCGACGGTTAAGGACACAGGGACAGAAGTCCTCGTGTCCATAGCCGATGATGATGGCTCTGTGGACGTTGCCGCAAAATATGTCATCGCGGCCGACGGCGCCGCCAGCCAGGTGCGCACTGCCCTGGGGATCGGGACGACGGGCGATCAGGACCTGCAGACGGCCGTGAGCGTACTGTTCCGTTCGCCTGTTATCCAGCGGCGCACGGGCGATCCCTCCAGCTTTATCTATCTCGATAATCCACAGACCATCGGCGCTGTCGTGATCGCTCCCGTGGACGCGACCGATCGGGTAGCGATGCTGGGCCGCCCGCTGGTCATGGACAGGGTGCCCTTCGAAGACATTGACTGGACGACGCAAATACGCGATGCGATCGGCGATCCTCACGAGTCGGTGGAGTTAATGGACGCCCGGACCTGGACTGTGGGCGCCTGGGTGGCTGACTGTTACCAGTCCGGCCGGATCCTGCTCGCGGGAGACGCCGTGCACGTCATGCCTCCATACGGCGGCTTCAACCAAAACACCGGCATTCAGGACGTCCACAACATCGCATGGAAGCTGGCAGCTGTCCTCAAGGGCTGGGCTGATCCTGCCCTCCTGGCCACGTACGAAGTGGAGCGGCGGCCCGTTGCAGTGTTTAACATGGCCGAATCCGTCCGCAACTTCCGATCCATTGTCGGTAACGCCGATGAAGGCCCCCGCTCCTTCCGGCCGGAAAACTTTGTACACCCTGGCCTGGACATCGGATTCCGCTATGACCGTGGAGCGGTTGCCGGACCCACATTGCCGGATGCCGGCTGGCCGGTGGGAACTTTCACCCCAACTGCTGCCGTGGGTGAACGCGCCCCGCACGTGTGGCTCAACGCCGAGGAAACTGTCTCAACGCTTGATTTGTTCGGACGTGAACTGACCGTGCTGGCCCGCTCTGGTTCCGAGCCGGCAAAAGAGGCAGCGCGGCGCGCAGACATGCATGGCATTCCACACCGCTTGGTGACGTTCGGGCCCTCAGGGGACTTCGTCGCTGCAGAGGCCGAGTGGGCGGCTGCTTACCGTGTAAACAGGGACGAGGCCATCCTTGTACGGCCCGATGGTCACGTCCTGGCGCGTTTGGACAGCACGGAGCCGGCAACCGTGGACAGCGCCCTGCTCGCTTACGCCGGCCGGAGGACTGCTCCATGATTCGGTCAGAGTTGGACTTGCCGCCGCCGCCATGAGCAGGGCGGACACGAAACGCTATTCCTCGCGCGGATTTTTGCCAACGACTATTGAGAACTCGCGCTATTTGTATATACAGTTCATATTACGAGAGTTTAGAACGCGCCGGCCGGACGGCCCCATGGAGCGCGACTCATGGCTCAATCACAGAAATAAGGAGATTCACGATGGCGTGGATAACGTTTGATGACTACAAGGACAAGTACGAGCACATCAAATTGGAGCGTGACGAGGATGGCATTCTGCTCGTCACGTTCCATACGGATGGGAGCGACGTCGTCTGGGGTGTAGGAGTCCATGACAATGTTTCATCGCTCTGGGATGACATCAGCAGGGACCGGGGGAACCGCGTTGTCATCATCACCGGAGCGGGCGACACCTTCATCGACAAGGAAGCCCCGATTGATAACAAGAACTGGGTAACCCCTGAGATCTGGCTAGGCCTTCATCACGACGCCAAGCGCCTTGTGCTCGGCCACCTCGACATCGAGGTTCCCATGATTGCCGCAGTAAACGGTCCGGCGAGGTATCACAATGAGCAGGCGCTGTTGTGCGACATCGTCATCGCTTCCGAGGATGCCGTGTTCGCCGATCATGCACATTTCTCCCAGGGAAACATTCCCGGCGACGGCATGCAGATCATCTGGCCGCTGGTCATCGGCCTGAACCGGGGCCGGTACTTCCACCTCACCGGCCAGGAGATCACTGCGCAGCAGGCATACGAATGGGGTGCCGTGAACGAAGTCGTGCCCAAGGATCAGGTAGTCACCAGGGCATATGAACTTGCCCGGATGCTTGCCGCGAAGCCTACGCTGACGCTGCGTTCCACCCGGATGCTGATGGTGAACGAGCTCAAAAAGACCATGAATGACGCGGTCAGCCACGGAATGATGACTGAAGGTCTTGTTGCCATGGGCGAAGGCTGGAATCCGACTCCGCTCACGGGACCGGAGCTGGCCGCGGGTGTAAAAACTCCGGCCTGACGCAAATGAAAGCGCCGACGACTTGAGATGTCGTCGGCGCTTTCTGCTCGTGAATCAGTTGCAACAAACTGTCAGGAATAACCGAAGTGGCGGGCCTTGCGGGCCCAGTCTGCCGCATCGATTGCTTCCATGATGGGTATGTAAGCGCCGCCTTCTGCTTCGCCCTCGAGCAACTCACCACGCGCGAGGAGGGACAGATTCTCGCGAAAGCCCGCTACGGCACCGTTCACTGTGTTGATGACCAGCAGCATCTTTACACCGGCGTCTTCGAGTTCCTGGCGCTCTTCCAGGGTGGGATTCTTTACGGTCACCATGACGTACTTGCCTGGGACGACTTCCGAGAGCTTGGGCAAGTCGAGAAGGGGGTAGCCGCACGGATAGAGCATGTCTGCGCCGGCAGCAGAATAGGCAGCCATGCGTTCAGAGAGGTTGTCGAAGCCAAAGCGGCTGGCATCCGATCGGGCCACGATCACCATATCCGGGGACGTCCGGGCTTCCACGCAGGCACGGATGATGTCACTCATCTCCTCGACGGTTCGAAGTTTGAGTTGCGGCTTCCAGCGCTCCCCGCCGTCTCTGGGTGTCCAAAAGTGCTTCGTTGCAGGCACCATGTCTTCGACCAGCAGGGCTGCGACGCCGGCTTGCTCGGCAAGTTGGACGCCACGGAACGCTTGAAGGGGTGATCCTCCTGCATCATCAAAGTCGAGAATGAGTGGCAGGTCTGTGACTGCCGTGATGCGCCTGCCGGCCTCGATGAGTTCTCCCTGGGAGATAAAACCGTTATCCGGCACCCCGTAGTGGAAGTTGGAGTAAGTGCCCCCGGCGATAAGCACGACATCGAAGCCGGCTTGCTCAATCAACTTCGCTGAGAGTGCATCGTAGGCTCCCGGCGCGATGATCATTTTGGAATCCGCGAGCAGTTCCCGGAGTCTTTGCGCGGGTTTCATGGTTATTTCCCTTCATTCCATCCGAAATTGTGGCTAGCACGAGAAAGAAGAAATCCTCGTGGAAAGTAGCAATGTTACTATCGTATCACGGTAGTAACATTCACCATTTGAAAATATCTAGATCAGCAATCCGCAGCTCTAGTCCCATCATGACGACCCAAAGGATGAACGATGCAACAAACCCAGCCTCAAGCGGGAGCAAGCAACAAACAGAGTGAGCCAAGCGTTCACGTCAGCAACTCCGGGGGAGTTCGCATCATGACGATCACCCGTCCGCACAAGCGAAATGCCATTGACCGCCCCACAGCACTGGCGCTTGCAGCTGCGTTCGATGCGTTCGACGCCGATGATTCTGCAAGCGTCGCCATCCTCACCGGCGCTGGCGGATACTTCTCGGCAGGCGCTGACCTCGTATCGGTTGCAGCGGGAGACGTTCCGGTCCTTGAAGGACGTGGTTTCGCCGGCATCACCCGTCGGCCGCCCGTGAAACCCGTCATTGCCGCCGTCGAAGGGTATGCCTACGCAGGGGGATTTGAGCTTGCCCTCGCATGCGATTTGATCGTGGCCAGCTCAACAGCCTCGTTTGCCCTTCCTGAGGTAAAGCGGGGACTGATCGCCGCAGGCGGCGGGCTACTCCGCCTGCCGGACCGTATGCCGTATCACATCGCGATGGAGCTGGCGCTGCTGGGAGAGCCGATCACTGCGGCCCGCCTCGCCGAGCTCGGTCTCATCAACAGGCTGACTGAGCCGGGCAAAGCACTCGACACAGCACTCGAACTCGCTGCAAAAATCCAGCTCAACGGACCCGTTGCAATGAAGACTGCCAAGCGCATCATCTCGGAATCGCGGTACGCCGCAGCGGAGGCGCGCTTCGCTGCCCAGGAAGAAATCGTTGCTCCGTTGCGAAGTGGACCGGAAGCGCGTGAGGGTGCCCTGGCCTTCGTGGAACGGCGCGACCCCGCGTGGGCAGTCGCCGCGCAGGGCAGCGATAGCCACTGAGTTAACAAACTGGAAGTCTGGCGTGGCTTCCTACGTCATTGGCGTCCTATGCCGTGTCGCTCAGGGTCCGCCCCCTCTTAGCGTTGTTTCAGAGCAAAGATCGGTTGAAATGCCGCAGCACTAACATCCATAAACACGAAAGGCCAAGGCAACGATGCCCGAAAATCACCAGAAATTGCACTTCGGACCGGCACGTACAGAACTGCACGTAGGCGTTGATCTCGAGCGGATGCGTCGAGAACGCGCTGACCGTATGCGGGCCCTGATGCGCTCCAAGGGCATACCTGCGCTCCTGCTCACGGGCGCGGACAATGTGCGTTATCTGACGGGCTTTTGGTGGGGAGAATTCTCGCTCCAGGTGGGCTATGCATTGTTCTTCGCAGATGAGGAACCAATCGTGTTCGCGCCAGCGGGATCCCTCCAGCAAATGCCCGACCAGGCTCCATGGATCACGCAGTGGCGCCCAGCCATCTCTTGGCTCGGCGGTGTGGCACCCAGTTCTGCAATTGCCGAACTGTCGGCCGTTTTCGCAGCCCAGATCCGCGATGAACTTTCATCACGATCTCTCCAGGGCGAGCAGTTGGCCGTCAGCGAGATTGATGAGCCCGGTATGAATGCCCTGGCCGATGCAGGTATCCAAACAATTCCCGGGCTCCCTCTCTTGCTCGAATGCTCAACGATCAAGACCGCTGATGAAATCTCCTGCATCTCGATGGCGGCGAGCTTGAGCACCGCAGGGTTTGAGGCGACCCGGGCCGCATTGCGGCCCGGAACCAAGCAGGCCCAGATCGCGTTGATGGCCCGTCGCGCCATTGAAGATGCCGGTGCGGAAGTGGGAGCCGCCCGTCTGCTCTCCGGACCACTGTCATTCCCCCGTGGGATCAGCGGTGGAGACCGCATCGTTGAGCATGGCGATCTCGCCTACCTCCTCACCTGCGGAACTTCCTACATGGGGTACACCGCGTGTCTCTACCGCCAATACGTCGTGGGCCGCGCCCCGACGTCAGCCGAGCGCTCGTCCTACGCAAAGCTGACGGACCGTTTGGATCTGGCGATGTCGCTCATGAAACCCGGCGCAAGCACAGCTGACGTGGCCTCCGTACTTGCCCCCGCGGAAGATCTTGGCTTTCCGTCCGAGGCAGAGTGTTTCAGCATCGAACTGGGGCACGGGATCGGCCTGGTCAACGCAGGGTCCCGGGCAATCCACTACAACCCGCCCACCATTACGCGCTCGTGGTCGCTTGACCATCCTGAGGAGATCCAAGAAGGCATGGTCATTGCCATCGAAGGTATCGAAGGGCAGCACCGTGTCGGAGGCGTACGTCTTGAGAACCTCGTTGTCGTCACGGCAAATGGCGCGGAACTTCTTGACCACTACCCGCGCCTGGACATGGTCCAAACAGCCGGGTGACCATCCCAGGCCAGACCGACTGCGATTGCGAAACACCGAAGGTTGCCATGACCCTGATAGTTGAGAAGCACGTCCCTGTCGCAATGCGCGACGGCGTTACCCTCTCTGGAGATGTGTACCGGCCAAGTGATGGGGAACCGCGCTCCACAGTTCTGATACGGACGCCCTACTGCAAGGACGACCCCGCACACGCCAACACGTGGATTAACGTCCTGCGCGCCGTGGAAAGCGGCTGGGCGGTGGTGGTTCAGGACGTACGGGGCAGGTTTCGAAGCGAGGGCGACTTCGTTCCTTTTGTGAATGAAGCCGATGATGGTGTGGACACCATCCAGTGGGTGCGCGGGCAGCCGTGGTCCGACGGCAAAGTGGGCATGGTGGGCGGGTCATACGTAGGTATCAGCCAGTGGTTGGCGGCGGCGAAGAATCCTGAAGGCCTCATTGGCATTGTTCCCGCTGTGACCGCCGACGACGTCCATTCCGGTTGGCTTTACGAGGACGACAACGTCGTGTTGGGATTCCTTGCACACTGGGTGTCGATTCTCCTCGCAAGCGCCGGTATGGATGAAAAAAGCCGTCCGCGGATCGCAGGCCTGGAGCGGAGCGTCGCAGAGGGGAAAATCCGTACTTTTCACCAACTCATCGAGGAGGCCGGGGAGTTCGCGCCGTACCTGCGCGACTGGCGGGATCGTAGCCGTTCGCTGGTGGATCCGGAGCTGGCTGGGCACGTTGAGGTGCCGGCGTTTGTCATCGGAGGCTGGTTCGACATTTTCCTTCCAGGAACAGTTGCCAGTTTTGTGCGACGAGAGGCCATGGGCGCGCGGAATCTCCATGATCGCCTCTTGATAGGGCCCTGGGCGCACGGTCTCATGGGCGGATGGTTCCCGGCGCGCTTCTTTGGTCCTGCATCATCGTTTGACAGCCTGGACCCGACCTCCCTTCAACTCGGTTGGCTGGAGGAAATACGCGACGGCCGCAACCGCGCTGACCACCCTGTGAGTGTTTTCTCCATGGGAGCTGATGAATGGCGATGCTTCTCGAGCTGGCCGCCGGATGACACACAGAGAATGCAGCTTCAATTACGCTCCAGCACGCCGGACGGTGCTGTAACGAGTACAGATACCTACGCCGGGCTGTCACTGGAGCCGCCCGTACCGACAATCGGCGGGCGAACATTCTTTCCGGGCTACAAAGTGGGCGCGAATTCAGGTCCGCGAATGGTGGACGCGTTGAGCGCGCGCCATGACGTGCAGTCGTTCGTTTCGGAACCACTCTTCGAAGACGTCGAGATCCTCGGGTCGGTCACGTGCAGCCTCAAGGTTGCGGCCACGGGTCCCACGCCTGTGATCATCAAGCTGGCGACACTTGATGACAACGGCTCCTCCGAGCTGCTCTGCGAGGGGTCCTCATTCAGCACTGCGGAGGGTAGCGCCGGGAAGTCAATCACCGTGGATCTTGGATCCACTGCGATCCGGCTTTCGAAAGGAACCCGCTTGTGCGCTTACCTTGCCAGCTCAGATTTTCCCCGGTTGGAGGACGGCCCCCGGACGTCCCTGGAAGTTTGTCACGGGGAAGGGGGTCCGGTACTGGAACTGGACGTACTACGGCTGGGTTGAGTCTCCTTCTTCATCGTCCAGGCGGCGGGCTTCCATCAGGGCATCGACGCACTTCTGGAAGTGCTCCTCGTTGGTAAACCGGTGAAGCGGGACCGTAATCGTCAAAGCAGTGCGGGGGCGTTCGGACCCTTCGAAGAGAGGAACTGCCATGCCGCAGACGCCAAGAACGTATTCCTGGTGGTCCAGTGCGTAACCACGCGATCTGGTCACCTCAAGATCGGCCAAGAATTCAGGAAGGGTAGTGATCGTATGCTCGGTTCGCCGCGTGAGTTCACCGTCTACGGACCGGATCCGTTCCAGTTGTGATTCCGGACCGAAGGCGAGGAGGGCCTTGCCTGAGGCGCGAGCATGAATGTCGCCGGAAACGCCAACCCTAAGATCCGCTACCCGAACCGCGTGGCTGCCCTCCTCAACGGCGACCACAGTGACAGTGCCGCCTTGCCACGCGGAAAGGTAGGCGCTTTCGCCGGTAGCATCAACCACCATCTTCAAGAGACGCAGCGCCAGGGGCGACGGACGCCAGTCGTCTTCCACGCGTGAACTAAGATCCAGGATTTTCCCGGCGGCGAGTTTGTAGGTGCGCTCGTTACGTTCCAGGTAACCGGCATGTACAAGCGTCGCCAGCAAATGGGAGGTCGTCGCAATGTGCAGGTTTACTGCGCTCGCGATGGACTGGGCCCGCATGGGCTCCTTCGACGCCGCAACGACATCAACGATGTTCAGGGCCCGGGCAACCGACTGAACCAGGTCCTTCGGAGCTTCGCTGTCGAGGGACGGTTTGTCGACTGTCTTAGTTGTACTTGCCATGCGGAAATCATACGCACATGGCGAAAGGAGAGCTACAACGCCATGAGAAAGAGTCGGTTACCGCGGACAGCATTTTATCCGTTGACAGCAACTAGAAAGCTAGCGTAGTTATTACATTATGAATGCAACTATCACATCAAGAGAGTTTGAGCGGGATGGCGACGCTGCCAGGCCCGCTGCGGGAGCGGAATCTGTTCAGTTCGCAGCTTCTGTTCCGATAGGAAAAGTGGGGCAGGTAGGGATCCTCGTGCCGGACCTGGACGGGGCCATCGACTTGTACGGGCGAGCCTTCGGCATCGACGAGTGGACTTGTTACAGCTATGACCAGGAGTTCATGCCCTGGTCACGCTTTGGCGCCGAGGAAGGCGCTTTTGCCATGAAGCTCGCCATGGGCGGGTCCAATCCCCAGATCGAGCTCATCCAGCCATTGGCCGGTCCAAGTATCTATCACGAGTTCACCGAACAGGGGCGCACCGGCCTGCACCACTTGGGCGTCTTCGTGGACAGCCTTGATGACGCGATCACGCTGATGGAAGGGTCCGGATATCGGGTTACGCAAACCGCGCGTGGCTATGGCCAGGGCGGCGACGGCGGATTTGCCTACTTCGATACCGAACGTGATCTCGGCGTCGTGGTCGAGGCAATAGAAGTCCCCGCCCGCCGCAGGCCGGGGACCATCCGACGTACTGGAGGAATGTAAATGTTGGATAGCAAGGCCGTTTTGAGCCCGGTGCGCATCGATAACCCGCTAAACGCAGAGAGTGTGGCGGTGGTTGGCCCCTCCCGGGACGCATGGAAGACCTCGGGACGGACGTTGGATTACCTCGCCCGGCTCGGCTTCGAGGGGCGGTACTACGCAGTCAGCAGCGTGCACAAGGAAGTGCTCGGTGTACCCACCGTGGAGAGCCTCTCCGACCTCCCCGAGGTGCCCGACGTTGCCGTCCTCGTGGGACCGGCCGACAGGGTCATCGAGGATCTTCGCGAGTGCGTGGCGCTCGGCGTCCCTTTCGCGGTGGCCTTCGCTGCCGGCTTCGGTGAGACCGGCAGGCACGACCGCGACGAGTTGCTCCGTGCAGAATTGGCCAAGGGCACCACCCGACTTATCGGGCCCAACTGCATCGGCTTTATGCACGTGGGCCGGTCACTGACCGCAACGTTCTCCTCGGTCCTGCAGCGTAGTGCGATTCCGGCAGGTCACGTGGCCATGTTCAGCCAGAGCGGCGGACTCGGAAACGCGCTCATGCAATCCCTTGCCGCACGCGGCGCGAGCGGCTTGAGTGCATGGGCCAGCTCAGGAAACGAGATTTCTACGGGCTTTACCGACTGGGCGCAGTGGTTGGGCGCTGATCCGGACACGCATGTCCTCACCTGCATCGTCGAGAGCTTCAGCGCAAACGACGACCTCGAAGCCGCTGCAACCGCTGCGGGGGACCGCGGAATCCCGGTCATCGTCCTGAAACTGGGACGGTCCACCCGCGGCGCGATGAGCGCCCAGTCGCATACCGGGAAGCTGGCGGGCAGCGGCCGTGTCGCTCTGAGCGTCCTGCGCCACCGTTTCGGAATGGTGTGTACCTCGCCTGAGCAACTCCTTGATTTGACCGAGACGTTCGACGTCTTCCATGGACGGCTCTCCGGCGGTGACCAGGAACTGACGGTCGTCACGACTTCCGGCGCCCAGGTGGGGCTCTGGAACGACCTGGCCGATGACCGCGGCCTGACTTTCCGGGATATTGAACCAGATGCGCTCCAATCAATCGGCGATGCGGTTGGCAGCAATCACCTCGGCAACCCCATCGACGTCGGAGTCCAGTCATCCACTGCCGACTACCTGCGCATCCTTGAACGGGTCTTCGCCACGACGTCGGACGGTTGGGTTATCGTGACGGCGACCCGGCTCGCGCACGATTTCGATGAGTTGGCGGCCGGTATCGCCGGGATGAGCATCCCGGCGGGAGTACGCGTCATGGTGGTCCCGTTGTCCGAGGACGACCGGGTCACGGCCGCCCAGGCCGGGATCCTGCGCAAAGCAGGAGTGCTTTCCTTGCCTACAGCGGGGCGTGCGCTGGATGCCATCGCGGCCGCATCTTCATGGGCCCACGTCCAAAGAACCCGTGCCAACCGCGGAGATCTCGTGGGGAGGGCCCTCAAGACGACGACGACTGACGGGACGTCCAACCTGACGTGGCGTGAGGTGGCTGAATCCTTGGCGGAATCCGGTGTCCCTGTGCCCGCCAGCCGCGCCGTCCGTGATGTCGACGGCGTTGTCCAGGCTGCCGAGGAGATCGGCTTCCCAGTGGCGATCAAAATTGACGACGCCGAGATCCTGCACAAGGCAGACGCCGGCGGCGTTTTCATCGGCGTCAACGACGCCGACAGCGCGCGTGCGGCAGCCACCCAGCTCGCATCCCTCCAGGGGGAGGCCGCGACGATCTCTGTCCAGGCGATGGCACCAGGGAAGACCGAAGTCCTCCTGGGGCTTCGACGCGATCCCGAATTTGGTCCGGTCCTCGTCATCGGCGCCGGCGGCGGGATGACTGAGGCAATCGACGATATAAGTATCCTTCCGCTCCCGGTGTCCCGGTCGGAGGTCCGGCAAGCCATCTCTGACGCGCGCGTTGTGGCCACCAGCCTTCGCGGTGAGGCCGGCGGGAAGACCCTCGAGGCCCTTACGAGCAGTGTGATCGACATAGTTGCCTGGGCCGAACGGCACGGGAACATCCACGAGTTCGAATTCAATCCCATCCTTGCGGACCCGGCGACAGCAACCGTCACGGTCGTCGATGCTGTCGTCTCAGTCCACACCACCTCGTTAGGACCAACAACATGACCAGCGCAGCTACTTCCGTACCGGCAAAGCGGATCACCGATGAAGACGTCGCTTACATGAGGAGCTTTGTCGGCGAGTCAGCCGTTATCGTGCAATGGAACGAGGAGGCCAGCACCGACTCGATCCGCCACTACGCATGGGGGATCGGCGACGAGAACCCGCTGTGGCTATCCGATTCGTACGCGCAGACAACGCGGCACGGTACCCGGATTGCACCCCCCACCTTCCTCTACTCCGTGTGTGACGCCGAAGTCGCAATGGGCATGTCAGAGGGCCTCCAGGCCATTCATCTTGGTGCCGACCTCGACTTTCGCCGGCCGATCCGGCTGGGGGAGCGGGTGCGGGCCCGCGCCTTCGTCGAGGACGTACGCGAACGGGTTGGCCGCCGGTCGGGCCGCCTCGTGGAGCAGGTGGGGCGCACCGATTACTTCGTCGGCGAAGAGCTGGTCGGGATCGTCCGTAACACGATCGTCTGTGTGGCTCGAAGTTCCGAGGCCCAGCGGATGCACGAACCCCGCGATCCGCATGTGTATACGGACGAGGAGAAGGACCAGATCCGAGCCGCGATCCTTGCTGAGGAGATCCGCGGCCAGCGCACGCGTTTTGCTGAGACGGTATCCGTCGGCGATGTCGTGCCGCAGGTGGTCAAGGGTCCGCTCGACCTCATCACCATGACTGCGTACTACGCGGGCGCAATCGGTACCGCCGGCTACCGCGGCGTCGAGACCCGAGTGCGCCAGCAGGAGCGAGTGAGGAACGGCGACCCAAACGCGCCGACGAACCTCGGTCCCGAGCACTTCCTCTCCGAGCCCTTCCCGAGCTTGGGACACCAGGACGCTGCCATGGCGCATGCGATCGGTATGCCGGGCGCGTACGACAACGGCAACCAGCGCGTGTCGTGGATGTCGCACTGCGTGACCAACTGGATGGGCGACGACGCGGATCTTGTGTCGCTTTCGGTCCGCATTAAGCAGCCGGGTGTCTTTGGTGATACCCAGTGGATCGGAGGCGAGGTCACGCGCGTGTTCCGCGATGAGAACCATGGAGCATGCGCTGAACTCACACTGAAGGCCATTAACCAGTTAGGTGTGGAGACCACGAGCGCCGTAGCGATCGTCGCCTTGGCCGAGACCCGCACGAGTTGACGCTAACCGGGTGGATGACTGGTTGACGCATTTTCCCGCCATATTGGCGTCCATTGCCATGCCGGTCCTGCCCCAGCGGCTCTTAGCGTTATTTGTGAACCGTTATTTGTGAACGAGGATCGGCAAAGAAGCCGACGCACTGACATCAAAGGAGATCCGGTGGGCTTTTCAAACGTACGAAATCAGGCAGACGGGACTGAGGAATATTCCGTCGTCGTGATCGGCGCCGGCATGGGGGGCATCTACGCCCTCCACCGTTTTGCAGATCTGGGACATGACGTCCACGGCTTTGAGGGAGCAGACGGCGTCGGGGGCGTCTGGTATCACAATGCCTACCCGGGTGCCCGCGTGGACTTGGAGAGCCACAGCTACTCCTTCATGTTTGATCCCGAACTTTACACGGGATGGGACTGGAGCGAACGATACGCAGCGCAACCCGAAATCCTGCGCTACCTGAACTATGTTGCGGACCGCCTCGATGTGCGCCGAAACCTTTCGCTAAGCACCTGGGTGACGTCGGCTGAGTGGCAGCCGCATGAGAACAAATACTTGATCAAGACCAATACGGGCCGGACAGTTTGGGCCCGCTACCTGGTCATGGCCACCGGACAGCTGTCAAAGCCGCGCAAGCCGGACTTCCCCGGCCTGGATGATTTCCAAGGTGAATGGCATCAAACCGGCCACTGGCCACAAACCCCCGTCGAGTTTGCCGGCAAGCGCGTGGCAGTCATAGGAACGGGCTCTTCAGGCGTGCAGGCTGCGACTGAGATCGCCAAGACCGCCGGGCAACTCTATGTCCTGCAGAGGACCCCGAACTACTCGATCCCTGCACACAACGGGCCAGCGGACAGGAGGAAGAAGGCCCGGCTCAACAAGAAAGTCCTGCAACTGCGTGATGAGTCATACAATTCTCCAGTTGGGTACGTCATGCAGGGCTTTGCGGGCAAGGCTTCAGACTTTTCCGAGGAACAGCAACAGCAGATTCTCGAGTCGAGATGGGCGTTCGGGGGCCAGACTTTGCTCGGAACTTTCTCGGACCAGGGGACGAACATCGACGTTAATAACGTTGTAGCTGAATTCGTCCGCGGCAAGATCCGCGACATGATCGATGATCCGGAGACCGCGGAGAAGCTGATGCCAACCTCCTACCCAATCGGCATACGGCGCCTCTGCATCGACACCGGGTACTACTCGATCTTCAATCAAAGCAACGTCAGTCTGGTTGACTTGAGAAGTGATCCGGTGGAGCGCATCACCAAGACCGGGATCAAGACCCGGAACAATGAGTACGAGGTTGATCTCATCGTTTTTGCCCTCGGCTTCGAGGCCTTTACGGGAGCCCTGGACCAGGCCAACGTCCGCAATGAGCACGGCCAACAGCCCAGCGACCGGTGGAACCATAAGCCGCAGACCCATTTGGGGGTCATGACGCATGGATTCCCCAACCTGTTCATGCTTACCGGCCCGCAGAGCCCCAGTGTGCTTGCAAACTTCTTCGTGGGGAACAACCAACACGTTGATTTTGTAGCGGACATCATGGCGCACGCCGAAAAGAAGGGCGCCGTCCGCATTGAGGCCAGCCTTGAGGCAGAGCGGGAGTGGGGCGAGCACTGCAATGAGATTGCGGAGCCGCTGTTGCGCCGGGCCGTGGACAACTACATGGTCCACGTCAACAAATACGACGGCTCGCGCTATTTCATTCCGTATGCCGGGGGCTTCGACAAATACGTCAAAAAGGTCCAGGAAGTTGTCTCCGATGACTACCGCGGTTTCGTGTTTTCGAAGGCCTTCGCACCTGGTAGTGCAGGACAAACCGGGAATGAAAGCCGGAGCCGCGACGCGGTTCTCTCAGCAAAGTAGATAGACAGCCAACGGGCTCCCCGGAAGCCGGACTGGTCATCCAGTTCAGGCTTCCGGGGAGCCTATTTGTTCCTGCGGGCAGTGTTCGCCGAGGCCATATCTTGGCGCAGTTTCCTTCCTTGTTGGCGCCGATGGCCATGCCGTTGCAGCCCCATCCGCTCATAGCGTTGATGGTGGGCCAACTACCAGGACATGAAGGAACAACCATGGACAACATACTTGAAGGCAAGACAGCAGTAATCACCGGTGCGGGTTCAGGCATGGGTTTGGCAACCGCCCGCCTGTTTCATCAGCATGGCGCAAACATTGTCCTGGCGGACTTCTCCGGGGCCCAGGAGAAGACAGCAGTCGAGCTGGGAGACCGCACGGTGCCGATCCAGGCTGACATCTCAAACTCGGTAGACGCCAAGGCCATGGTCAGCTTGGCCGTCAGCGAATTCGGTGGACTCGACATCCTGTGCAATATCGCAGGAGCAAATGCCCCAATGGTGCAGCACCATGAGGCGCTGGAATCGGACTTCGACAAGATGATCAACGTGAATCTCCGGGGTGCCTTCCTCACGATGAAGTTTGCCATTCCGGCCATGTTGGAGCGCGGCGGGGGATCGATAGTCAATGTGGCTTCAGCCGCAGCCTTGATGGGAACGCCCTTGTATGGCAGCTACGGCGCCGCCAAGACCGGCCTCCTGGGATTGACCCGCACCATCGCGCTTGAATACGCGGCACAGAATATCCGCGCGAATTCCATCTGCCCAGGCCCCATTAGGACGCCAATGATGGAAGAAGCCCTCGCCGAAAACCCTGCCGCAGCCGACTACCTCATCAATATGGTTCCGGCACGTCGGGTCGGAACCGCAGAAGAAGTAGCTAATGCGGTCTTGTTCCTCGGCAGTGAGCAATCTTCGTACATCACCGGCGTCGCGCTGCCGATTGACGGCGGCCAGACCGCTGCATAGCGGTCCCGGCGTATTCGGTCCGGGAGTGGTTCAAGGCGACCACTCCACTCGGGCACCAGAGGAAGAAATCATGAGCCAAAAATTTATGACCCGGCCGAAGGTCAGCGCGTTCGGCAACGACCCCTTGGTGGTGCGAAGCACGTTCGCGCAGTTTCGCTCCGGCGTTGCAGTGCTCGCGATCGAAGCAGGCGACGAGAAGCATGCGCTCGTCGCCTCATCGTTCATGGTTGGAGTGTCGCTGGAACCGTGCCTGGTTGCGGTAGCTGTGCAGAAGTCGTCGGAGACGTGGGAACAGATCAAGGACGCTGCCTCGCTCGGGGTTTCGATCTTTGGCAAGGGGCAAGGGCATCTGACCCGCAAGCTCGCCGGCAAGGACCGCGCTGCACGGTTTGAGCAGGTGGCAATCGACGTCGGTGAGGACGGGGCCGTGTTCATAGAAGACGCTGCATTGTGGCTCGAGTGCTCCATCCATGAGGTTTCAGAAGCCGGCGACCACTGGATGGCGCTGCTTGAGGTGAAGAAGCTCGGAGTCGGGGAAAACGAGCCGCTCATCTGGCACGGTGCAAAGTTCCGCGAGCTTGTTAACTCCCGGTCGATCGACGTCGTGTAGCGGCCTGGGCCGGTTGCTGCACGTGGGAGCTAAATACGCGCTGGGAGGAAAATATGAGCGCCATTGATGCGGTGTCCAATGTCGGGTTTCCGTCACTCGCTGCGCATGACATCCCGGCGGACCGTACCGTGATAGCGGCCGTGGTCCAGTGGCGGGACAAAATTGCCCTGTTCAGAAGAAGCGGAAATCTTGGTCACGACTGCGGTCTTTGGCATTGCATCACCGGTTTTATGGAAGCCGGTGCCACGCCTGAACAACAGACCCTTGAAGAGTTATTTGAAGAAACCGGCCTCCAAGACAAAGATCTCCTGGCCCTCCTGCCGGGACCGGACGTGGTGGTGGCCGACGGTTTGGGGAATCCGTGGCTCATCCACACTTTCACTGCTGTGACGTCCCGCCGGCGGCTGAAGATCAACTGGGAAAACGACGCCTACCGGTGGACCGCTCCGCACAAGGCCAAGCGGTTCGCCAACCGGGTGGCCTGGCTGGACAACGTGCTCGATGCAACCGGTCACGTCCCGGCCATCATTTCGGACCCTGAATCCGGGCCGGTCCCCGGATGCTCCACCTCCAATCCACTACTCTCAAAAGAGGAATAGATATGACCACCCTTGGAATTATTGGCACCGGAAACATCGGTGCTGCCATAGCGCGTCTGGCCGTAAATGCCGGGATCCGTGTAGTGCTGTCCAACTCCCGCGGCCCGGAGACCCTAGGCGGCTTCGTCTCAGAGTTGGGACCCCTGGCTTCCGCCGGCACCGTCGAACAGGCCGCAGCGGCCGGAGACGTTGTGGTGCTGTCCGTGCCGCTCACGGCACACACCGCCGTTCCTGCCTCCCTCCTGGAAGGGAAAGCTGTACTGGACACCACCAACTACTACCCGTTCCGGGATGGAAGGGTGGCTGAGCTCGACGAGGAACGGCTCACTACGAGCGAGCTTGTCCTGCGGCACTTTCAAGGAGCCGGCCTGACAAAGGCATTCAATAACATCCTGGCGCACCACATTCCGCAGCTGGTTCGCCCCGCCGGCGCCTCCGATCGCACCGCCCTTCCGGTGGCGGGCGATGACATCTCTGCCAAAACCAAGGTAATGGGCGTCATCGAGCAACTGGGTTTCGATGCGGTGGACGCTGGCGCGCTGGCTGAGAGCTGGCGTTTCGAGCCGGAAGCCGCTGCCTACACCAGGCTTTACCTGGCTGACCCCGCAACCCCGGACGAAAGCATGCTCGAAGCTCCCGCGGCACCTGTGTCAGCTGAGCGTCTGGGCGAGGCCCTGAAGCGGGCCGAACCAGTGCGGGTCGCCGCACGCACGTTCTAAAAACCCCAACGAGGGTAGTCAAAGAAGCTGCCTGACGTTTGAAGTAGAAAGTCTGGATATATGTCACTCACAGATGCTCAACTAACTGAGTTGTATGACAAGCAAGCCCTCCACGACAATCTGATGTTGTACGCGAGGGGCGCGGACCGGCACGACCGCGAGCTGATGAAATCCACCTACTGGCATGATTCATTCGATGATCACGGCAGCTACGTCGGAAACGGCCATGGGTGGGCCGATGCAGCCATGACCTGGCACGACAAGATCCACAGTTGCAGCCACCATATCTCCAATGTCTTGTCCGAGATCGACGGCAATCGGGCGAAGCGCGAAAGCATGTTCATCTGCGTTGTCCCCTTCAAAGAGCCCGAAGTAACAATGTTCCAGGCAGGCCGCTACCGCGATCTGTGCGAGAAGCGCGATGGCGTGTGGAAGATCCTTCATCGGACCTGCATCTGGGACTGGATCGACGTCCGGCCCATCAACTCGGATTGGGACGTCGTAAATGTCCCTCGTGTCTCACACTGGGGAGCTTGGCACCCGGAGGACCCGATCTACCTGGACTGGGTGGACAGCCCACCGACGGAGTTCTCGCGGTAGTCACTGCATCTGCGGCGACTGCCTTCCCTGGACCAACGTTGTCTGGCCCAACACTAAAGCGCCTGCCGCCTCCCTCTACAGGGGCCGGCAGGCGCTTCTGTGTGTTCCGGCGTTTAGCGGGCGTAGGGGTCGGCGATGCCGATGTATTGGGTGGTGGTGTATTCGTTGATGCCTTCGGAGCCGCCTTCGCGGCCGAGGCCTGATTGCTTGACCCCGCCAAAGGGTGCTGCGGCGTTGGAGATGACGCCGGCGTTGAAGCCGACCATGCCGAACTCGATCTGCTCCGCAACCCGGAGGAGCCGGTTGAAATCCTTGCTGTAGAGGTAGGACGCGAGCCCGTACTCGGAGGCATTGGCCAGGCGGATGGCGTCCTCTTCGCTGGTAAAGGTGGTGACGGGGGCGACGGGGCCGAAGATTTCCTGGCCCAGGATCGCTGCGTCGTTCGGGACGTTGGCCAGGACGGTGGGCTGGTAGAAGTACCCGGGTCCGTCCACGGGCGCACCGCCCGTAACTGCAACGGCTCCGGCGTCGACGGCGGCACTCACCAAAGCGTGCACATCCTCCCGGGCGGAGGCGTCGATCAGCGGACCAACCTGCGTGTTGGTTTCCGTTCCGCGGCCGGTCACCAAAGCGCCCATGGCAGCGGCGAACTTGGCCGTGAACTCCGCAGCGACCGAGGAATGGACGAGCAACCGGTTCGCGGCGGTGCAGGCTTCGCCCATGTTCCGCATCTTCGCGGCCATCGCCCCTTCCACGGCGGCATCGAGGTCTGCGTCTTCGAACACAATGAACGGGGCGTTCCCACCGAGCTCCATGGAGGTCCGCAGGACGTTCTGTGCGGCGTCGGCCATGAGCCGCTTCCCGACCGGGGTGGATCCGGTGAAGGAGACCTTCCGCAACCGTGAATCCTTCAGCAGCGGCCCGGAGACGCCCGACGCGCTGGAGGAGGCGACGACGTTCAGGACTCCGGCGGGCAGGCCGGCGTCGAGCATGGTCTTCGCGAAGTACTGGGCGGTCAGCGGTGTGAGCTTGGCGGGTTTGAGGACCATGGTGCAGCCGGCGGCGACGGCGGGGGCGACTTTGCGGGTGGCCATGGCCAGGGGGAAGTTCCAGGGGGTGATCAGCAGGCAGGGTCCGACGGGTTTGTGTTGGACCAGGATCTTGTTTTTGCCTTCGGGGGTGGTGAGGTACCGGCCGTAGTCGCGGACGGTTTCTTCGGAGAACCAGCGCAGGAACTCCGCCCCGTAGGTGACTTCGCCGCGTGCTTCGGGCAGGGGTTTGCCCATTTCCAGGGTCATCAGCAGGGCGAAGTCCTCGGCCCGTTCGGTGACGAGGTCAAAGGCGCGGCGGAGGATCTCGGCCCGGGTTCGGGGTGCGGTGCGCGCCCAGGAGGACTGGGCGGCGTCGGCCGCGTCCAACGCGGCAACAGCGTCCTCGCTGGTCGCGGAAGCGAGGGTGGCCAGCACCTCCCCAGTGGCGGGATCGTGCACATCGAACGTGCTGCCGTCGGACGCATCCCGCCACTGCCCACCGATCAACAAACCGGTAGGCACGGACGCGAGGAGCGCGGCTTCGCGTTCAGATGAAACGGCAGGGGAAAGCGCAGAAACTGTCATGAAGGGAAGTCCTTAAAAGTTGAGGGTTGGAGCGGCTCAAGTGAGCCGATGGCGGATGGGTGGTTAGTAGGCTTTGACTCTCTGCTCAACCACCAGATGGATGAGCGCAAACACGCGGTCCTCGTCTATGGCTTTCAGAGCAGCCTTGATGGCTGCAGGAATGTCAGCATCAAGTTCCACCTTGATCCCGAAGCCGCCGAAGGCCTGCGCCATGAGCGCGAATTCCGGGTTCTTCAACTGGGTCCCTGACACCCGCTCCGGGTAGTGACGTTCCTGGTGGGTGCGGATGGTGCCGTACTCCTGGTTGTCCATGACGATGACCAAGGGAGTGGCGCCGTATTGGGCGGCTGTCGCGAGTTCCTGGCCATTCATCAGGAATTCGCCGTCACCGGCAATGGTCACCACACGCCGGCCTGGGTATTCCAGGGATGCGGCGATGGCGGAGGGGACCGAGTAGCCCATGGAACCGTTCCGGGCACTGATCATCGAGGCATACCGCTGGGTGGGGAAGTAGCGATGGGCCCAGTTGGTGTGCTCCCCGGCACCGAGGGTCACCATGGCGTCAGCAGGTAGCGTGGGGACGAGGTTGGCCATCAGTGTATCCATCCGTGCGGGGCCAGCCGACGGCGTCGCCGGGGGCAGGCTGGCGAAGGCTTCCTGCTCCCCGCGCATTTTCGACGTCCAGTTCACCCATTCATCCTTGACGGGAAGATCTATCTTTGCCAGGTCACGGATAAAGACGTCCGGTTTGGCCAGGATTTGGTAGGAGACCGGACCCGAGCGGCCACGGAGCGAGGGGTCGATGGTGACAAGGAAGTTCTTTTTTGCCCAGTCCTGGCGGCAGAGGAATCCGTTGGTAATAACATCCCCGGGAACCGTGCCCACAAAGATCAGCAGGTCGGTTTCTTCCAGCAGATCATAGGTGGGGCGGGGCCTGCCGTAGCCGATGGGGCCTACGTAGGACGCCGAATCGAAAGGGATGGTGCCTTCGGTGCGCCATTCAGCTGCGGCCGGGATGTGGTGCTTTTCCAGCCAGCGCGTGAGCTGGTCCGCGCCTTCCTGGGTCCAGTCGTTCCCACCTGTCACAAACAGTGGCTTGCTGGATGCGGCCAAGGCATCGGCCAGCGCGGCGGCGTCCACGGTGGTCATTCCGCCGGTGGCGACAGGGATGGCTGGATGGAGTTCCGCGGGGATCTGCTGGCGGATAACGTCTTCCGGCAGGCCAACAACGACGGGACCGGGGCGCCCGCTCATCGCCGCGAACAAGGCTTCGGCAACGATTTCGGAAGCGCGTGCCGCGTGGTCCAGGACCATCACGCGCTTCGCGCCGGTATCGAACCAGGCCTTAATATCGAATTCCTGGAAGGCCTCGCGATCCCTGTGGGCGAAGGGGATCAGCCCCACGAACAGAACCATGGGCGTTGAGTCCTGCCATGCTGTATGCAGTCCAACATGGGCATTGGCGGCGCCGGGTCCACGGGTAACCATCGCGATCCCCGGCAGCTGGTTCATTTTCCCATCAGCCTCGGCCATGTATGTGGCACCACCCTCATGGCGGCAAACGATGGTTTCGATGGGGGAGCCGTGGAGCCCGTCAAGAACGTCAAGAAAGCTCTCGCCCGGCACCACATGCGCCCGCTTGATGCCATGGGCGGCCAGCGTATCAACGATGATATGGCCAGCGGATTTGAGGGATGGCTGCAGCACGGCCTCTTGCAATTCGTCGTGCTCGGCTGTTACTTGAGTCATGGATAGGACCTTTTCGCTGGATGCCGCGTCTTTGTGCAACACGGTTCAGTTGGTGGATGGGACTACAGGAGAATGCTGAGGGGGTTCTCTATGCGCGCCTTGAATGCTGCCAGCAACTGGGCTGCCACCGCGCCGTCGATAACACGGTGGTCTGCGGAGAGGGTGCAGCTCATGACCGTGGCAACTGCCAACTGGCCGGAGCGCACCACGGCGCGCTGTTCCGCCGCACCGACGGCCAGGATCCCTGCCTGGGGCGGGTTCAGGATGGCCGAGAACTCCCGTGTTCCGTACATGCCCAGGTTCGTGAGGCTGAAGGACCCACCGTCGAGTTCTTGCTGCCGGATCCGGCCGGCGGCGGCACGTTCTTTGTAGTCACCCGTCAGCCTGCCCACAGAGCTGAGGGAGAGGTTTTCCAGGCCGCGGACCACCGGTGTCAGCAGGCCGTCCGTGGTCGCGATGGCCACGGAGACATCGACAGTGGAATAGCGGCGGATGGCGTCGCCTTGCCAGGAAGCATTTGCAGCGGGCACGTCCACGAGGGCGCCTCCCAGGGCTTTCAGAACGAGGTCGTTGACGGTCGTTTTCTGTCCCTGGGCGGGCATGTCCTGATTGATCTGTTTGCGTAAGGCCAGGAGCGCGTCCATTTCGACGTCAATGGAGACATAGAAATGGGGAACGCTGGTCTTCGACTCGGTGAGCCGCCTGGCAATGGCCTTGCGCATGCCGGAGAGTGGTACGTCCTGGAAGTTTTGCGCTCCCGTCTGCGATGAAGCCATCGGGGGAGCGGGAGCGGGTTCTTGCACCCTGGGGACGGGCTGTGGCCCCACTGCTTGATGCCTTCCGGCAGCTTCAACGTCGCCGCGCAGAATCCTGCCGTTGGGTCCGGAACCCTCCAATGCTGAGAGGTCTATCCCCATTTCTTTTGCGAGCTTTCGGGCCAGGGGTGACCCGAAGATGCGCGAGCCCGGTCCTTGATTCTTGCTGGACGCTTCAGGGCTGGAGTCCGGAGCCCCACGCCGCGGATCCCGGGTTGTTGGGGCTTCAGTGTCCTCCGGAACTAGATGCTCTGCAATGCTGTGCGAGGCGCCGCCAGCGGAGGCGATCTGCTTGTCGATGGACGCCTCATCTTCCCCGGCATCCACGAGCACGGCAATGGGCTCACCGACACCTACGGAAGTTCCCGGCTGTATTAACAGCCTTCCTATGGTGCCCGGAAACTCAGCCTGTAGCTCAACAGTGGCCTTTTCAGTCTCAATTTCGGCGATGGGCTGTCCGGCGGCGATCGTGTCGCCTATTTTCACGAGCCAGTCCTGGAGGGCTGCTTCGGTGGCGTCTGCGACGACGGCCGGCATGGTGATGATGGTTGCCATGGTGAATATCCTTTGATGGGAGCCGGTTCAGGAACGGCCGAGGTTGCGGGCTATTTCGTCAAAGCCGGCAAGGACGTCGTCGATATCGGCATTGGCGGCAGCCTCAAGGACTTTCGATATGCTCGGCGCCGCTTCCCTGCCCGTAACTCTTTGAACGGGCTGGTCGAGGTAGTCGAAGAATCTGCGTTGGATCTCGTCGGACAGCCAGCCGCCATATGAGGTGCCCCGGGCGCCTTGCTCGACGATCAGGACGTTGTTGGTTTTCTGGATTGAGGCGCCGATCGTGTCCCAGTCCAGGGAGGCTCGGTCAAGCCACCGGAGATCAATGATTTCGGGATCGAGATCCATTCGCTGCCCGGCAGCCCGGAGGGAAACGTCCACCATGTTCAGGTAGCTCAGTACGGTGACACCTTCGCCTGCGCGACGCACGGCAGCCTTGCCAACGGGCAACTGGTAGTCGAGATTTCCAGCGGGTATGTCTCCCTTGGTCCCGTAGAGGTCGACGTGCTCAAGCACAAGCACCGGGTCCTGGAGTTCCAGCGCAGTATTCATCAGGCCGATGTAGTCGTGCGGAGTTGACGGCGCTACGATTCGCCAGCCCGGGTTGTTGGCGAAGATACCCGCCGGGTCCATGGAATGCTGGGAGCCATAACCTGCTCCCATTGCAACCTTGGAGCGCAGAACCACGGGCATCGCGGACTGGCCGCCGAACATGTGCCGTGCCTTGCCGATCTGGTTAAAAATCTGGTCAGCGGCGACCCACAGGAAGTCCGAGTACATGAACTCAACAACTGGTTTGTAGCGCCCTGTCATGGACAGTCCGCCTGCCAGGCCTGCGAAGGCGTTCTCACTGATAGGCGTCCCAAGGACCCGGTCGGGATAGGCGTCCTTCAGCCCGCGGGTTGCCCCGTTGGTGCCGCCCTTGAGCCGGTGAACGTCCTCGCCCAGGACCAACACACCCGGGTCAACGTCCATCCGGCGCCCCAGTACATCTGCAATTGCATCTACGAAGCGGCGCTCCTCGGTGCCGGTTTCGGTGCCTTCTCCGGAGGTTGATCCTGTCAGCGCAGGTTCGCTCCTGATGTCCGTGTCCACCCCTGTGGGATCGGGCCAAAGCGTCGGGCGGATGCGGCGGGCGCCTTTGGTGCTTTCCGGGTCCTTCTCCGTAATTCCGTCCACAATCCGGGTGATGTGCTCTGTGATGTGCGAGGTGAGATCGCTCAGTTGTTCATCGGTGAGGAGTCCGCGCCGGGTCATCTCGACGGCCAGCTTGGCCAGCGGGTCGCGATCGCGCCACTGCTTCTCCTCCTCTTTCGTCCGGTAGCCGAAGGCGCTACCGGGGAACGGGCCGTTCTGATGGAAATAGCGGTAGGTTTCCGCCTCGATGAGGGTTGCTCCCTTGCCCGCGCGCATGTGATCCACGGCTGCCTTCTGGGCAAGGTAGACGGCGAGGGGATCCATCCCGTCCACGCGCCAGGATCTGATTCCGAAGCCAGGGCCACGGGCCGCCAGCCGAGGTTCACCGGTCACGTCGGCAACATGGGTCGAAACGGCATACAGGTTGTTCTCGATGTAGAAGCACAGTGGCAGGCGCCAGGCAGCGGCAAGATTCAGCGTCTCCAAAGTCGAGCCTATGTTTGAGGCGCCATCACCGAAATAGGTCACGGTGACCCCCATGCCGCCTGCCGGCCCGTCGCCGTCGTGGATTTCTGCGTCATGGCGCTGTGCCCAGGCATTGCCTGCGGCAAGCGGCACTCCGCCACCCACAATGGCGTTCGTACCCAGCGCTCCGGCCTCAAGCCACTGCAGGTGCATTGAGCCGCCCCGACCACCGCTGAAACCGGCTTTGAGACCCAAAATCTCGGACATCGTTCGTCGGATGAACTCCGTGACTTGGTCGTTCTTTATCCCGTCAATAATCGACATACCGTTCGGGGACAGGTAGGCCAGACCCTTTGCCAGGAATTGGTGATGGCCGCGGTGGGTGCCGTTGACGCCGTCGGCGCCCCTCAGCGCCAGAATGGATCCCACGGCGGCACCCTCCTGACCGATGCTGGAGTGGGCGGGGCCGTGTACGAGGCCCTCACCTGCCAGCTGCAGGACAATTTCCTCGAAAATTCGAATGGTGTGCATCTGCACCAGCATGGATTCGAGCAGCTCCGGAGCTGCTTCATCCCAGTCTTTACGGGTTGTCCGCAGCTCTGTGCACTCTGTCGAGTAGGTCAAAGGCGTGGTGGTTGACATCTATGGCTCCCAAGTGGCGAACGTGAAATGGCTTTGAGGCGTTCGTCCAACCATAGAGGGTCGAATGGATCCAATGCAATGCATAGAACCATGTTTTGCACGCCAAACATCATCGAATGGATCCATTGCCGCTGAGTCCGTATGCTGTAGCTATGGCCATCGAAGCTGTTCTGTTGAAGAAGTCGGGTGCTGCAAGTCAGCGCATCGCAAACGAATTGAGTCAGAGGATTCTCGACGGCGATCTCGCACCTGGCACGAGGATCCGCCAGGAGCAGATTGCGGAAGAGTTTGGCGTGAGCAGGCTGCCGATTCGGGAAGCGTTGCGCATTCTTGAATCGCATGGTCTCGTCACGCTGGTCGCCTCCTCGGGTGCCTGGGTCAGCTCAATGAACCTCGCTGAGTGCCAGGAGACGTATCTGATTCGCGAACGCATTGAGCCGCTTGCGTTGGGGCAGGCCATTGACAGCGTCAGTGCCGAAACCATGGATCGGCTCAGCGAGCTGGCGGAGCAGATGGAAAATTGCACGGTGGTGGAGGACTTCGTTGAACTCGACCGGGAGTTCCACCTGTTGAGTTTTCAGGATGCGGGCATGCCAACGTTATTGGAGATGGTCGAGAGGCTCTGGAACACGACACAGCATTATCGGCGCGCGTACGTACAGCTGATCGGTCCCGAGGGGCTCGGAGACACGAATTTGGAGCATCGGCTCCTCGTTGCAGCAATCCGCCGGCGTGACATCCGCTCTGCAGAGGAACTGCTGGCGATGCACGTCCGCAAAACCCGCATTGCGCTGCTTGATCACCCAGAGATATTTGATCGCTAGAGACATAAGGCTGGAGAAGTAGATGAACCTGGACGCCGAACAGCAAAACGCCCCCATCGGACGAAGCGGGCTGCCGGGCATCCGTGGGACAGACCACGTTGGATTCACGGTGCCCGACATGGAACAGGCACACGAATTCCTCGTTAAAGTCATTGGATGTCAGCATGTTTACTCCTTGGGGCCCTACCCGCAGGATCCCGTGTTGATGCGGACCAAGCTCAACGTCCATCCGGAGGCAACGCTGGTGGAAATACGCTTCTACCGCTGCTTCAATGGATCCAATTTTGAAGTCTTCAACTATTCCTCGCCGGATCAACGCTTGGACCAGCCCCGCAACAGCGACATCGGAGGTCATCACCTCGCCTTCTACGTAGAGGACCTCGATGTAGCTGTCGACTACCTCAAGGGTCACGGCATCCAGGTGCTTGGGAATCCGACCTTGAGCTCAGGCGCGAGCAAGGGCCAGCGTTGGGTCTACTTCCTGGCGCCGTGGGGGATGCAATTCGAGCTCGTGTCCTTTCCGCAGGGAAAAGCCTACGAGTCGCAAACCCCGCTGCGGCTTTGGATGCCTTGACCAGGGTTGCCCTGCGGTCGAGACTGCTCCAAGACAAGCACTGAAGTATCGCCATACGAGAGTTTAAAACTTAGCGCGAAAGTTTTCCTTGACGCCGCATGTTGGGCCGAAGTAGCGTCGGCATACCGACCTGATCGATGAAGAGAATCTCCAGGCCGGACCTCACTTGCAACCCGGCTACGCTTTTGCGCCGGCGAAAACACCCAGGAGAACTTATGCGGACGACGAAGTCCCAGGCCCTGCTGACAAATCAATCGATCGGGGAGAAGGACGCATCTATCGTCCTACCCGCAGAAACCAGAAAGTTCGGACCAGAAGAGAAGAAGCTGTTGCGCCGTACTGTCGCCGGTAGCGTCGTTGGCAACATCATCGAGCAATATGATTTCGTCCTGTACGGATCGGTGGCCGCGCTGGTCTTCGGAAAACTGTTCTTCCCGAGCTTCGACCCGACTGCAGCATTACTTGCATCGTTTACCACCTACGCCGTCGGCTTCATTGCCCGACCGCTTGGCAGTTTGGTAGCGGGACATGTTGGCGACCTGCATGGCCGGAAACGGGTCTTGGTGGCCATGCTGCTTATCGCAGGCCTTTCGACCACTGCCATCGGGCTACTTCCGACCTACGCAGCAATCGGCTTTTGGGCGTCTATTTTCCTCGTGATGCTGCGATTCGTGCAGGGCTTCTCCTTCGGAGGCGAGTACGGTGGCGCCATTCTGATGGTGAGTGAGACGGCGCCGCCGGAAAGGCGCGGTTTTTATACAGGGTTAATTCCGGCATCCTCCGCGATCGGCGGACTGCTGTCCACCGGTGTGCTCTTCGCTTTGAGTTTCATGCCTGCTGAGACCTTCGAAGCGTGGGGATGGCGGGTCCCGTTCCTGCTGTCGATCATCCTCGTGGTGACGGGCCTGATTATTCGGCTGCGCCTGAAAGAGACCCCGGTGTTCAAAGCCGCAGAGGCTCAAGGTAAGACCACCCGCAAACCCATCCTGGAAGTCATGAGGTCCAACCCCAAGGAGCTTCTCCTCGCAGCTGGGATCAGTTTTGGATTCGGCACGCTCGCATACATCCTCGTGACCTGGTTGCTCAGCTATATCACCATCGGCCTCAAGCTTGACGCGGGGGTAAGCCTTATCGCTTTGACCATCGCTTTCGTCTTCTACGGCCTCAGCGACTGGGTCAGCTCAGCAATCTCCGACAAGGTGGGTCGTCGACCCGTCATACTCGCAGGGGGCATTGCCTTCGCTCTCTGGGCATTTCCCATGTTTGCCCTGGTTGACACCAAGAACCCTGTATTGATCACGGTGGCAATGACAGGTGGCACTATCTTGGCCGGTATGATCTACGGCCCGCTGGCCTCGTTGATCAGTGAGCTCTTCGCTACCAAATTCAGGTACAGCGGTGCTTCGATGGGTTACCAGTTCGGACAGACGCTGGGCGGCGGGTTCTCGCCACTCATCGCAACGGCCCTGTACGCAGCAACGCTGGCTTCCTGGTCCGTCGCACTCTATCTGGTGGTGGCCGGGGTCATCACAGCAGTGTGTGTGTTCTTCCTGACGGAAACTAAGGGACGAGACCTCACACACTGACCGTCAGCCAACTGTCGCCGACTCTGCCCACCCGGACGCTGCCGCGGACAGGGCAGAGCTCGGACCAGAAGTTGGTTGGCGCATATTCGGGGGTTGTTGACGCGGACGGCTATGGCTTGGCCATGGGCCGGGCACTAGCCTTAAACAAGAACGGATTTGTGCGAAAAATTATCGCACTGCCATTAGTTCGCAGAATTCTTCCGTGCGAGCCGCACACGGAGATAAAGGAAATGAGTTTTCATGACGACAGAGACTTCTGAGGGCGTCGGGTTTCGGTCTCGGCGAGGACCTATCCTCATCGCCTTGATGCTCGCAACGGGGCTGGTGGCGATTGATTCGACGATTGTTGCGACGGCGGTTCCTTCAATTGTGGGTGACGTCGGCGGTTTCACGTCTTTTCCTTGGCTCTTTTCGGCTTACCTGTTGGCGCAGGCTATCTCGGTGCCGGTCTACGCGAAGCTCTCAGACATGGTTGGGCGTAAGCCGATTATCCTTTGCGGTATCGGACTCTTCCTGCTCGGATCGATCCTCTGCGGAGTAGCGTGGAGCATGCCCGCCCTCATAGCATTCCGGGTTCTTCAGGGTCTGGGCGCCGGAGCAGTCCTGCCGATGGCCATGACCATCGTGGGTGATATCTACACTGTGGCCGAACGGTCTAAAGTGCAGGGCTACCTTGCCAGCGTTTGGGCCCTTTCCTCGGTGGTTGGCCCAACCTCCGGAGGCGTGTTCGCGTCGCTGGGCATCTGGCGTGGGATCTTCTTCGTGAACATTCCACTTTGTCTCTTGGCGGGTTGGATGCTGATTCGCTCGTTCCACGAGAATATTGAGCGGGCCAAGCACCGTGTGGACTTCTTGGGGGCGGGCCTGCTGTCACTTTCCCTGAGCCTGCTCATTCTTGGGGCACTCGGCGGTGGCCAGTCATGGGCCTGGAACTCTCCCATAAGTATCGCGATATTTGCGGCCGGCTCTGTCCTGTTCGCTGCGTTTGTGCTCGCCGAAAGGAGGGCAACGGAGCCGATACTGCCTGCGTGGGTAGTGTCCCGTCGGCTGCTGGCGACGACGGCGATGACCTCTTTTGGCGTCGGTGCGGTCATGTTCGGCCTCACCTCCTACGTTCCCACGTACCTTCAAGGAGCCACCTCGACCTCCCCAATCATCGCGGGGCTCGCTTTGGCTGCCCTGACCATCGGTTGGCCGATCAGTGCATCCCAGGCGGGTCGTTTCTATCTCCGCATCGGGTTCCGGAGGACCGCCCTGATTGGCGTCACGATCACGGTCGTGAGTACAGCTGTTCTTGCTCTGACTGCACCCGCGCCCAACATTTTTGTGGTGGCTGCGGGCTGCTTCGTCGTCGGGCTTGGCTTGGGGCTGGTGGCGACCCCGAGCCTCATTGCCGCCCAAACCAGTGTCGAATGGAATGAGCGAGGCGTAGTTACCGGTACCAATCTTTTTGCACGTTCGATCGGCAGCTCTGTCGGCGTCGCCGTTTTCGGGGCAGTCGCTAACGCGATATACGCCCGTGTGCCCGGCGGAGATTCGGATCCCCAGACAATCGTGACGGCATCTACCGGTGTATTCATCGCCGTGCTGGTCAGTGCCGTACTCACTGTGGTCGCCGTTATTGCCATGCCCTCGGTTAGCGGCGAAAGCAATACACTCGGGGCATCGACCGAGGCCAGTGCGGCATCGTCACCTGGCTAGAGACGAGCGGCTGTATAGACCCGGACAAATTCTTGCGCTTACCACCCGACCCCCTCGTCAGAGGGGGGTCTTTGCTTTAACGTGTGCTCCTGGGAACACCAGCGGCAAAAACATGCAGTCCGTCCGGACACTCGACAAAACACTATGATTCGATCTACGATACGAACGTACCAACAAACGTACTCAACAGATCAAGGGTGATCACATTGGACGTAGACCTCTTCACCGACTTCAGCCGTCCCTATTTGGATGAAAGTGCGTGTGCTGCTTGGCTCCTCTGCGACCGCCACGACCCGGCGGCAACGGCCTACACCGTCGTCGAAGACAGTGGAGTGGCACGAGCCGTCAGTTACGGGGAACTCCGTAACGAATCGATCAGGCTTGCCAACGGCTTTCGCGACCTCGGGGTGCAGTCCGGCACCCGCGTCGCCACTCTTCTCCACAAGGGCCCCGAACTTGTGACCACAATGCTTGCGGTATGGCGACTGGGCGCGGTGTACGTGCCGTTGTTTACCGCCTTTGCAGGCAAAGCGGTCGAATTTCGGATCCATACGGCACAGGTAGGCCTGGTTATTACGGACACAGCCCAACGCGGGAAGCTTCCGGACCTCACGGGGAGCCCCATCAAGGTCGTCGTTGTCGATGGAGCCGGCGAGCCCGAAGATGTTGACTACCAAACGTTGCTGGCTACCGCTTCCACCAAAGACTTGGAGGCTTTTGTTCAGGGTCCCGATGGCCCGCTCGTCCACATGTTCACATCCGGTACAACGGGTTCCCCCAAAGGTGTCATTCACCCGCTGCGACAGGCCGCAGGATGGCACAGCTACCTTAAATACGGGCTCGGAGTCGCCAGCGACGACGTGTATTGGTGCGCAGCGGACCCTGGATGGGCCTACGGCCTATATGCCGGAATCGTTGCCCCGCTCGCGAATGGGACGGGGGCGATCCTGCAGGCCGGAGCCTTTGAGCCCACTGCTGCATGGAAAATCATCGAGAACCTGGGAGTCACAAACCTGACGGCGGCCCCCACCGTATACCGGGCGCTACGCACTCATTTCCCGATCCTCCCATCGCGCACCCGTCTGAAGCGCCTGTCAAGTGCGGGTGAACCGCTGACGCCAGAGGTCAACGTCTGGGCAGGGGAGCAATTGGGCTTGGAGGTGCACGACCACTTCGGCCAGACAGAGGTTGGTATGGTCTTCGGCAACGTCCACCACCCCGCGATCGCCCGTGCGGTCGTCCCGGGATCCATGGGCTACCCGCTTCCCGGATGGGCAGCGACAGTGCTTGGTGAAGACGATGCCACGGAACTCGCGCCGGGCGTGATGGGCCGGGTGGCAATCGATGTCGCGAGTAGTCCAGCGATGACATTCCGAAGCTACCAGGACCCTTCGCAGACAGCATCGCGATTCACCCGCGATGGGCGCTTCTATCTCCTGGGCGACCTCGGCCATCGGGACGCTGATGGAGCATTCCATTTCGCATCCCGCGATGACGACGTCATCATCATGGCTGGCTACCGGATCGGCCCGTTTGAGATCGAATCCATGCTCAGCGAACACCCGGCCGTAGCCGAAAGCGCTGCGATCGCTGCTCCCGACGCGGACAGGGGAGAGGTCCTGGAAGCCTACGTCGTACTCAGTGATGGGTGGGAGCCGTCTGACGCCCTTCGGCAGGACCTTCAAGGATTTGTGAAAAGCCATTATGCCGCTCATGCATACCCCCGATCCATCCACTTCGTTCAAGAGCTTCCGAAGACGCCCAGCGGCAAAATCCAACGCTATGTCCTGAGGCAGCAGCGCCGTTCCGAGGTGGAGAAAGCAGGACAGCTGTGACGTCCCAACATCTCCAAGTCGCACAACGGGGAGTTGTCCGGTGGCTGTTCCTGAACCGCCCAGCTCAGCGCAACGCCATCAACGGCGCCTTAGCCGACGCCTTGGCCGCTCAAGTCATCGACATCGCCCATGACCCACAGACGGCCGTCGTCGTGCTGGCCGGAAACGGTAAGAGTTTCAGTGCCGGCGGGGATTTCCGGCATTTCCTGGCACTTGAGGAAGAAAGCAAAGCCGGCGTGGTGGAATTCCTGGAGCGACTTTCGGACGTCGTCACGACTATAGAGCGAAGCTCCAAGCCCTGGGTTGCAGCTCTCCATGGACACGCAATCGCCGGGGGTCTTGAGCTCGCTTTAGCATGCGACGTCGTCATTGCTGCTGAAGGAACACTGGTCGGGGACGGGCACCTGAACAATAAGCTGACGCCCGGGGCTGGGTCCAGCGTTCGTCTGGAGCGCGCTATTGGAAAGAGTCCCGCACGGTGGATGCACCTCAGTGGCCAGCCCATGACTGCGGAAGCATTGCGTCCAACTGGTTGGCTGCATGACGTGGTGCCTTATCAGCGACTACACGAGAGGGCCGCCGACGTTGCCGCCCAGCTCGCCGCCAGGGACTCGCCGGCACAGCAGAATCTCAAGAACCTGCTTTCGTCGATTACCGAACTCGACGATTCAGACGCCCTTAATCGGGAACTCGAAGCATTCCAGGCCAATTGGCGTGACAACAACGTTCCAGATGCGCTCCGCCAGTTCTTAGCGGCACGCAGGCTCAACCAGAAGTAGGAGACAGGCGCCTTGAACACCCAAAAGATCCCGGTGACCGATCGATATAAAGGCAGGACTGTGGCGATAACAGGGGCTGCGCAGGGCCTTGGATTGGCGATGGCCAGCCGCTTTGCAGCGGAGGGTGCCTCCTTGGCGCTGGCGGACGTCAACGACGTCTTGCTCAGCGAGGCCGTGAACCAAATCCAAGTCCATGGCGACGCCAGCGTCACCAAGACAGTGGTTGACGTGACGGACTCGTCAACTGTGAATGGATGGATCTCGGAAGTGGAACAAACACAGGGAGCAGTCGATGTGCTGGTCAACAACGCCGGGATCATCCGGGACAACCGCATCGAGAGAATCAGCGACGCGGACTGGGACGCCGTCGTAGACGTCAGCCTGAAAGGTGCCTTTTACTGCTCCCGTGCCGTATTCCCGGGGATGCGGAAACGCCGCTACGGCCGGATCATCTCGTTTTCGTCGATGTCCTGGAGGGGTAACTTCGGACAGTCCAACTATGTGGCGGCCAAAGCTGGTGTGGTGGGGCTGACCAGAACCCTTGCCCTGGAAGGGGCGCGAGACGGTATAACTGCCAACGCTATCGCTCCCGGACTCATCCAGACGCCCATGCTTGCATCAATGAACGACGCAGCACGGAACCTGCTCATCAGTAAGGTCCCGATGAAGCACACGGGTGACCCCTCGGACATCGCCGAAGCTGCAGCCTTTCTTGGCTCCGAGGGAGCGTCATTCATCACAGGTGTAGTTCTCGACGTTGACGGAGGCATTTCCATCGGGTCCTCAATACGCTGAACAGGCGGGGAAGGTGCTCTGGCACCTTTCCCGCCTCGCTCACTTGGGCTTGACTGTGAGCCCGTGGATGACGAGCTCGCCGATTTCCGTGAAGGCCTCGCCTGCAGTCAGCCCAGTCGCCTCCAGAAGTTCGCCGGACTGCACGCCGTCAATCAGCAAAGAAATGGCTTGGCCAGCCAGGGCCGCATCTGCCGCCCGGAACGCTCCCGAGGCCACACCATCTTCGATCATGCCTTGAACTTTTCGGGCAGCAGCACGCGAATTCAACCGGTAGATCGCCGCTGTCGGTTCGTAGGAAATCATGTCGATGTAAAAGGCGCGCGAATTACGACTCATGGCAGAACCGACTCCCGCGAGATAGCGAATTATCCGCTCCGCGGGATCCTCGACATCAGCAATTCCGGCCTCTATGGCTTTGGTAGACCGTTCAAAAAAGTGCCTTGTAACTTTTTGGATGATCTGCTCTCGACTGCTGGCCACGGAGTAGAGCGTAGTTTTGGAGCATCGAAGCCGGCTGCAGAGCTCCTCGATCGTCAAGCCGCTAAAACCCTCTGACAAGAAGAGAGCTTCAAGCTCCACTAACAATTCCTGGCGTCTGGACCCGTCGTCGCTCTTGCGGGATCGTCGGGTACGGCCAGTGGCCGAGGTGGCACCTTGAGGCATCATGGGACGAGCCCTCCTTGTCCGAACTTACGAGTACGAACGTATCATGTCCCGTACATTTCAGTTCTTCTTTGGCCTCGGGGCGTGACGCTGTGCCCTCCCGACGTCCAGCGGCCGCCGTCGAACGTTGAATGTTCGACGGCGGCCGGGCTCGGGCGGTTCCTAGCGCTTGATGACGGGCAAGACGAGCCGACTCGGGTGTTGGGGTCCGTGCATGACCCGGTTGGTGGCTACGACCGCCTGGTCGATAGACTCCTGGGCGATAAAGCCTCCGGTGTTCGTATTCCGGTCGTAGCGGGGGAAGTTGCTGCTGGAAATATCGAGCCGGATGCGGTGACCGGGCAGGAAGACGTTGGAGGTCACCGCCATCGGTACGGTCACCTCGTACACCTCACCGGGGGTCAGGGGCGCGGGGTTCGACAGGTCGTTCCGGTAGCGCAGACGCAGGATGCCGTCGCAGAGGTTGATTGCGCGTCCGTTGGGAAAGACGTCAACGAGTTTGGCGGTGATATCCGTGTCCACGGCGCTTGAAGAGACGAACACCTTGAGCTCCACGTGCCCGGTCACTTCAATGGGCTCCTCGAGGACGGGTCCGGTGTAGCAAAGGACGTCGGATCGGCCATCCACAACCTTCTGGTCAACTGGTCCTACCAATCCCGGCACACTCGGAAGAAGGGCGCCACCGGCGGTGGGCAGTGGATCACGTGGATCGTACTGGAATTCGTCGTGGCCCGCCATCGAGGATGCGGCGGGCTGGAGGGTGCCATCGCCGTGGCGGGTGTTGGCCGACCCGCCACTATGCAGGTGGTAATTCGTGTAGGACGTGTCGGGGAGCGGCCAATCCTGCTCATCCCGCCATTGGTCGATGCCCATGACGAAGATCCGCACCCTGGGCGCGGGGGACTCGGGTGCGAGACCACGGAGTGTCTGGTTGAAGAAGGCGATATGCGACTCGGTGACGTCGCCAGCGCCAAGGATCCCGAAGTGCCTGTCTGCGAACTGCCCGGTGGTGCTGACGTGTTCCCATGGTCCGATTATCAGGCGGGAGTCCTCGCGCGCTGTCTCGGATGCGCCCTGTGTGCGGACCCTAACGAAGTCGGAGACTGTTCCGTTGATCTTGAGGTCGTACCAGCCGCCGGTGGCCAAGACAGGAACCTCCACCGAACTGACCAGGGGCGACCAGTCCTGGGCGGCCCAGTAGCCGTCGAAGTCGGGGTGGGCTAACCAATCGTCGAACCAGCGCCCCTTCCCAATCACCGGCAGATCAGCAACGGGCGTGGCATCGTTGAGCGAAAGCGGGTTCAGCAGTGAGCCGCCGAGCTTCATCAGGGCGGCGGGGTCAGTCGTCTTGCCACTCGCCAGGTCCCGTTGTTCTTCGCTGGCATACATCATGGCATTCCACAAGGTGTCAAGGCTCAAGGATAGGGCGCCACCCCTTGAGTACCAGAGCTCTGAGTACCAATCCGTTGCTGCCATGGTGGGGGCAATGGCTTTCAGGCCCGGCGTTTCCTTGATGGCCAGGGCCCACTGGGTCATTCCCGAGTAGGATGCCCCATACATACCGATGGTGCCGTCTGACCATCCCTGCCGGGTGATCCACGCTGCTGTGTCCTGACCATCAGCGATTTCGTTGATCTTAGGCTCGAACCCACCCTCAGAACCATAGGTTCCGCGCGCGTCTTGAAGGACGACTGCATATCCTGCGTTCACGAGTGCCATCAGGCTGGGAACACTCGTTCCCGGCCCGCCGTAAATGAATGGCATCCGTTTGCTGTACGGAAGCCGCAGGAGCAGCGTCGGCGCCGTTCCCTCGAGTGGGCGCCAGATGTCAGCAACGAGGGTCACTCCGTCCCGCATCGATATCGCAACGTTCGGCTCATAGATGTGCTTCATGAGTCTCTCCTTTGAGAACTCGAACTATCAGCGCTGGCGTACGCCTCCGCTGTGTCCTGTCGTGGTCAACGTGAATGTTTTGCAGTGTGCCTGGAATGAGGCATGGCGTCAGCGGGTGAAGCGGGGGCAGATAGTGCCGACGAGGGTACGATACTTGATACGAATTACCCTTAAAACGTATCACAAAGCATGGGGAGTGCAAGGGGCGATTTGGCTGGGGCGCAGGCAGTTTGCTCAGCGCTGTTACACTGAATGATGGAATCATCAATCAGTCCAAAGACTCCCATCATGGGGCGAGAGGCAAGCATGGATGAACTTTCAGATTTCCGGGCGCCTCTGTATGAGGTGAAGGCCAACCTCTTCAAGGGCTTGGCGCATCCAGTCAGGATCAGGGTCTTGGAGCTGCTGAGCGCGGCCCCAGAAGTATCGGTGACTGACATGCTGGCCGCGACGGGTCTGGAAGCATCCCACCTATCCCAACACCTGTCCGTCCTGCGCCGCTACCACCTTGTCACCGCTGAACGCCGGGCGCTGCAAATGTTCTATTCCTTGGCCTACCCGCAGGTTGCAGAACTGCTGGCGGTGGCCCGGCAACTGCTGCATGACATGCTGAACAACACCCGCGAGCAGCTTGAACATTCAACGGCAAACGTTTCTGCTGCAGCCCCTTCAGGCGCACAACGATGACTGTCTTGCGCATGGCCCGCGCGCTCCTGCCGTCTTGGCGGGACTATGCGGAACTGCCCCGCTCCTGGAAAGGGGATCTGGTAGCAGGAGTTACCGTTGGCATCGTTGCCTTGCCTTTGGCGCTTGCTTTTGGTGTCAGCTCCGGGGCCGGCCCGGCCAGTGGCTTGATTACCGCGGTGATCGCCGGGATTGTGGCGGCTGTCTTTGGTGGGTCCAACATCCAGGTTTCCGGGCCGACCGGCGCCATGGTTGTTGTCCTCGGCCCTGTCATCGCAGCTCACGGCATCGGCGCGTTGGCCGCTGTGTCAGTCCTCGCCGGCGCCATGGTCATCGTCGCTGGTGTCCTAAAACTCGGCCGCGTCGTGACCCTGCTGCCCTGGCCGGTGATCGAGGGATTCACCCTGGGCATCGCACTGATCATCTTCCTCCAGCAGGTTCCCGCTGCGTTCGGAGTGCACGCTGGACCAAGCAGCAACGCGGCCGTCTCGGCTGTCCAGGGACTGGCGACGACGTCGCCAGCCGCCTTGTGGGCTCCCGTGGTCCTGGTGGTACTCGTCGCCGTGATCATGGTTGCCGCACCCCGGATCCATCCGCAGATTCCCGGTTCCCTCCTCGCCATTATCGCGGCCAGCGTCACTGCCCAGGTTCTGGACCTTCCGGTGGCGAGGATCGGCGCACTTCCTGACGCACTGCCGCCCCCAGTCGTCCCCGCCCTTGACTGGGGCACTGTGGCAGCGCTGGCAGCCCCGGCCGCAACGATCGCAGCGCTGGCTGCGATCGAATCACTGCTTTCTGCGCGGGTCGCCGCCTCGATCTCTGACACCGGTCCCTATGACGCGGACCGCGAGCTCCTGGGCCAAGGCCTGGCCTCTATCTGCTCGGGGTTTTTCGGCGGTATGCCTGCCACCGGTGCCATCGCCCGCACAGCAGTGAACATCCGCTCCGGCGGCCGCACCCGGCTGTCCGCCATCATCCATGCCGTAGTCCTGCTGGCCGTTGTCTACCTTGCAACGGGTCCGGTCTCGCGGATTCCGCTCGCTGCTTTGGCCGGTGTTCTGATGATCACCGCCACCCGGATGGTTTCCCTGGCCACCCTGCGCAGCGTGATCGGGTCAACCCGGGCGGACACGGTCGTTTTCATTGTCACGGCCCTGATCACCGTGTCCTTTGACCTGATTCAGGCCGTGGCCATCGGCATCGCCGTCGCCTCCTTCTTTGCCCTGCGCACGATGGTCAAGTCCAGCGGGGTGCACCGTGAGGAAATTCCCGGTCCTGTCCAAGACGGGGATGAACACATTGCCGTGTTTCGACTGGATGGGGCGTTGTTCTTCGGCGCCGCGGAACGCGTTCTGGAACGCGTCAGCGCTATCCGCAACGTTGACGCAGTCATCATCCGCATGTCCCAGCTCCAAGTCCTGGATGCTACCGGGGCGAGGGTCATCACCGACATCGTCAATGCCCTGGAGCGGCGCGGAATCACAGTGTTGATCAAGGGAATCCAGGCCCGGCACCTTGCCTTGGTCACGCGGGTGGGAGTGCTGGAGTCTCTGCGCCACCACAAGCACCTGTTCGACGACCTGGCCCCGGCCGTCGAGCACGCCCGCAGTCATGTCGCCCGGGCAAAGGCCGCCCGCGCCCCGGAGCAAGCCGATGCCCCTGCAGCACCGTCGTCAGATCAATGATCAGGAGCCTTTCCCCCGGCTAAGCAGGCCTGCCCAGTGCGGCTCTATTCGAACGAGGCACGTCGGGCATCATTTGTCTTGGTTGTCCATAAGTCGGGCGGGTTAACCTTGAACCGTCGGCCTGTCAGAGCCCGCGGTACCAGTCGGATGTAGTTGTCCTTAGGTCCGGGTTGCCATGGTTCAAGTCCCAGGGCATCCACCTTCGCAGTCTCGTCGGGATCTGTCATGAGAAGTGTTTCACCGCGGGCCACGACACTCCAGGCTTCCGTTGTCGCAGCATCGTAGCCATCGATTTCCAAAACCCCTGGTCTAGACGCCATTGCTCCCCACAGTTTCCGTCCGGGGCTGCTGCGGAAAACGATGTGACGGTCAAAGAGAACGTAATTCACCGGGAAGATTTCGGGGTGGTCATCCACTACCAGGCCAAGGCGGCCTATTGTCGCTGCAGCCAACAGATTCCAGCACTCGTTAAAGGACAACGACGAGTCATGACCTTCAGAGGTTCCGTCGTCCAGGGTTGGGGAATTATTCATCTCAGACCTCACATCTTCCTGTGGTTGGTTCCGGAGCTGTGTTCTTCTCGGTTCCAACAATGCCTTGTGGGTTAGTCGTGTTCAATGGCCGGCGTCCGGAGCTGAGCCGAAAGTGGTTCTGTTCCGGTTGTCCGGAGCCGGCTAACCAACCTCCTTGGGCAGTACAGCGGCCGACCACTGAAGAAAAGTGCGACGGCGGTACTTGCCCGGGTGCCGCCGTCGCTCGGTTCCTTGGTGGAGTTGGGTAAAGGCGGAAATTGCTGTGCGTAATGCACGTCATCCACCCCGGGACAGTCCCTGGGTGGATGACGTGTGAGTGGTCTGATGTTCTGTTATTTAAGCCAGGACGTCACCGTTTGCTGGTTCGCGTCCACCCACTTTTTGGCTGCGGCTTCGGGCGTCATGCCGCCCTGGATATCCGTCGCGACTGAATTCTGGTCTTCGTTGGTCCATTTGAAGCCCTTGGCCAGTTTGGCTGCCGGTGATCCGCTGTCCGCGAACTTCTTGGAAATGACCTTGTTGAGGGTATAGGTCGGGTAGTCGCAGGCGACCTTTTCAGCGTCAGCATCGCAGCCCTCGGTCCAGGCCGGAAGGGAGACCTTCTTGAGTGGAACCTGGGACAGGAACCACTGTGGCTCATAGAAGTAGCCCAGCAACGGCGTCTTGTTTTGCTCCGCCGTCCGGAAAGACTGGATAAGGGCAGCCTCCGAGCCAGAGAACACCACCTTGTAATCCAAGTTCAGATTCTTCACCAAGGCTTCGTCGTTCGTGACGAAAGCGGGGTCGCCGTCCAGGACCTGGCCCTTCCCGCCGGACTCGGAGGTGGTGAACATCGAGGCGTACTTGTTCAGGTTCTTCCCGTCCGTGATGTCCGGGTACTTCTCTGCCATCCATGGTGGTACGTACCAGCCGATGTGTCCTTCGTTGCCGGTGGGACCGGCATCTACAGCCACCTTCTGATCCGTAATGTACTGCTTGGTGAGGTCAGCATGACCCCAGTTTTCCATGATGACGTCCACTTCGCCGGAGGCGAATCCCTGCCAGGAAATCTGTTCGTTCAGGTCCTTCTGGACCACAGAGCAACCAAGCTGGTTTTTAGCGACGTAGCTGTACACGGCGGCATTGGCTGTATAGCCGACCCAGGCGTTCATCGCGACACTAACAGCTCCGCAAGGCGCATCCCCGGCACCTGCGGGGGCGGCGGCCACCTGATTCACGGAAGCACCCCCGCAGCCTGTCAGCAGCAAGGCAGCGGCGGCGACTCCTGCCATCAGGGGGATAGTTCGCTTCAACAGCGGTGGGACTTTTTTCATTTGTTGGGTCTCCTTGTTGGGGGTGGGAGTATGGGGGGGCTGGGTTGATCGTTGGAGGGACTAGGTTGAGGGGATCTTGGCCGAGGCAAATTTCCGTATCGGGGCTGCCGCTGCAGCCTGGGTCATCCTGTCGAGCAGGATGCCGAGGAACACAATGGCAAGGCCTGCGGCCAGGCCCTTGCCGAACAGCGAACTTTGGACAAAGCCGGCGACGACGTCGTACCCGAGTCCGCCTGCACCGACCAGGGCACCCACGACCACCATTGCAAGGACGTAGATCAGTCCTTGGTTGGCGGCGAGTGCCAGGGATTTCCTGGCCATCGGCAACTGGACCTTGGTAATGACCTGCCATGGCGTTGACCCGCTGGAAACGGCAGCTTCAAGGACAGTGGGGGAGATCGCTGCGATGCCGTCGGCGGTGATCTTGATGGCGACAGGAGCTGCATAGATGATGCCTGCGATGATCGCCGTGAAGCGTGTCGCGCCGAACAGTCCCAGGAACGGAACAAGGTAGACGAACGCTGGCATCGTCTGGCCGGCGTCGAGTATTGGCCGCAGGACTTGGTCCACCCTTTGGGAGCGGCCCATCGCCACGCCGAAGACCACGCCAAGGACCATGACCAGCATGGTGGCCACCAGCGTTCCTGCCAGGGTGACCATGGAATCGCTCCAGAGGCCGAGGTAGATGATGACACCAAGGCAGGCGGTGGTAACGGCGGCGAGCTTCCAGCCGCCCAATGCGTAAGCCGCCAGGGCAATGACGCCCACGAGGATGTAGAAAGGCGTGTCCGTGAGCAGGGACTGGAACGGGTTAAGGATTCCAGTGGTGACCGATTCACGCAGGGACACTGTGAACAGGGACAGGTTGCTCTGCATCCACTGGCTTGCCGAGGTTACGGCCTGGACGATCGCCGGGCCGATGTTGAAGTCTTTCGGGAAAGCCGCGGCCCACAATGAGCTTCTGGACAACTGGACCATGACCAGGGCCAGGCCCAGCGTGACGCCCAGGATTATGTATCGGTTCCTGCGGGAGATGCGGCCCTTTCGGGCAGCGCCCGGTTCCGCGCGGCGGCTGGCTGCAGTGGTTACCCGGTCCAGCACGATGGCGAGCAGGACGATGGAGAGGCCGGCATTTACTGCAGTGCCGACGTCGAGCGATTGCAATGCCCGGACAACAACCTGGCCAAGCCCCGGAGCGGCGATAAGTGCCGCAATAGTGACCATGGACAGGGCCGCCATCGTGCTTTGGTTGATTCCCATGACGACCGTCCGCCTGGCCATGGGAAGCTGCAGGGTAAACAGCCGCTGCAGGCCGGTTGTACCCAGCGAGTCCGAGGCTTCCCGGGTGTTCTCGGGGATGCTCCGGATACCGTGAGCGGTGAGGCGGATGACCGGAGGCGCTGCGTAGATGACGGTAGCAATGACGGCTGAGGCCGGGCCAATGAGGAAGATGAGCGCCAGGGGGGCCAGGTAAACGAACGTTGGCAACGTCTGCATGAAGTCCAGTACCGGCGTGATCACTGTGGCGACGCGGGTAGAGACGCCGGCGAGGATACCAAGCGGGATACCGACCAGGAGAGTCAGCAGCACCGCGGTCAGGACCAAGGCGAACGTGTAGGTGGCCTCGACGAACAGACCTTGGAAGCCGAAGAAGGTAAAGACGGCTACCGTCAGGAGGGCCACGCGGGCGTTCCCGACAGCGAACGCAATCCAGCCAAGCAGTCCTACGGTTCCAAACCAGCCAATTTCCGGCAGTCGCAGACCCGTGGAACTTGCCGCAAAGAGCGTGATGAAGAGGTTGGCGACGTTGTCCACCACTGCCCGCAGGGGCGTGAAGACATACAGGAAGACCGGGTTGTCCGCGCGGTTGGCAGCGACCCAGGCGTTGAACTGGTTCAGCGAGCGATGCAGATCAGTCAGCTCGGAGGCAGGCAAAGTCAGGGTCGACGTCCCGTGCAGGATCAGAAAGCCCAGGATCCAGATGACGCCCGCGGCCACCAGCAGAATGGTGCGGCGACTGGGGCGGCGGCGCGGTTCCCTAACAGGGGTCGTTGTTGGCTGGACCTTTTCCTGATCCCTGACAAGCGTAGTCATCAGGCCGCTGCTTCCGCTGGCTGCAGCACAGAGAGGATACTGTCACGGTCGATCTGCCCGATGATCCTGCCTGCTTCATCCTCCACGAGGACAGGGCAGGAGGAATGCATCACCGCTGTTATGGCGTCCCGGATGATCACCCCGGAACTGAGGACCGGTGCATCCAGGGGCGTTCCATCCGCCAGGGGACGCATAATCCACTTCAAGGTCAGAACGTCCGCGCGGGGAACTTCGGACACAAAATCCTGAATGTACTTATCTGCCGGCGATCCCACCAACTCATCCCCGGTGCCACACTGGACCATCTCGCCATTGCGCATGATCAGGATCCGGTCACCGAGCTTGAGTGCCTCGGAAAGGTCATGGGTGACGAACACCATGGTCTTACCCATTTCCTTGTGGAGACGGATGACCTCGGCCTGCATGTCACGCCTGATGAGGGGATCCAGTGCAGAGAAGGGCTCGTCGAACAGGATGGTGTCCGGATCGCCCGCCAAAGCCCGGCCAAGGCCAACGCGCTGCTGCATCCCGCCGGAAAGTTGGTCCGGATAGTGTTGTTCGTACCCCTTCAGGCCGACCAGTTCAATAATTTCCCGAGCCCGGCCGTAGCGTTCGTTCTTAGCCGCCCCGCGGATCTGCAGCCCGTAGGATACGTTGTCCAAAACCGTGCGGTGGGGCAGGAGTCCGAAGTGCTGGAACACCATGGACATTTTCCGCCGGCGCAGTTCCCGCAGCTCCCCAACCCCTGCCTGCAGGACATCCTTGCCATCCACCATTACCTGCCCTGAAGTAGGTTCGATAAGCCGGGTGAGGCAGCGGACAAGGGTTGATTTGCCGGACCCCGAAAGGCCCATGACTACAAAGACCTCACCCTTGGCGACGTCGAAACTCAGGTTGCGGACGGCCGCCACGCAGCCCGAGGCTGCCAACAGTTCAGCAGAGCTAAGGGACGAAAGCTGAGGATCGCCAGGGACCTTTTCACCAGCGGCGCCAAAAACCTTCCAGAGGTTCCGTACTGAGATGTCGGGGCTGTTCATTGCTGTACTCCTGCTTATGGCGGCTCGAACCAATGACCGGGCTTCGAGTGGACGTTTTAATGCTTGTTCTTTCGCCGAAATCAACCCACTCGGCTTGGGGAAGGCTGGGTTACGTCGGTGGAGGCAGCGCTCTCAACGTCATGCTCCAGACGCCCGTGGGCAAATCCTTGCGCGATGTCGCTACGGCACTGTGAATCTTCTTGCTGCGAACGGGCTTGATCTGCATGTGGCTGGTTGTGTATGCATCAACATCACCCGTAATACGCAACAGTGATGTATCTCACTCAACCTGTCAAGGTTTGGAAATAAATAAAAACGATGGCCAACAGCTTCGATGAGTCTGGGCCTCAGAAAGGCCCTGGGGTACCCGGTGCGGGCGAGACTGTTGGCTGTTTGAACTAAGGCTGCCAGCGAGCAAGGTTTCAACCCGAACGTCCAGCCACCATGAGCGAGGCCTGCGCGGTCAAAATGTTTGGCGGGTTGGATGCTTACCCAAGGGAAAGGTCACCTTGAGGGAAGCTGTTTTGTGACGAAACCATCGCGTCGTATTACGGCAATGACGTAGCGACCAGTGGCCCTTCGGCGACGGCAGCAAAACCGCTGGATGGTGCACCCGTCTCCTGCACGGTAGCGGCTGCGGCTGCGCTCCACGGCTAGGTGTCTTTGGCCAGGTCCTGGACGTCGAAGGTCTCGCGTGCCTGTTCGATGTGAGGCATGTGTGCTGCGGCTCATTCCAGGAGCACGTCGATGGGGTGGCGAAGTGTGTTGCCTAATGGTGTGAAGCGGTACTCGATCGCCACGGGGCGTGAGCTGAGGAGCTCGCGTTCGATGATGCCGTTGCGTTCGAGGCGAAGCAGGGTCGCCGTCAGCAATTTCTGCGAGAGCTGTTGTGGGTCCCCGGACTGCGCTGTTGGCAGCCAGGGGACCCGCAGGTGTTACTTCTTTCCGGGAAGGAACATCGACTGTTCCATCGGCGTCACGGTCAGCGACTTCAGCTGGGCGGTGCCGCCTTCTGCGAAGAGTGACATCTTGTCGGCTCCGGCGTTCGGGAACACTTGGTCGGTGATGGTCTGCAGGCCGTTACTGGTGAACACCTCTACTGATGAGCGGTCCACGTAGATCCGCAGGGTGACATTGCCCTTATTGTCCAGGGTGACAGGGGCGTCATCCACGGAAGAGAATGCCGAGTGGAAAGCGGTGTTTCCGGACTTTGTTCGGTCAACGAAGATCTTTCCGGTCATGGCGTCGTAGCCGATGATGGTGGAGGAGTTGCCGTCGCCCAGTACGGTGATGCCGGACTTCTTCGCCGTGCCGGGGGCGAAGGTGATGTCCACGCGCTGGACCTGGCCCGAAGTCGTCGCCGGCAGCGACGTTGTTCCGGCCGCGACAGCGCGGCCCTTCTTATCGGCGTAGCTCGGCTTTTGCGCGAGGTCGTCCACTTGCTTGACGGCGCTCTGGGTGAGGCGTGGTCCGTCAGATGTCTGGGTCAGCTGCACCTCGCGGGGCAGTGACATGGCGCTGCGCCACGGGTTGGTAGGGATGTCGTTGGCATAGTCCCAGTTATTCATCCAGCCCAACATGACCCGCTTGTTCTCGGGCATGTTCGCGAAGGAGACAGCCGCGTAGTAGTCGCGTCCATAGTCCAGCCAGTCATACGACTCCAGGCGGGACGTCGCTGCTGTGGAGCTTGCGGTGAACTCGTCCGCGAGTATATGCCCCCAGCCGAACCTGTTGTTATCGACAACCTTGATTTGTGCCTGCTGGCCAACGAATTCCTTGACATCCCATGAGGCCCAATCCAGGGTTTCACTGTCGTTGCCTGTGGCCGTACGGACCACCTGTCCGTTGACTACCAAGTTCACTGTTTCTTCATCGGACCTCGGGACGGCGGCGGTGTCGGTGAGCATGACGTGGTCAAGGGTCAGGTGACCCCACCCGCCGGTAGCTTGGTCAACCACCCGCAGCTGTGCATTCTGGCCCGCGAACTCCGAAACGTCCCAGCCTTTCCAGTTCAGCAGTCCGGCGTTATCGCCCGCAAGGGAGCGGACGACGTTGCCGTTGATGAGCAGCTGGACGGCCAGGGTCTGACCGGAGTCCGCCGAGCGGTGGCCGCCCCCAACGAGCATGCTCATGAAGTTTTTCGTGATGGGGAACTCAGGGGATGTCAGGGTACCCTGACGGTCATCACCGGGTACGGTGCCGGTTTCGAACGTGTTGATTCGTTTGGCGCCAAGGTAAAAGTCCCCACCGCTGGTGGCCGGCTGGAAGTTGGGGGTCAGGTCTCCTGTGCCGGTCCATCCGGCATCGGCCAGCGTTGTGCCATCCGGTACCTCGAAGCCGTCAAACTTAAGTTCTCCTGGGGGCGGGGTGTTGTCCAGCTTGTCGGAGACACGAGGGTGCTTGCCGCCGCCAATGAGGAAATTCAGGTAGTCGTCCGTCACGGTAAAAGTTGGTGACTGCATGGAACCCAGCGGCCAGTCGCCGTCGTTGAATGAGTTGATCAGTCCTGTGCCGCCAAATTGGGTCACCGGATTTTGACCGGGCAGGGAGCCGGCGGCGGGAGCGTCGCCGAAAGGGCCGTTCTTCCAGTTGCCGGGTTCGTTGTTGACGGTCCAGCCGTTGTAGGTGCCGTCGTTGAAGCCGGCCAGGACAGTACCGGCCGGTGCCGCTGTGGCTGGTTTCGTGGTTTCGGAGGTGAACGTGGTGCCGTCGAAGTTGCCCACGAAGTATTGTCCAGCCGAGCCTCCGGCGACACCGCCGGGGTTGATGTTGACGACCATGACCCACTTGATGTTGTTCGTATCCCCATCCACCGCGAGCGGGAACAAATCAGGGCATTCCCACTGGCCGCCGCTGGCGTTGGCGGGTCCGAACTCGCTCAAGGCAGTCCAGTCCTTGAGATTGCCCGATTTGTAGAGGAGAACCTTGTGATCTTGCGATTCGACTGCGGTCATGACCCAATATCCGCCGCCGGACGGGTTGTCGTACCAGAAGACCTTCGGGTCGCGGAAGTTTGCTGAATTGCGGTTCAGCACAGGATTGCCGGAGTACTTGGTCCAGGTTTGGCCGTCATCCAGGCTGTACGCCAGGGACTGGGCCTGCAGGCCCCGGTGCGGGGAGGGCTCCTTGTAGGCGCTGGTGTAGATGGCCACCAGCGGGGGGTTTTCCTTCGTCCCGAAGCCGGTTGTGTTGTCCTTGTCAACCACAATGCTGCCGGAGAACACATCTTCCTGTGCATCGGTTGAGAGGGCGAGGGGCTGCTCCTGCCAGTGAACCAGGTCCTTCGACGTCGCATGTCCCCAGGACATGTTTCCCCACGTGTTGCCGGAAGGGTTGTGCTGGTAGAAGAGGTGGTAGACGCCCTTATGGAAAATCATCCCGTTGGGATCGTTCATCCAATTCTTCGCGGGTGTGTAGTGGTAAGCAGGTCGAAATTGCTCACTTCCCACCTCTGGTTCCGCGGATGCCGGTGTCACACCGGCCATGACGCCCGTAAGCGTCAGCCCCGCCAACGTTAACGCAGATGTTGCCATCCGCATCCTGTTGATCTTGAGTTTTTCCATCATTCTTTTCGGTCGCCCTTCATCGCGGCGTGCCCATCCCCACATAGACAACGTTGTCAGTGCTCTCAGAAGCTACGACAAGTCCAGCGGACAAGTCAACGGTTTTTTCGGCCATGCGCAGGACGATTCATTGCATTCCGAGGATTGAGACATCGTTGTCAGAATGGGCTTGCCAAAACACAAGTAACGCGGGTAACCTAAATCACATTTGCAACTAACGCGTGTTACTAGTCACTACCTAGGTAGCGCGGCGAGACAAGGAGGCTCTGCACATGCAGGACCTCAGTGACGACGTCCGTCATAGTTCTGCAGGAGACCAGGATTTCAGAGATCGTCTTCGGGCCGGGCAGTGAGAATCCGATTGGCGCTTTGCTGCAGGATGCCGAGCGACTCCTGGATCAGAGGCGATGTGATGCTGCCACGCCGCACCGCGGCGACAATGCGGCGCGAGGGCTTACCCCTGCCGGTGATACGGAGGCGAACTACGTTTTCTGCACTACGCAGCGGGGCCAGTCGCGGCAGCAGGCCCACGCCCAGCCCTGCGCCCACGAAAGCGATTTGGGTTTCCCACTCAACGGCCTCATGGGCAATTCGTGGTGTTACCCCGGCCGCGGTGAACGCCGCGGTGAAGAGGGAATGGTAGGTGGAGCCGGCGGCCTCGGTGATCCAGGGTTCTGACGCCAGCTCTTGGAGAGTCACTGTTTCACGCGAAGCCAACGGATGGTCAGAGGGAATGATCACGTCCAGAGGGTCATCGAGCAGGACGGTCTGTTCGAAGCGTGGGTCGTCCTCAGCGTAAGTGTCGGACTGCATGGCAACAATGACCGCGAGGTCGATTCGCTCGGCAACCAACAAGTCGAAGCAGCGGGCCGGGTTGGCCTCGAGTACCTGCACTTCCAGCTGGGGACGGGTTGAGCGAAGAGTCGCGGCGAGCGGCGCGAGCAACTGGGCGGCCGCCGTCGAGAATCCGCCGAGGCCGAAATGGGACTGCACCTGGTCGCCAGCCTCCATGGCGGCTGCACGCAGACTCTCCCAGTCGGTAATGAGGGTGTCCGAACCCGCCACGAGAAAGCGGCCAGTGGCGGTCAGTCGCACCCCCCGGCCATCCTTCGTCAGCAGCTGCATTCCAAGCACGCGCTGGAGCTCGCGCAACTGCGCGGAGACGGCGGAGGGAGAATAGCCTGTGAGCTCCGCGGTGGCGCCAATGGTGCCGCAACGGGCAAACACTCGAAGTGTGATGAGTCTCGCATCGATCATGCACCTATTGTGCATGGTTATCTTCTAAATGTTGCGCTTTTGTTGCAGCTCATTCGTCCCTAATCTCATGACTACAAGGATTTTGAATACAACATCGGTTGCACCCAAGCACCCTTGGTCGCCATGAATCGCACGCTAACCCAGGCCTCCCGGGAGGAAACAAATGTCTGCTCCAGTCTTGCCCCTCAATTCACGCGGAAAACTCGCTTCATCTTTGCCTGCAGAGCAGCTGGCAGAGATCAGCGAGTTGTTCGAGTTCCGGCGCAAGGGATATTCCCTCGATGCGCCTTTCTACACCGATGCCACGATCTTCAAGATCGACATGGAAGCCATTTTTGGCCAGCACTGGATCTTTGCCGCCAGCATCGCGGAACTTCCGGAGCCGGGCGACTACGTCACCGTCGACTATGGTCCCTACTCCCTGATCGTGCTGCGCAATGACGACGGCGGCGTGAACGTCCTGCACAACGTGTGCCGCCACCGCGGCGCCCGCGTCTTGACCGAGCCCGCCGGGTCAACAGGCAACCTGGTCTGCGGCTACCACTCCTGGACATACTCCCCGGAGGGCAACCTGATCCATGCCTCGGCGCCGGGGGAGACGAAGTTCGACAAGGGCTGCTTCGGCCTCAAGCGCGCCCACAGCCGCGTGGTTGCCGGACTGATCTTCGTCTGCATTGCGGACGAACCGCCCACCGACTTTGACGAGACCTCCAAGATCTTCGAGCCCTACCTCGCACCCCACGATCTGTCCAAGACGAAAGTCGCTTACCAGCAGAACATCGTTGAAGAGGGCAACTGGAAGCTCGTCATGGAGAACAACCGTGAGTGCTACCACTGCGACGGCCACCCGGAACTCGCTTGTTCCCTCTTCCCTACCTGGGGCCTGACGGAGGGCCTGATCCCGGCCCACCTTGAAGAGGTGTGGGACCGCAACAAGGAAGCACAGGCATCGCTCGAGGAGCGTTGCCGCCGCTATGGCCTTCCCTACGAGGTGGTGGAAGAGCTCGACACCCGAATTGCTGGAATCCGTATCTCCCGGGAATCGTTGGACGGCGACGGCGAATCGTTCTCGCCCGATGGGCACAGGCTCTCCAAGAAGCTGCTCGGCGATTTGCCGGACTTCCGGCTTGGCCGCTGCTCGATGCACCTTCAGCCCAACAGCTGGTTCCACTTCCAGAGCGACCACGTCATCACGTTCGGGGTCTTCCCCATCAACGAGCACCAGTCCCTGGTCCGCACCACGTGGCTGGTAGCCGATGACGCCGTGGAAGGTGTCGACTACGACCTGGAGAAGCTCACCTACACCTGGAAGCAGACCAATCTGCAGGACAAGGCGTTCGTGGAGCTGTGCCAGACGGGCGCCGGCAGCCCTGCCTACGAGCCCGGCCCGTACATGAAGAGCGAATACCAGGTGGAGGCATTCATTAACTGGTACGTGCAGCGTGTCCAGGAGCACCTGGCATGATTGAACTCCTCACTGAGACGGCAGTCCAGGAACCGCAGCGCATTCGCGGTCTTGAGATGCCCTGGAACAGGGTGATGGGAAGCACCGAGGGTCCCGCCAGCGCTGCCCGCGCGTTGGGCCCTTGGCATCCGCAGGAGTTCATGGCCGAATGTGTTGAGGTGGTTCCCGAGGTGGGCGGCATGATGACCTTCGTGTTCCGCCGCTGTGACGGTGCGCCACTGGCGTTCCGTGCGGGGCAGTACGTGAACGTCGCCTTTCCCGTGAACGGCGAGGACCAGGATCCGGTGGACCGCAGCTACTCACTGTCCAGTTCGCCCACTCAGCCGTGGACCTTTAACATCACAGTCAAACGCGACGCAACTGGCCTTGTCTCTCCTTGGGTGCACGAGAACATCAAAGCCGGCACCGTCCTGGACATGCTCGGCCCGGTTGGGGCATTTCACCTGCCCGATGCCGACCGCCGGGCACGCTACCTCTTGTTGGCTGCCGGCGCAGGGATCACCCCCATCATGTCCATGGTGCGGACCATCCACTCCCTGCCCGGGCACGCGGACGTCATCGTGCTCTATCACGGCGCGGAGGCTGGAGGCTTTGCTTTCCACAAGGAGTTGGCCTACATCGCCTCCGTGGACTCGCGGATCAAGGTCTTCTACTCCCTTGGCGACCGCAGCAAACCCGAGGGCTGGGAAGGACTCACCGGAAGGCTGACGGCCTCCATGCTGGACGAAGTGGCCCCCGACGCCAACGGCCGCCAGGTCTATGCCTGTGGTCCAGAGGGTTACCTGAACACCGCAACGGAGCTCCTGGGGAAGGTCGGCGTCGACGACACCTCCATCTACATGGAATTCTTTTCGGGAGACCGCCAGACGATCCTTGAGTACCAGGCGGAGCTCGCGCTAGCGGCGGACATTGCCGAGGAAATCGCGGAGGAAATCGCCGATTCCGCGGAGGACTACTACGAAAGCCAGCCCACAGCGTTCGGGCTCTACGAGCCAGGCTACGACGCCGAGGGAACCCTGAAGGCCGGGGGACTGCCGCTGGAAACCATCGATCCGGATGCGCCCAGTGCGGAAGCCCTCGACGGCGGTTCGGACACGGCGCCGCAGGCCGCGTCCCCGGATGCTTCAAGCTTCGACACAGTCGGAACGGGAAGCCTCACGCTGTCCTTCATGCGCACCGGAATCAATGTGCGCATCGACCCCACCGAACACATTCTGGGGGCCGCCCAGCGTGCGGGCGTCAGGATCGGGGCGAACTGCAAGGAAGGCATGTGCGGATCGTGCAAGGTCGTCAAGCTTTCCGGTGAGGTGGAAATGAACCACCAGGGCGGGATCCGGGCTAGGGAAATCGATGCAGGCAAGTTCCTGCCCTGCTGCTCCACAGCGCGGACCGACATGGTGATCGATGCCTAGCTTCTTCCGGTCGCGGCGATAGGATTCTCCACCTTTTACGAGTCCAGCGTTCAGGGCTCGAATCGCCGTTCGGGTCCTACTTCGGGAACCGTTTTGTCCACGGTCAGTGGCCTATATGGCCCCTGACCGTGGACAAAACCACTGAAGATGCTAACGCTCCGGGATCAAAACGGGGGGAATTGTCACCGTGAGGTCAGGGAGTTCAGCTGACCAGGCTTCCACCTCGACGAGCGCGTGCTGCGCGGTCGTGGCCTGTGACAGGCTTGAGGACGGCCTGTCGGCTGTGAGGACATTTGGATTCCCGTGCCTGCAAAAGGATGTTTCATTCGGTGCCGGATCATACCAAGCTCCGGCTGAAAGCTGTACAACGCCGCGCCGTAGAGAAGGACTGATAGCCAAACCGGCTAGACAACTTCCCCGGTCATTCCGCACGAGAACAACCTGTCCGTTTTCAAGGCCGCGGGCTGCCGCGTCATCCGGGTTCATTCGTAGGGGTTCTCGCCCCTGGATCTTGGATTTCTGGCTTGTGGCCCCTACATCGAGTTGACTGTGGAGTTTTGTCTTCGGCTGGTTGGCAATGAGGTGCAGTGGATAGTCGCCTGAGGAGCCAAGCCATTCGTCAGGTTCGATCCACACGGGGTGGCCCGGGCAATCGGCATAGCCAAAACCGGCAATTGTCGAGGAGAATATTTCGATCTTTCCACTCGGTGTTCCGAGCGGGTACTTCCCGGGATCCTGACGGTAGTCCGAGAGCAAAATTTGGCTAGGTTCAATAAGGGGGATCTCGATCTTTTCTGAGTCCCAGAATGTGTCGAAATCAACCACGTTGACGCCTCGTTCGCCAAGCTCGCTATTCCATTGTCCGTACAGGTGGCGGAGCCAACCCATCGTGTCACGTTTCTCCGTGAACGCGTCAGCTGTTCCAAGCTTGGCTGCAATTGCGGCGAAAATATCATAATCATCGCGGGCACTGCCGGCAGGTTCAGTCAGTGCATGCATCGGGAAAAACGTGGGGTCACTTCGGCCCGCTCCGTAGTCGTTTCGCTCTATCGACATGGTTGCCGGGAGCACGATGTCGGCATGGCGTGCTGTGCTGGTCCAGAACTGTTCATTCACGATGACAGTAGCTGGTTGGGCCCATGCCTTCCGGAATCTTGCCAAGTCCTGATGGTGATGGAATGGGTTACCGCCGGCCCAGTAAATCAACTCGATCTCTGGCAGGGTGATTCGCTTGCCGTTGAAATCTATCTGGCTTCCCGGCTTGAGCAACATGTCGGCTATCCGGGCCACAGGAATATACGAAGTCTCGGGATTCCGGCCTTGGGGAAATGAAGGGGCACCGGCGACACGCCTGGGTAGTCCTACATCTGCGGAGGACCCGTAACCGTGCTGGAATCCTCCACCAGGCAACCCGATCTGTCCTAGCATCGCGGCGAGGGTCACCCCAAGCCATATTGGCTGCTCACCGTGCTGTTGCCGCTGCATGGACCAGCTCAAATTGATCATGGTCCGTGATTCAGCCATGTCACGTGCAAGTTCGGTAATTCGAATCGCCGGAATCCGCGTCAGCTTTTCAGCCCAGCTTGGATTTTTTGGAACACCGTCGACATCCCCACGAAGGTACGGCAGGAATTCATTAAGACCGACACAGTACCGGGCGAGGAACTTCTCGTCGGCGAGTTTTTCATCGTCCAGCACATACGCAAGGGCCAGCATTAGGGCGGCGTCGCTTCCAGGCAGCGGCGCGATCCACTCTGCACCGGCTTCCTTGTAGGTGTCGTCGCCTATCGGCGTCACGTCAATGAAGCGGCACCCGCGAGCTACTGCTTTCCGGATTGCGGCCCTTGCGACATGGCGCCCGACTCCTCCAGGAGCAATTGCGCTGTTCTTCTCGGAAATTCCCCCGAAAGCAATGAAGAGTTCTGTGTTCTCACTCACCACTTCCCAAGAGGTTGCCCCAGCCATGACCTGATAGGGCGAGGCAGCGATGATGTGCGGCAGAAGCACACCCGAGGCACCGTAGCTGTAGTCCGTTACGCCGGAAACATAGCCTCCCAACGAGTTCAAGAATCGGTGGATCTGACTTTGGGCGTGATGAAATCTGCCGGCGCTGGCCCAGCCATATGAACATCCGTACACAGCGGAAGGGCCTTTTTCGGAGTAGACACGCCCCAGTTCTGCACTGGCCAACTCAATTGCACGATCCCAGGAAACTTCAACAAAGGGTTCATTTCCCCGGCCAGACCCGCTTCCGGGCCCACGTTCCAGCCAGCCAGCACGAATGGCAGGGCGCAGGATACGAGTGGGGTGGTGTTGTGCAGAGGCCATGTTGTCCAAGAGGTCACTGGGGTCGGGGTCTTGGGACCAAGGTCTGACAGAGAGCAGGGCTTTCCCGTCACTTTCGGCTTCGAAGGCTCCCCAGTGTGTCAAATGCGTGCGCATGCGGCAGTTTCCCTTGGATGCTGTTCTGATGACCGTTGGCCACTATTGTCGTCAGCATGTCCGTTTACCGGACCGCTGGTCAAGCGTTCAACTCGATTGGACCAACATGACGGTTCTTCCGGGTCTCACGCAGAACCTGCCTCAGGGTCAGATGAGGGAACGGAAAATGTCCCAACCGGTTCCAATGGTTTCGTCGGTAGGAACGAACCCGCTGTACTTGAGCAGGTCTCCGTCCGGGTTGATGGCAATGGTGTCGTTTCGGGTCACCGTGTGCCCCCAATGGATTGCCTCGCCCAGGTTGTGGGTGTAGCTGCCGACACCGATGATCTCGGACATCGCCTCCCAGCCAGGGCCCCAGGTACCGGCCCCTTCCCAGCCTCCTTGGCCATTGGAACGGTATTCGTGCATATAGCCGGTGTAATCACGTCCGAGGATGTCGACATCACCGTCACCGCTTAAATCTCCCGGGGCAATGATCTTGTCAAAGACCTGCCACCCGGTGCCCACAACGCGTGGTTGCTTCCAGCCGCCGTCGCCATCGCCTGGGTACAGATGGAGGTCACCTTCGGCATCGCGGGCGAGCACATCGTTGATGGCGTCTCCGTCGAAATCGCCCGGGCCCACGATGGCGTCGAAAATGTTCCAGCCCGTGCCGACGACAGATCTTTTCAACCAGCCCCCATGGCCATCGCCCGGGTACAGATACAGGTCTCCCCGTGCGTCTCGGGCGAGGATGTCGTTATTGCCGTCGCCGTCGAAATCGCCGGGTGAGAAGACGATGTTGAAGACGTCCCATCCAATGCCAACAAGCCTGGGTTCATCCCATTGCGCTGTCTCGTAGCTTGGGCATGTTCCCGCATCGCAGGCTCCCAGACCATAGGTATAAGTGCGTGGATAGAGGACCAGGTCGCCGTCGTCCGTTCGACCCAGCAGCTCGAAGTTTCCCCGCCCGGTCCAACCCATGGCCCGGTTGGAGGCTGCAATTGGCGCGGTCTCCTTACTGTGCAGCAGGGTGTTTTCATCGCCCCGTAGGGAGTCACCGCATTGTGGCTTTTCCGGAGTCGTGGCGTAGACGTTGAAGGAGAGGCGATTCCCGCGGTCTTCAGGCAGAATTTTGAGCGGTTCGACCTGACGTTCGGGAGGAAGAGGTGTTCCATTACTGAGCCATTCGATCGTGTAGCCAGCAGGGGCTGCCTCAGTCTTATCGCAGCCTGAGAATTCCGCTGGAGCACCCATTCGAAGCTCTGACCCTACATACGGCATTCCAATCAGGGAGACGATTCCATCCATATCAATATGGTGGAAGGGGAGAGTGTCTGCCGCCGCTGCCGGCGCAGCGCCACCACCAGCCGCGGTGGTGACAAACAATGCAGCGGTGACGCCGGCACTCGCCAACGACACCGCCTGCACAGCGGCAAGAACTCGTTTGCTCAGTGATGAGGAGATCATTCCGGCAGCGTAACAGGTAGCGTGGCTACGGCCTTGGACGAAAGACGAGTACCGACTACTCGTGCACCAAGACTGCCTGGTGGTCTTTACTAAATGCAGCGGATCTCAAATAACTGCCAATGACCCCCCAACGTTTGGCGGTTGGTGCCCAAGGGTTCCGTCGGCCTGGACCGGACAACTGCAGCCAATGCAGATGTCCGGCCCTTAGCCTAGCCACGACGGCATTAGACACCGAACTACGAACCGGCCGGGTTGCCACTATCCGCAAGGATTTCGCGGACCATGGGAACTACCCTGCTGCCGCATAGCCGAATAGTGGGAACGACTCCGTGAAGGAGCCTCTGCCCAGGATCACATCGGCCCGACCGTTGGAGAGTGCATCAACGGTGGCAAACCGCTGGAAGACCCGCACAGGATCGTCAGAGCTGAGCACCGTAACGCCGGATCCAAGCCGGATGCGGGAGGTAACAACGGATGGTATTTGGATGGGAAACGAGCTGGCGCTAAACCGTGGCGCGTCGCGCCACGTTGTAGAAGCGGATGTTCTCGTATTCTTCGAGCCCCTCAGCGCTTCCTTCACGTCCGAGACCTGATTGCTTGACACCTCCGAAGGGGGCGGCTGCGTTGGAGGGGACGCCTTGGTTGATGCCGACGATTCCTGTCTGGAGACTGTCGGCGACATTAAGGGCACGGTCCAGGTTCTCGGTGAAGACGTAGCCGGCGAGGCCGAATTCTGTGGCGTTGGCGCGGTCAATTACTTCGGCCTCGGAGCTGAAGCGCTGTATGGCGGCGATGGGGCCGAAAATCTCGGACTGGGCGACGTCGGAATCTTCCGTAACGCGGTCCAGGACGGTCGGGGCGAAAAAGTTGCCTACGGAATCGTATCCGTGGCCGCCGGTGAGCAGTGTGGCGCCCAGGGCCACGGCGTTCTCGGTGTAGGCCTGCATTTGAGCGACTGCACGATCGTCGATCAGCGCGCCGAGTCCCGTCTGCTGTCCGAGGCCGCTTCCCACGGCGACCTGGGCGAAGCGTTCGGTGAGCGCTGCTACAAAGTCATCCGCTATTGCGTCCTGGACGTAGATTCGGTTGGCTCCAATGCAGGACTGGCCGCCATTTCGCAGTTTTGCGGCAAACGTTCCATCCACTGCCCGCTGCAGATCGGCGTCGTTGAAGACGATGAGCGGAGCGTTGCCGCCAAGCTCCATTGAGCTGCGAAGTACGTTCTGGGACGCAAGCTTCAGGAGCTGCCGGCCCACCGGCGTCGATCCTGTGAAAGAAACCTTCCTGACCCTGGGATCGAGGAGGACGGCTTCGCTGAAAGCACCGGACTTTGAGGTGGTGATGACCTGGATCAGTTCTTCAGGCACTCCTGCCTCGACGGCGAGTTGTACGGCAAAGTACGTCGTGAGGGGAGTGAGGGTTGCCGGCTTGATAACTACGGGGCATCCTGCCGCCAAGGCGGGTGCGATTTTTCGGGTAGCCATGGCCAGTGGGAAATTCCATGGCGTGATCAGTACCGCCAGGCCGACGGGGGAGCGGCGTGTCAGCAGGCTCGCGCCACCATCCGGCGTTTCGCGGAAGTTCCCTGCGGGACGCACCGCTTCCTCGGCGTACCAGCGAACAAAGTCGGTGCCGTATTTGACCTCGCCGCGTGCCTCTGCCAAGGGCTTCCCCATTTCGCGCGAAATCAGGTGAGCGAGATCTTCAGTGTGGGCAACGAGCTTGTCGTACCAGGCGTGCAGCACGCTGGCGCGCTGGCGAAGGGTGCTCTTGGACCAGGCCGTTCCAGCCTTGTCCGCCGTCGCAACAGCTTCCAGTGCGGTCTGAACATCGGCGTCGGGGACATGGGCTATGGTTTCGCCTGTCGCAGGGTCCTGGACTGCGATGCCGGAGGTGGGAAGGCTGATGGATTGGATGACGGCATCCGCGTGTTGGAGGCTCGCGGGGTCTCCCGGAATCAGGGATGTAGCGACGTCGGATATGAGGCTCATCGGTTCTCTCTTTCGGTAGTGACGGTTGGCTCCCAGACCCTGGCGTTGGCAAGGACGCGGCGGAGTGGAGCATGCCTGAAGCAAATGTAGCCACGGAAAAGAGTAAACAAAAGCGAATCTTTTTGACGTTTATCTGTAAGCGCTTCTTACATGAGGACAGTCTGCAGCGCTTGGGTTATTGCTTCCCGCACGGCTATCAGGGAAGCGCTGCGCTCAGAGCCGGACCGAACCAGGAACTGGATGCTGCGCTGTTGATCTGCCGGCAGCCAGGAACTAGGCGTAATAAGGCTGCCGGCTTCACGCACCACCATGTCAGGCAGGAAGGCAGCGGCCAGACCCTGTTCAACCATGCGGAGGTGGAAAAGTAGGTCCGAAGAAACATAGGCGATAACCGGCTCGATGCCTAGCTCGCGGCAGACCCGCATGGCCCATTGTGAGGAGGCTGTGTGGAGTGGCTCTGCTACCCAACGTAGCTCCTTTAGATCGTCAAAGTCAGCGAACTCCAGGCCATGGGGGAGGTAGCCGCGGATGGGGTCCTGGCCGATCACGGTGGTGTGCACTCCTCCGGGCGGCGCCACTGTTGTTCCAGGAAACGCATCGCTGACCACGGCATCGACCTGCCGCGAGACCAACTGGACGACTGCCTGCTCGGGATCCTCGCGTCGCAACCTGACGTCGAGTCCGGGATAATTTCGGGCCAACTCCGCCAACGCAAAAGGCATCACGCTCCGGCTGATGGTGCTGAATGCCGCTATGGTCACAACCCCTTGGGGCCGTTCATGGGAGGTCGCAAGATCAGCCTCAGCGCGTTCCATCGCGGCCAATATTGCCTCCGTGTTGTGCACTAGTTCCTCGCCTGCCGGGGTGAGGCGGACGTTTCGCCCCACCCTTTCGAGAAGGACCACGCCCGTTTCCTTTTCCAACAAGCCGAGCTGCTGCGAGATGGCGGAGTGGCTGTAGGAAAGTTCGCGGGCGGCGGCACTCATGCTGCCGTGCAGCTTGACTTCCCTGAGGAGGGTGAGGCGATGGAGGTCGAGCATGCTGGTACCTGCCTGATTGCTGTCGGATGAGTTCAACGGCGCGCAGTCCCAGCGGCGTGACTGGGTGTGCTTCCCTCCAATCAAACCAGTTGGGGCGACATCCGAGGATACGGGTAGATGCGGCAGATCGAGATGCCGGTGTGCATGTGCCCCATGGGAATCGGGAACACCGCGGTGGACATTGGTTCGTTGTGTGGATGGATCCAGGTAGTGCCGCCTGCTGTCTCATCCCCGTTAAGTAAACGTCCGGATCGGGCATCAGCCACCCCGGATATTTCCTGCACGGATTCCATGCCGATGTTCGATTCTCCGTCGATCGCGGTGAAAGCTATTTTGAATCCGCGGCCGATCGCCGCGAACTCATCGGATCCCAGCTGGCGGATGATCCCATAAGCGCATGTGCCGATAGGGTCGGTTCCGATGGGAGTCATCCGCGTTACGGTCATTCGAACAGTCGAAAAGACGAGGTCGATCTGCGGCTGCTGATCTGTGAGGAAGAACCCGCGATGTTGGCCAGTGGAGTACGCGGTGTCGCTAAGAAGAGGATCGGCGCGGGCGAGGAGATCGTAGGCGTCAGCCAGTGCTTGGAGGTCCTCGGCACTGCCGGAATCAACGCCGAATGGCGAAACGCCGAGGGCGCCGAATTCGCCGATCGCTTCAAAGATGTGCCCGACTCCCGTAACGTCGCGCCGCATTTCCGGGATGAACAATCCCTTGGACGCATCAAGGAAGTTGCCGAAGATTGTCCGGCTGTCCCCGAAATAGAGATCGGGTGCCAGCAGATCGATGGAGGGTGCGCACGCCTTCCAGATGTCGGCGACGTGGGGGAGCGGCCCACCACTTGGATAGATGCCGGGGCGCTGTCCTCCAGCAACAGCGAAACCCGGAAGGTCGACGTCGATATCGCTGTCCAACCACGCGTTCACAAATAGGGGAAGTGCCGAGTGCTGCCGGCCGGCATGTGCCACCCGTTCGATGTGGGTTGCGATTCCGTACGCCATGAACGCCTCGTCAGAGCGGTCTGGGGAGGGGAGTAGTTCCGGCCACATGGCGATATTGGCGCCCAGTGCTTCTTGTGGCCGGCTCGCCAGGGCATCAACTACAGGCTGTGGTACTGGTTTGGCGAATGCAGCATTGGCTGGATGGGAATGATCCCGCGAAGCTCCAAGAAGGCCGACCTCGTTCTCCACCTGCACCATGAGGACGGTTCTCTGCTCGCCGTCGATCATCTCGATATGCCGCATCAGTGCGGCAAACGCCGTGGCATCCAATGGCTCCTCTGTGAAGGGAGAAAGGGTGTCAGTGAGACGCCCATCCTCCAGAACGCATCGCGTAAAGCGCGTCCAGTCCCTCTTTACCCAGGCAGGAGCATAGGTGGAGGCCCCATTCTTCCAAGCCCCGAACCAGAGGATGATCAAACGCAATCCAACACTGCGGGCCGACTCAATCAAGTGTGTAACTTGGGCCAGTTCAAAGGTGCCTTCAGTGGGCTCGACGGTCTCCCACGACACCGGTGCCAGGACTGTATTCGCGCCAACCGTGAGGGCTGACTCCAGTCCATTCCGGAACGCTTCAGGGGACGAACTGGACGAGTTATGCAGTTCGACGCCTCGGACCAGAATGGGCGAGCCATCGACGATGAGTCGTGCCCGTCCAGTTGATCTTTCGAGCGTGGGAACATGCGTCGAATTCAACTTCATTTCGAGAAGTACTTCGGTTGACACGATTTGGACCTCCATTGGTTAAAATGTGGCAAGTGCACGGTTTTAGAGTAGCAGGATATAGGAACTTTTCTCAAAATGTAGCGCATGCACTGTTTTTGAGCTAACGTCTTCCTTGTCGGACCTTCGTCCCATGCAAAGGAGCATCCCCAATGGCAATAACTTCCTCAGCCCCAGGCCAGTCTCAGGACGCCGTGCCGGCCCCACGACTAGGGCGTCTCGGGCCACTTCTCTTCCTGGCGCATGCTGGCTGGATGCTACCGTTCAGTGCTGCTGGCGCCCTTATCCCCGCCCTGATGGCCCAGATTGATCCCGATCAAAAGGTCGCACTCTATGCCACGCTGGCAGCGGCCGGCTCGATCGCCAGCATGATAGCGACCATCGTTTTCGGTGCCTTGTCCGATCGGACACGTAGCCGTTTCGGACGGCGAAATCCCTGGATTGCAAGCGGTGGAATCGTGCTCGGCCTTGCCGCCACGATGATGTCGTTCACGAGCGAGTTTGCCATCCTGGTCGTTCTCTGGGTTGTTCTCCAGATCGGGCTTGCTGTCGTCCTTGCTCCGCTGTTCGCGGTGCTGCCCGAACGAGTGAGCGCCAAGAACCTTGGAAAGGCCTCCACCCTCATCGGACTCGGTCAGCTGCTGGCGCAGAGCCTGGGCGCGATCGTTGGTGGCGCTTACATCACGATGCCGAGGGAGGGACTCCGTTGGCTGCCGTGGCTCATAGCGGTGGCAATGATCATCTTTGTCCTCCTTTCGCGTGAGAAGGACAACCGCGACGTCGCACGCGAACCCCTGTCTATTGGCGCACTGTTGCGCGGCTTCGTTCCGCCAAGGGACAGGGATTTCCTGCTCGCCCTTATCGGCCGCTTCCTCCTTCTCCTGTCGTTCATGATGGTCTTGCTGTACCAGCTCTTCGTCCTCACGGACTACATCGGACTGGATATTGCTGAGGCGGGCGGCGTGATCGGGACCGGCGGAGTGATCATGGCCATCTCTTCAGGAATCGCCACGCTGATCTCGGGCCCGCTCTCGGATAGGATCAAGCGGCGCAAACCAATCGTGATCGTCGCTTCGTTGGTTTTTGCCGCCGCCGAACTTCCACTTGTCTTTGCCGCCGACCTTAGTGCCTTCTACCTGTTCCTCGCTGTCGGTGGTTTCGCCTACGGAATGTATATCGCCGTTGACCAAGCGCTGCTTGCTGAAGTTCTCCCGGACGCAGAGAACCAAGGCAAGGACATGGGCATCCTGAACATTGCCAATACTGGACCCCAGATCATTGCCCCTATCGTGGCCGGGATAGTCGTATCGATTGCAGGATTCCAACTGGTGTTCGGGATGGCGGTTGCGCTAGCGGTTCTGGCAGCGGTGGTACTGGTTCCGATTCGCCGCGTCCGATGACGGTAGACGGGGGGTCTGCCACCTGGTTGACCCCCCGGTCCGCGTAGCATTGCCACGTGACTACTTCCGCTACGCCAACCCCCAGAAGAGCTACGCGAGGCACCTACGCGAAAACGGAAGCCCGCCGGCGGCAAATCATCGAAGCCGCCACCGTCGAGTTCGCCACCCGCGGTTACGCGGGTGGCTCTCTCCGGGAAATCGCAAAGGCCCTTTCGTTAAGCTTCACAGGCTTGATGCACCATTTTCCGAGCAAGGAACTGCTCCTCGAGGCCGTGCTTGAGCACGCGGACCAGTTAGCTGCCAGCGAGTTCGAACGCCGTCGACTTGCCGACGGTCTCCTCGAGGCGATCCTTTGGCTGGCGGAATATAACCTCGGGCATCCCCAGCTGCTCCGCCTCCTGGCCGTCCTCAGTGCGGAAGCATCGTCGCCGGGACACCCTGCGCACGGATGGTTCACAACCCGATATGCGAACCTCCGGCAGGCCTTCACGGCGCACATTCGCGAGGATCAGGCTAAAGGACTCATCGATACAAGCTGTAATGCTGAGCTCGCCGCTGCCTCCATCGTGGCCAGCTGGGACGGGACCCAGCTTCAGTGGCTCATCGATCCAGACTTTGACATGATGCCCGCCTTTAGCCACTCAATCCGGACCGCGCTGCGCGGCATGGCGTAAAGCCCATCACAAGGTATTCCCGGATTGGTCAGCCAGTGGTTCCGGTGTCATCATGAGCCGAGCCGACGGGCTTGGACTCCGGGGATCCGCGTTGGCGAAGGTAAATCGACAGGACCACCATGGATCCGACCGCAAGGAACTCCGACTGCCAGTTCTGCAGGGTACGGTTCCAAAAGTCAGGCGACACCAGGTATTCGGCCCATGAAAGGGGCTCTTGGAAGTTGCGCAGTTGCTCTTCATTGAAGGCGATGTGACCTGCGATGGACTGGACCAGCCACGACAGGATAAAAATCAATCCCATGGTTCCAGCAAGTGAATTTGAGAAAACGGTGAGACGCCAACCTTTGGCCTTGGCCCATGCGGGGGACTTGGCATTGGCATGCTCGCCAACGAGTTGTTCTTCGTCGGATTCCAGGCCGGGTTTGTCCAGCTCTTTTGATTCCGGCGAGCCCTTCTGAAGCAGCCAGATGGTGGCTGTGATGTAAAGGAGAAACTGCAGGTACTCCGACTGCCAGTTTTCTGACACGTCAACGGCGAAGCTGGAAGAAGTGATGTATTGGGTGAAACTGATTTCATCAAGGCCGGCAGTGAGTTGACCTTCGTTGAAGACGGCTTGTCCAGTAATGGCTTGACCCGCCAAGGCCAGGATGAAGATCAGACCGAAAAATAGACTCAGTCCGTTGTTCCTCAAAGCTGTTCTCACGTCGCCCCCTATCCGTGAACCAGTCCAACGGCGGCCATATAGGCAAGCCCGCCGAAGATGAGAATGAGATAGAGAGTAAAGACCACACGCATTGCTATCTGCCTCCTACTTCACAGGAATAGGGGGTTTCCTCCCTCGGCGTGCATCCGGCAGCAGTCACACGCCAAGTTGAGCCGGAAACAGCGACGAATACCGCATCTCCCTCGAACTCCACCAATGCTTCCCGGCCATAGGCTTCGGTTTTGACCACGTGACCGGGGACTCGAAGATGTGCGGACGCCAAGTGCGTCTGGCAGTCGACACCGTCCTGCTGTTGAGCCTCTTCCCGGATTGTAGGCTGGAGCAAATCACAAGCAGCAGCCCAGTCTGAGGCATTGACGGCACGATGGAAATCCTCAGCGACCTTCGTTGCGCCGGAAGTATCTACGGCGCAACCTGTCGCAGCCAGGAGGAGAAGGGTGGCGGCAGTGGCGGGGATTATTCTGCGCATGCGCCCCAGCCTAAGAGACCGGACCAGGCAACCGTAGCTTCGACATGCGCCCATGCGTTCCTCCCCGCCACCGACACTAAGCAACCTGATGATCTGGTATGGCTTTAGTGTAAACCCAGGATTAGTTCTCCCGGTCATGGAGTCCCCGTCCAGGCTCGGTCTCCTGCAAATACGCGAGTCGCGGGCCTCTGCTCACCCGACGGGCGACCCAACTCTGGTGACGCCCGCGATGTGCCGCGGGAACTGGTCCAGTTGCTCGCCAGCCTCCTCATACCATTGCGTCAGGGCGGCTGGAGGCTCGCCCAGTGTGACGGCATTGGTAAAGGACTCGAGCCATGAACCGGACTGTGCCAGATGATCGCTGATCACCGACATGTGATTGGCCATGGACTCTGCCTCGGCATGGACCTGAAGGCAGCCGCACCGTGCGGATTACCTTCAGGATCCCGCTGGCGGCCCGCCCGGACACCGGCAGTTCGGGCCGACTTCGCCATCGCGGCTTTGGGTAGTTCTGCCCAGTCCACCGATGCATACTGGTGATCAGGAGGTGGACGTGGCCGACGACGCAGATCACCTGGCGCGGGCCCGGACGCTCCACATGGACTACGAGTGGCGCGAGGCGTGCGACGAGTTTCGCGCCGCCGGCGGGCTCCCGGCCCTCGGGGTAGAGGATGTGGAGCGCTTCGCCGAGTGCGCACAGATCGCAGGGCTGAATGAGGATGCGATAGCCGCACTTGAGCGTTCGTTCGAAGTGCGGGCAGCGGACGGTCAGGTGCGTACGACGAGGCGGCGTACTTCTGGCACGCGCCCGAGCGACGGCGACTGCCGCGCACGACGCCGATCAGCTGGCCTTCTCGACGCTTCTTACCGCAAGCGGCCACACATGCCATCGGCCAGGGAATCGTCAGCATCGCCCCGTAGCCGAGTGGTGCCAAGGCAAGGAAACGGGCCGCATCACGTCAAATGGTCGAAGTCTCCTCGCGCCCAGGCTGCATGCCGTTGGGCCGAATCGCGCAGAACGGCTTTGGCTTCGGAGGCGATGACGTTGTTGAAGTTGCCGTAGATCCTGTCGAACGTGAGTTCTTCCAGCTGTGCAGCAACCCGCAACGCTACCGCTCCCGAAAGCGGCAGATGATTCGGGTAGCTGCGCATGAAGGCGATGGAGCGGCGGTCTGGATTAGGAAAGACGCTGTCACCGGTCAGCAGAACCCCTTTGCCGCCCGCTCCTGCAGTCCAGTGCGCTACTGCGCTTCCGGGGAAATGGCCTCCGGTCTGGTGCAGTGTCAACCCTTCGGTGATGATCCTGCTGCCGGACCAGTAGGAGATGACCGCATCATCGCGGCCAACCCACCGCCGGTCGGCGTCGGCCACAAGGACGGGGACGCCGCCGAGCAGACGTGACCATTCCACCTGCACCCCGAACATGTGGGGATGACTGGCTGCGATCGCCACCACCGGGCCTCGCTCGAGGATTGCTTTCACAGCGGTGTCATCAACGAATCCAACGGGATCCCACAGCAGCGAACCCTCTGGTGTCACTACAAGCTGGGTAGTTTGGCCGATCCCGACTTTCGGTGCGGTTCTGATGCCGATAAGTCCGGGCTCGTTCTCCTCCAGCAGTAACTGCTGGCCGTCCTGCGCCAACTCGTCGAGTGAAAGCCACTTTTGCCCGTCCTCGGGCACGTATTGCCTTTCGTCGGTGCAGATCGGGCAGAGTTCGGGCGTCGGCTCGTCGCGTTCGACGGCGCAGGTTGCGCATATCAGCATAGGTTTCCCTTCCCGGCTTAGGACCCGGCCGGATCCGGCCGGCGCCCGGATAGATTTTCCACCGCTTGCTCGATCCCCACTACCTCGCGTTCGACGTCCTCCATATACAGCCTTCCGGACGTGATCAGGCCGTCCTTTATTTCGAAGAGCGTGACCCCACGGGCGTGGAAGGGTTGTCCGTCGGTGCGATGACCGGTCCATGACCATTCTGTCCATGTGGTGTTTCCGTCGTCGACTGAACGGATCGATTCTGTCCGGAAGTCAGGGATTCCAGCGAACATCGCCGCCCAGTTCGCGTGCATCTGCCCTCTGCCTGTGAACGTCCGGCCAGGGTGGGCCGGCTGCTCGCTGTGGTAATTCTCGTGAAACAGGGCTGCCATCCCCTCGAGATCGTGCGCGTTCATCGCCAGCAAGAGCCGGTCTATGACTTCACTCAACCTTGGTTTCCTTCCGCTCCCTGATTGCCACCATCAGCCGCGCTTCTGTACGCGCGTGATGAGATGCCCATCCTGGCGTCAATTTACGCGCAATCAGCCCTCCACTCCAGACCCCTGCATCTCCTGCAGGATGTGGATTTCATCCGGAGGCGTGCCGCCAAAGTCCAAACAAGGGCTTGCCCTCGATTCTAGAATATATGTCGATCTATTTACGAGCGTCACAGTCACGATATAAGGTTGGAGATGGAAGCATGCTTGGGCGCCACAAGTGGTGGTCCGCTCCACATGCCCGTACTAGGGAGACAAAGATGTCTGGTTCACGCTCTGAAGAGATCAAGGAACATTCACAGGAATTGACCATGGGCGCACTACTCGATGAAGAGTTCCGCTCGGTTTTCGAAGGGTCGACGCCGGTTGCTACACCGTGGGCGGGCCTCTACTTCATCTAGCCCGCCACCAAAACCCGGCACTCCAGCCGGGGATGTAGCCTAAGACTCCAAGTCCATCCCTGAACCAATAGAGGTAGCGCTGAATGGCCCAGGCCGCCGCCGCGCCCGACGTTCCCCCGACGCCGCGCCATGAAGTTCTGCGGCTTACAAGCTCTCGCCGGAACTCGAGGATGTGTTCAGTGCCGGCGACGAACGGATTTTCGCTCCCCGCCGCGCGCACAAAGACGACGCATGATTGGCATGGACTGGCTGCACAGGAGCTCTTCACCAAGCTGCACGAGCTGTTGGGTCCGAAGGCCCATGAATATGCGCTGTCCATTGTTGGATCACCGGCGACATCAGATGTGCCAGCAGCCGCATCCCTCTAACAACTGTGTGAAAGTAGGCAAACGTGAAAAAGGTTGGGGCTGCATTGCGCCCCAACCCTTTTCAACGACCCATCCGGCGGATCAGTGTCCTTGGAAGGCCTCCGCCAGCCACCAGGAGCCACCGTCCGAGGCGATCTTGGCATCGATCACCAAGGGCCTGTCCTGTCCGCCGTCTCTGAAGACCGCAACCCATTCCCGCACTGGTTGAAGGTCATCCAGCGTCCTGACGGTCACGCCGTCGGCCCCGTACCCCCGGGCGATCGCGGCAATATCCGTCTCCGGGAAGGACACGCTGCCCAATTCCTCTTGCGGGTGGTGCTCGGCGAAGTGGTGGACCTCAGCGCCGTACGCGGCATCGTTGTAGACGATGCAGACCAGCGGCAGCTTCAGGCGGACGGCGGTCTCCAGTTCGCTGATGCCCATCAGGAACCCACCGTCTCCGGCACCCAGGACCGGCAACCGCTGTGGTTGCGCTATTGCAGCGCCGATTGCCGTGTAGAGGCCAATGCCAATCGCCTGGAACGCCTGGGTAAAACAGAATCCGAATTCGTCGGGCACCGCCAGGTACTGGCTGGGGTAGCCCATGAAGTTGCCCGAGTCCACTGCGACGATCCTGTCTGCGGGAAGGATTATATCCAGTTCCCGGCTGATCACCCGTGGGTCGATCGACGTCGCAGTTCCAAGGCCCGGAGTCTCCACGTCCCGCCACCGTGCACTCTGTTTGATGGCGAGGGCGTTGTGCTCCGTGCGGTACTTTTCCGCCGCTGCAGGCTGGATCGTCCTGAGCATTTCCAAAGCGTCTTCGGCCGTGAGGGCGGAATCACCCAGCACTCCCAGTGTGATCTGCCTGTTGGCGCCCAACGAGGAATCTTCGACGTCGATCTGGACTACTTTTGTTCCGGCCGAGATCAGCCGGCCGTGACGCATGGTCCACATATTCAGGGTGCAACCCCACCCGATAATCAGGTCTGCTGAGGTGATGAGTTCCGCGGTCAAGGGAGAGGAGAACCCGCCGGAGATACCCAAGTTATGGGAGTCGCCGTTAAACAGCCCATTGGCCACAGCCGAAGTCGCCACGAGCGCCCCCGCATGCCGGGCCAGGGCCAGGATGGAATCCCGGGCGCCCCTGCCACCGCGGCCCGCGACGAACACGGGACGTTTCGCGCTCGAGATCAGCTCCACCAGGTGGTTCACTGCGCTGGTATCCGGACGAAGCCGCGCCGGTACGGGCACGACGACGCTACTCACCGTGTCTGCGGCGGTTCCGCTTTGGACATCCAGCGGCAAGCTGAGGACCACGGTCCTGCGCTCGTTCACCGCTGTTCGGAAGGCCCGGACGGTATCCGCTACAGCCGTTTCGGGGGAGTGGATCCGTTCGGCCACGGCCCCGACGCTGCGCGCCAGGGCATCCTGGTCGATCTTGAAGTTGGACCGGATAGCCGCCGCTTGCGTATCGGCCGTCAGCACGATCATGGGTGTGCGGCTCTTGGCAGCTTCTCCGACGCCGGTGATCGCGTTGGTCAGGCCACATCCTTGGTGCGTGGTCACCACGCCCACCTTGCCGGACATCCTGGAGTAAGCATCGGCCATGGTGGCAGCGCCGCCCTCATGGCGGGCCGCGGTGTAGGGAATGCCGGCGTTCATCAGGGTGCTGGTGACGTCGAAATTGCCGCTGCCCACCACGCCGAAGACGTGGCCTACTCCCAGCTTTGCCAGTGTCTGGCCCACCAGGGTAGAGACCCTTACCTGCTCGCTCATGCGCCGGGCTCCGATACTGAGCTTGCTGAGCTGTCAACCAGAGCATAAACGCGGCTGGGGCTTCCCGTCCCGCCAACGATGGGCAGGGGTGCAACCACCAGCGTCGCGCCGGTGACCGGGAGGCGATCAACGTTCCGCAGCGATGTCACACCATATTTGTCAGCGCCGAGCAGGAACGAATGGACGGGGAACATAGGGTCCAGTGTTGCGGCCTGGCCGGCGTCGATGCCGACCGTTTCCACGCCGAAGCCGCTGATGGAGGCGTTTCCGGCAAGCCATTTGGCACCAGCCGCGGAGACCCCGGGAGTGTGGGGGCCGGCGTCGTCAGCGTTCATGAAGTCCGCGGCGTTACCGCCGCGGGCGGACCAGCCCGTGCGGAAGATGACCCAGCAATTTTCCGGGAAAGGGCCATGCTCCTGCTGCCACTGCTCGAAGTGTTCGGGCTCCAGCAGGAAGTCGGGGTCCTGTGCGGCTTCGGCGGTCTTGTCAATCACCACGGCCGGCCCCACCAGGCGGTGCGCCTCTATCTGGTCCACGGACTTCCCGTCTTTGCCCGTGATCCAGTGAACGGGAGCGTCCAGATGCGTCCCGGCGTGTTCGCCCACCGTGACGTCGTTCCACGCCCAGGCCGGTCCGGCGTCGTCGAAATTGCTGACGGGAGTCAGCGAGAGTCCAACCGTGTTGGCCAGGGGTTGGGGAAGATTCAGAATCGGGGTATCACCGCTGAGCGGCGTGGTGAGGTCCACGACGTCGATGGCGCCGGATGACAAGGCTGCGGTGAGCTCATTTAGAACAGACATGGTTCTCCTGTCGGGTTGATGTGTGTGGGTTCATTTCAATTTCTGAGCAACCAAATGCCCCGATCCGCCGGATAACCCGGGGCCGGGATGGGTGGACGCGCCGATGTGCCACAAGCCCTTGACGGGGGTTTTGTGGTTTGCGGCCTCGGGGAAGGGCCGCCAGAGGAGGTTCTGGAAGAGTTCGGCCGATCCACCGTACGGATCGCCGTTGACGGCATTGGGGTTTTCCGCGGCCAGATCGGTCGGTGCCAGGATGTCCCAGGCCAGGACGGACGCCCTGGTGCCCGGCGCGAATTGTTCGAGCCTGGTCAGGACGCGTTCCATGTACTGTTCCTTAAGTTCCTGTGTCCAGCCGCCGTCCACCTCGAGCGCCCCTGCGGCATCCGCCACCGGCGAGAAGGGCACTTCCTGTAACTGCAGCCATAGTGTCGCTTTGCCTGCGGGTGCCCGGGAAGGATCCAGCGCGCACTGTTGACCGACGACGACGGTAGGTTCCGTGGGCAACAGCCCCGCCTCCGCTTGGGCACAAGCAATTGCAGTGCTGTCCGAACCGTTGCTCACGTGAACCAGGGGCACGGAATCCAATCGGGGATCGAGCCATTGGACCGGCTTGTCCAGGGCCAGGTGGATCTGCATGGCTCCGCGGCCGTTCTGGTAACGCGCGGCGGCTTCGGCCAACCCGGCTGGTGGCTTGCGCAACAGCCTGCAAAACAGGGCCTGGGGTGACACGTTTGCCAGGACGGTCGGTGCGCTGACCAGTCCGTTGGAGGTTTTCACTCCCGTTGCACCTTTGGAGTCGACGAGGATTTCCTCAGCTTCTGTGTCCAGCATGATCCGGACGCCTTTGTCCCTCAGGAGGGCCTCAAAAGCAGCGATGAAGTTCCCGGCTCCGCCTTTCACCACAGGGAGGCCAAAGCTGTGCATGCTCAAGGCCATGACCGGAAGCATGACGCCGCCGGTCGCTTGGTCCGGGCCGAGGCCGGCGTGAAGGAGCCAAGGGGACCACAGCTGGTCGGTTTGCCATCCGTTGAAGCGGCTGCGGAGGTAGTTGCGTCCGCTCATGACTGAATCGCGGACGAAAGCCTCGGTACCCTTGACTTTTCCTCGCCTCAAAGCGCCGGCGGCGATCGCCAGCACCTCCTTGAAGGAGCGCAGTTCTGCACCGAAGGCACCGAAAATGGTCCCTGCATTGCGGCCGAGGTCCTCCAGCATGGCGAGGTAGGCGCCTTCGTCTCCGCTCTCCTGCAAAGCCGAAGCAGTGAGTGCCGGGTCGCGATGGGCCACGACCACCCTGTGGTGACCTGTCTTTGGATCGGCTGCCACGCTGGCCGTCACCGCGCCGTCGGAATTGCAGTATTCCAATCCCCTCGCATGCAGTTCACTTCCCAAAGCCTGGTATGCGCCTCCGGAAACGAACAGGGGGTGCCAGGAAGAGAAGGAATCGTGGATGAACCCGGGCAGCGTGCGTTCCCCTGAATGGATGAAGCCGCCCAGCCTGCCGGCCCGTTCAATGAGGCAGACGCGCTTCCCGGCGATGGCAAGCTCCGCGGCGGCTACCAGGGAGTTGATCCCCGAACCAATGATGGCGATATCGGTCGAGTCCGTCATGGAGGGTACCGTCATCTCAGAAGTCCGGGTGGTTGGTTGCGGCGTGGTATTTGCCGCTGTGGAACAGGAGTGGTTCCCCTCCAGCATTCTCGTACTTCTCCACCTCGCCTACGTAGATGACATGGTCGCCGGCATCGTGTCGTGAGACGGTCCGGCACTGGAACGTGGCAACTGCGCCGTCCAGCAATGGAATTCCGGCGATTCCCTCGGTGGTTTCCGCGCCGGCGAATTTGTCTGTGGCCGGTGTTGCGAACTGGCGCGAGAGGACGTGCTGGTCACTGGCAAGGATGTTGATGGCGAAGTGCGTGGCGTCCTCGAAGTCCACAAGGCTCGGAGCCCGCTTGCTGGGGCACCACAACACCAGCGGAGGTTCCATGGAAACGGACGTGAAGGAGTTGGCGGTCATGCCCACCTTCCGCCCGTCGACTCCGAGGGTGGTGACCACCGTGACGCCCGTGGCGAATTGTCCCAGGGCGCCCCGGAAGTCCCTCAGGTCAAAAGCTGACGAATCTTCGTCCTTGCGTGCCTGCACGAACTCGGTGGCAGCTGCGGGATCGAACCACCATGGGTAGAACGTGCGCGGATCATCGAATCCTCCAGCGATGCTTGCGGCCAGCGCCGGGTGGTCAGCTGCTTCGGCCAGGACGGCCTGTTGGTGTTCCCGCCGGGGTTTGAGCATGTCATTCGTCCACGCCACTGCCCACTGGCCCCAGCCGCGCCAGAACTCGTCAAAGGTGCGTTCCATCCACTGCTTGTCGAAAGGCTGCTGCCCCCGCCGGATGATGGAATCCAGATAGTACTTGGCGGCCAGCGTCGCGTTGTTGGATCCCTGGCCGGTGAGGGGATCGTTGAGCAGGACGGCGTCGCCCAGGCCAAAGACAAGGTTGCCATTGCCCAGTTCGCCCACTGCTGAGCGAACGGTCGGGGTGATTCGGCCCAAAAGTGTTGCGCCCTCATCGGTGAGCGTTGCGTTGGCGAAGTTCTTCGCCTCGTGGGGAAAATGCTCTTCCAGGATTTCCAGTGATCGACTCAGCTGTTCTTCCGGACTTGTAACATCGGTCCACTTATCCATCGGGCCGCCCACGACGCCTTCAAAGACCATCATCTGGCAAGGCCCGGAAACCGTGAGTCCGGGAAAGGTGAAGAACTCCCCGACACCGGGGACTACGGACATGCGAATGCTGTCACTGGACTGCTCGGCCGGCCCTGTGGCTGAATCCGGTGCAACGGCATCGAATGACACCGTATCGAGTGACACATAGTTCAGGGCGAGGACTCTTTGCGGCCGGTCGAACGGGGACTTGGACCTGTCCTTGGGGAAGATCTGGGCGATCTCTCCCTTTCCGGTGCTGACGATAACCAGTTCGTAGTCCCGTGCGAGCTCCTCCAGCATCCGCGGGGTGACTTTCTCTATACGGAAATCACCGCCGCCAGCCACAAAGGCCTCGATCCATGCCGCACTCTTGATCCGCTGATCCACCGAGTGGGCGGTCCCCTCAAGGGGCGCCTCCCACTCAATGGCGCCTGAGCCGGATTCGCCTTCCACGCGCAATCGGATGGCACTGATACCCGGCACGGCTTCATCGTCATAGAGCTTGGTCAGGGCGGAACTTAGCTGCGCTTCGGCGGCCAGGGCTGTGGGGAACATGCATTGGCTGGACATCACCTTGCCGGTGCGGATTTGAGCGGCCGAACGGTCCGAGAACAGGGTGACTTCGTACCCCTCCCGTTGCAGGCCCAAGGCCAGTTGGGCGCCGGATTCGCCGGCTCCGATGATTGCGATCTTTCGCATGTCTGGTTTTCCTTCGAGGAACATTGTTGCCAGGAGTAGTGGAGCGACTGTCAGGTCGCGGATACGGCGGAGTTCACGCTTGCAAGGTATGCAGCTGCCTTATCCGGGTCCATGAACCATTCCTGGAAGTCCGGCGGGTTGTTGAATCCGTTGGCGAAGCGGTGCGCGATTTCGGCCGACTGACCGGCCGCTCCCAGAAGCGAGAGGACATGCGCGGGCGGCGGAGCCAGCAGCGCGTTCGTCCACTGTGCTACGTGCTGTGCATAGTTCCAATACGTTTCGAAAGTGGCCTGCATGAACGCTGCGTCGAAGGCGCCGTCGCCGTGCGCCGCGATGCTCTGCAAGTAGGAAGCCGCGCATTTGCTGGCGTTGTTGGAGCCCTGGCCGGTGATGGGGTCGTTCAGGACCACGACGTCGGCGAGGCCCAGGACCTTCTTGCCGCTGGGAAGCGTGGCGATGGGATGGCGGACAGTGGGTGCGAACCGGCCCTGCAGGAACCCGTTGGGATCGGTCAGCTCGACGTCGGCAGCCCGGCTGGCTTCCCACGGCAAGTACTGCTTCAGGATATTTTTGGACGTTTCCAGGTGTTCCCCGGGAGTCAGGCCCTTCCAGCAATCCATGGGTCCGCCGGGGATGCCCTCGAAAACCATGATTTCGCACGGACCGGTGGTGGTGAGCGCCGGGAAGGCAAAATACTCGCCCACCCCTGGAATCAGGTTGAAGGAAACGGCCGAGTGTTCTGCCCTGGGCTCCATTCCCGTGACGTACGTCAAAGCCAAAGCGCGTTGCGGTGCGTCGTAGGCGCTGCGCTGGGCATCACGGGTGAAGAGCTGCGCAATTTCTCCCTTGCCGGCAGCCACAATCACCAGATCGGAGTTCAGGGAGTACCGCTCGAGTTCATCAACGCCGGCGTCCTCGAACACGAGCTCGCCTCCCTGCGCCACGAACTCTTCCATGAACCTCGGGAATTTGACCCGCTGGTCAATGGACTTGGCCGGGTTATCCAGACGCGATGCCCAGCTGATGGCCTTCTCACCAGCAACCTCAGGATGGGGGATCGTGAACGATATTCCATCCACGGTGGGAGCTTCAGGCCAGAAATCCAGGCCGAGCGCCCTCTCGTGCTCAAGGGCATCGTGGAAGATGCATTGGCTGGAGGAGACTTTTCCCTCATGGATTTCTTCGGCGGTGCGGTTGGAGATGGTGGTGACCGCAAATCCGGCCTTAAGCAAGCCGATGCCAAGTTGCAGGCCCGCTTGCCCTGCTCCGACGATGGTGATGTGGCGCTGTGTCATAGTGTTGACCTTGTCTTTCTGCTGTCTCTGCATCCGTAAATGATGGGGGAAGATATTTGGCCGGGCCTAGGCGTTGGCTCGGGATGGGTTTGTTCCCAGCCGGGAAGACCGATGTGTACGAGCTTGATGTCATTCATGTGTCGTCACCTCTTTTCGGCGGCGAGTAGGGGAATGGCTTCTTCGGCGCGCTCCGGTCCCAAAGCGGAGTAGCCGCCGTCGACGGCCCAATCAGCTCCTGTCACGAAGCTGGCGGCGTCGCTGGCGAGGAAGGCGACCACGGCTCCGATCTCCACTGGCCGTCCCACCCTCTTCAAGGCGTGGAAGGGGGCAGCCACCGAGTCCGTTTTATCAATGTCGCCGCCGGACAGGGTGTCCATGATGTTGCTCCACACCCATCCAGGGCTGACCGAATTGACGCGGATGCCGTCGTCGGCGAGATCTACTGCCATGCTTCGGGTCAGCTGGACCAGGGCGGCCTTGCCCGCGGGGTAGAGCCAGCGGCCTGTCTGGGCAACGGAACTCGAAATCGAGGTGAAGTTGATGATGGCGCCGTGCCGGGATGCCTTGAGGTAAGGGCGCGCCGCGTTGCTTGCCATGACGGCGCTCACCACGTTGACGTTCAGTGCCTCCAGCCAATCGTTCCTGTCCGAAGCTGCGCCGTCGTCCTTGTAGGTGCAGGCCAGGTTGACGAGGATGTCGATGCCTCCGTGCGTGGCTGCCGTATCGTCCATGAGTCGCGCTACGGCTGCGTCATCTGTGATGTCAGTGAGTGAAAAGCTGATGTCGCTTCCCAACGTATGGAGCTGGCCGCCGCCGTCGGCGTCGATGTCGGCGACCACAACGGTGGCACCGGCATCCCGCAACGCCATGGCTACGCCTTGGCCGATCTTGGTGACGCCGCCTGTGACGACTGCGGTCCTGCCCGAGAGTGCTGACATGGCCAAACCTTTCGTAGTGAATCCCTGGGGTGGGAAGTCTTGTGTATGCGTGACGCTCGTGGTTGCCGATGGACTGGCTGCTTCACTGCCTACTTGACAGTGGGCCTGGGTGCGGGCTTCGGATGAGTCCGTTCCCACTCGATTCGGCGGTCATGCACCAGCTTGACGTTCTTCATCTCTGCTCACCCCTTCCGTCGGTTTCGTTGCTGCGTTTCTATGACGTGCGTCATACTTGTTCTAAGAGCGACTCTATTCACAGGCGAAAAACGGGTCTATCCGCTTGGCGCAGGGCTCATCCGAAAAACGAAAACCGGGGAAGGAACGCGCAATGGTGAGGATCCTTCCCCGTGATGTCCTCAGGGGCCTCCCGACAGTGACCACGACCGACGTGGACGATGCGCACCAGAAAATCGCCGATTTGTTCTGCGGTCACGATCTCGTTCCGCAGACCCGGGGAACGTCCGTGGACATGAAGCTGCGTTCGCTGCACCGCGGTGACGTTGGCATCGAATTCCTGGACTATGGCGCCGACGTCCGGATCAGTCCGGAAGGTCTGGAGAACTTCCATCTGATCCAGATTCCCCTCGCGGGCCACGCTCACATGGAAGTGGGCTCATCCTCGGTGGAGTCCAGCCCCAAAACCGCCACAGTTCCGCCAATCGACCGCCCATTCACCATGACGTGGGATCGCGGAACCCCGCATTTGATTGTCTACGTGAGCCGCCTCGCCCTTGCTTCCGTAGCGGCGCAAATCTATGGCGAGGATCCGCACGGCGACGATCCGGAGAAGAGCGTGAAGCTCGGCTACGCAATGGACCTCACCGGCTCTTCCGGCCGGGCGTTCCTGAGGTCGGTCGTCGAACTCCACGACGACATGATCAGCCAGAAGCAGAGCACGGCTCCTGGCTTCGTCCAGAAGCTTCTCGCGGACACGATGGTTTCACGGCTGCTCCTGGCAATGAATCCTGTGACGGAGGCTGACCACTCAAGTCCAGCTTCCGAAAGCCGGTTGATACGACAATTCCGGGAACTGCTGGAACGGCACGCCTCTGAGGAATTGGCGGTTCCGGACATCGCAGAGAATCTGGGAGTGTCGGTGCGGACCCTGCAACTGGCTCTTCGCTCCGAAGTGGGGGCAACGCCGTCGGAGTTGTTGAGGAGGGTGCGCCTGGACCGGGCCCGGGAACTGCTTCTTGCTGCTGCCCCCGGACAGGAGACCATTGTTTCGATCGCCGAGCGCTGCGGTTTCTCCCATCAAGGGCGCTTCTCGGCCCTCTACCTCGACACGTTCGGCGAGCTGCCATCGGAGAGCCTTCGCCGCTAGCCTTGCTATCCGATATCCCGCCGCCCAAGTCCGCGTTTGTGGCGTTGAAATCTACCCCGATGCTGGCAGCAGAGGGTGCATCCAGCCAAATGTCCGAGCGTCCCACGCCGGATCCAGCCGGGGAAAGTACGAGGCGGCGTTTCTGTTACTGGAACGCGCCCAGCTGGATGTTGACGGCGAGCACGACGGACGCCAGGGCGAGGATTCCCGCGCCGAGCTGCAGGAGGAAGCCGTCCTTGGAACGCCGCAGCCCTTCTGGCGTGGACAGTGGCATGAGGGAGACTGCACTGAAGCTGGTCACCAGTGCCGCGGCGATGATGACGCTCAAGCTCAGCATGGCGGCAGAACTTTCCCTGGCTTGGGTAGTTTCCAGGGCAATACACGACGACGTTGTCGCATGGTGGCTGCCTTTCGCAGACGGATGCAACAACAATATCGTCAATTGTTGACAATGAACAAGGGTTTGTTGCTGGTCTTCGCTCAGCCTTCTCTGGCGGCGTCGGAGGAAGGCAACGCTCGTTCGGCAAGTTCGCGCGCCATCTCCTCTCCGACTTCCCTGAGCTTTTCTGCCAGGAGTGCTGCACTGGGGGCCAAGGGCCTATCCGGATGGAGCAACAGGCCCACTTGTTGAGCCAGCCCGTTCAGATGAAGGCTGAGGATCTTTACATCCGGTTCAGCCAAGGCCATGGACTCCGGCATGAGGGCCAGGAACCCGGCCTCCACCACGAGCGTACGAACGGTGGCCGGAGCGCCGGATTCGACCTGTTGCGCAGGAGGGGCCAGTCCAGCATTCCGGAAGTTCTGTTCGAGCTCATCCCGAAGCGGCGTGTTGGCAAGTGGTACCACCCAGCGGAAATCTGCCAGGTCCTGCAGGGAGACTTCGGGCATGGCGTGGGCGGGGTGCCACGGAGCGGCGACGATGCGAAAGTCCTCGCGATACAGCGGGACGAGCCGCAGCCGGGCGGTACTGGGATGGTCGGTAACCCGCCCTACCAACAGGTCCAGGTCACCGTTGCCCAGTTCCTGAATCAGCGTTTCGGGAGGTGCTTCGCGCAGTCGAACTTCCACCCGTGGCTTTTCGGCGGTGAGCCGGGCGACGGCCCGCGGCAACAGGAGATTGGCCCCTGTGACATGCGCGCCCACCTTGACAAGGCCCGACGCCGGATCGGCCAGTTCGTCCACCCGTCGCCGCAAAGTGCTGAGATGGCCGACGATCGCCTTTGCATGCTCAAGGCATGCCTCCCCGGCCAACGTAGGCACCATCCCACGCGCTGTTCTCTCGAAAAGAGGCGCGCCGATGGCATGCTCGGCTTCCCGTAAAGCCCGGCTCAACGCCGGCTGTGTCAGATAGAGTTCTTCGGCGGCCCGGACAAGGCTGCCTTGCTCCGCGACGGTGAGCACAATAACAAGGTGGCGCAGCTTTACGTGGGTTGTCAGCAGCGCCCGCAGGTCCATGTCTTCATCCTACGGGTCCTGCTCCTGCGGGCTGCTGCACCGACGGCGGGCCGTGATCAATCAGCGGGCAGCAACAGCAGTTGCCCTGCGCCGAGAGGCGACGTCCCGGTCCCACTGTGCCGCGTCCCGACCAGCGGCTTTGAGCACTTGTTTGCGCACTTTGCCGTTCTCGGTCTGGGGCAGTTCATCCACCACCCGCAGGAAGCGGGGGATGGCGAAGGAAGCGAGCCGGGGAACACAGAACTGGCACAGCTCGGCAAAATCCACAGGCTCACGAAGGACAAGAGCGGCCATCACCTCATCTTCACCGAGTTCGGAATCCACTGCGTACACGGCAGCCTCCTGGACGGCGGGATGCTGCCGCAGAACCTGCTCAACCTCCACTGAGGAGATGTTTTCCCCGCGGCGCCGGATGACATCCTTAATCCGGTCAACAAACCGGACCCACCCGTCCTCTTCCAGGACAACCCTGTCCCCGGAATGGAACCAGAGATCCTGCCACGCCTTCGTTGTCGCTTCAGGCATTGCATGGTAACCCGTGGCCAGAGCATGGGGCTGGTCACTGCGGATGAGCAGCTCACCCGGCTGCCCGTTGGGAACGGGCACTCCGTGGGCGTCCACAACGCGTATGGAGAATCCGGGCCGCACCCGGCCAACGTACCCTGGGCGCCACTGATGGGGCGTGGACCCGATCACCGAGTTCGTCTCGGTGGATCCGTAGCCGTCCAGGAGGAGCACTCCGAACCGCTCCTGGAAGGGTTCTACCAGCCGTGCAGGTGTGGCCGGGGACAGGGCCAGGCGAATGTGGTGGTTCCGATCACCCGGTCCCGGCTCCTTGCCAGCGAGTATTCCAACCATGGCACCGAGAAGGTATGTCACCGTCGCTCCCGCCGAGGACGCATCTGACCAGAACCGCGAGGCCGAAAACCGTGGGCCGAGTACGTATTCGCCTCCGCAAGCGACGGCCTGCATGAAGGCATTGAGGGCGTTCGTGTGAAACAGCGGCAAACAGGTGTAGAGCACGTCATCGGGCCTCAGGCCCAGCTGGTCTGACATATTTTCAGCCCACCAATAGAACTGCCCTTGAGGGCACAGCACACCCTTGGATACCCCGGTGGTGCCGGAGGTGTAAAGGATGGCAGCCGTGTCTGCCGGTCCTGCTTCCACTGGTTCCACTCCGGGAACCGGTTCAGGGACAGGCATAACCTCAAAAGCGGGGGCGGCCTCGAAAGCGGTGGTGACATCCGCCGTCGGACCATCAAGGACCCACACCTTGTGCAGGTCCGGTATTGGACCAACTGCGGCGATATGTGGCAGCAGGTCAGCTTCAGCTACCATCAGTGCCGGCCGGGAGTTGGTCAGAACGTGCCGCAACTGTTCGCCCCTGCTCGCTGTGTTCACAGGCACAGCGACGGCGCCGATCCACGCGCAGCCCAGGATGAAGTCCAGCAACTCTGTCCTGTTGGAGGACATCAGGGCCACTGTTTGACCAGCCTCGATCCCGGCACTGCGCAACAACCCGCCGGCGCAGGCAGCGGCATCGGCCATCATCTGGCTGTCCCGACGAATTTCACCGCAGCGGAACAGAGGCGTTGCACGAGCTTTCCGGGCTCGTTCAAGGAGCATTTCCGGGATGGTCAAGGGACGGAGGTTTGGGTCTGTTACCTGAGGGTTCATGGCTGATTCTCATTTACGTTTGAGCGGACAGGGATGAAGGCGTGGACGCCGGGGCCGGCGTTTGGGTTGTTGGTGAGCGGCAGGCTTTCACCGGGCGCTGTTGGGCCGCCGGTCACGCGGGCAATGACGTGAGGCCCGTTCGGGATGGTCAACGTGGCCAGAAGCGTGCCGTCGGCCAGTTGCGTTGTCTGCTGGACGTCTGCGTGCTCCGCTTGGACCGTTGAAAAGTCATCCTGTCCGCAGCGGGGACAGATGAGACGTGCCGGAAAGAGGAGGCTCCCGCATCCAAGGCAGGCTTGGATGGCGGCGCTCATTGGGCTGCCTCCAGCACCGACATCGTGGCGCAAGCCCCGTAACGGTAAAGGACCATCCCGTAACCACTGACGACTGCGTGACGTGCCGTGACCTGGCGGGCCCCAGCCCGCCCCATCAGCTGGGCGGCGGCTTCAACAAGTCCGTGCATTCCGCCCGCAGCCCCAGCCTGCCCGGCCGAAAGCTGGCCTCCGGAGGTGTTGACCGGCAACAGGCGCGTGGCAATGCGGTGTTCGATGAAATCGGCCGGGTGGTCCTGATTTGAAAGAATGCCCAGATCCGCCAATTGCGCCACCACCATGGCCGGGTAGTCGTCATAGACGCAGGCGAGTCCTATGTCGCTGGGACCGATCCCGGCCTGCTCCCAGCCCTTGGTTGCGCAGGCTTGCAGGCCCGTTGCCAGGCCGTCGTCGGACTGTTGGTCGGAGTTATACGAGGCCTTTACGGAAAGCACTTTGGCACGGGGAGTTCCCTTGCTCCGATCTGCCACCAGGACAACGGCGTCCGCCCCGGTAACGGGAGGTACGCAGTCGTACCGGCCCAAGGGGGTGGCAACCATCGGGGCGTTAAGGTATTCGTCCATGCTCAGCGATGTGCGGTAGACAGCAGCTGGGTTATCCATGGCCCATTGGCGCTGCGCCACGGCGATGCGGCCGTAATCTTCACGGCAGAGTCCGAGGTGCTCCATCTGGCGGGACGTGAGCATCGCAAAGAGGGCATTCGGTCCGTTCATTGGCAAGGGCGCCAGGTGCTCTTCAGTCGCCTTGTTGTAACTGTCAACAAGACGGGAGAACGCGGCCTGGTCCATGAGGTCGCCTGCGGCCAGAACGATGACGTTTGCGTCGCCTGCTTCAATGGCACGGACGGCATGCTGGAGCATTCCGCCTGCGCTGGCACCCCCGTTGGTGTCCTGCATCAGCCATGAGAGTCGAAGGCCCATGCGCCAAGCGAGATCAATGGCGTGATCGGGTGCGAGCGTGAAGCTGGATACCGCAAACCCATCCACGTCACTGGTTTGGAGGCCGGCATCACGCAAGGCCTTGCTCACAGCCCGGGCAATAACCTGGGACGTCGTTGTCCCTGCTGAAGGGTGCCGGGTGTAGGGGGACTGTCCAGTCCCGATGATGGAGACCGTCATGGCCATCCTTTCCAAAGAATGAAAGCAGAGCAGAAGAACTTTTAGGTGCCTACGAGAGAACTTCTGCCGCGTGGCCGGCCTTTTCCTTCTGGCCGGCTTTGATGCCATGGCGGGAGAAACCCAGTGCTATGAGCGTGACCAAGACCAGGCCAATCACATAAAGGGATACCGGGATGGAGGAACCGTATTGCAGCAGCAAGGCAGTGGCGATCAACGGGGCGAATCCGCCGGCAAAGACCGCTGCGAGCTCGTGGGCGATCGCCATCGCGGAATAGCGGACCTCGGCGTTGAACAGTTCGTGGAAGAATGCCGGCTGCGTTCCAATCATTGCGCCGTGGCAGAGGCCATTGCCCAGGAGGAAGGCCAGGATGACGATGGCGGGAGTGTTGGAATCGATCATGGAAAAGAACGGGAAAGCCATGGCGCCCATGCCAACTGCACCAAGGGCGTAGACAGGACGCCGTCCAATCCTGTCTGAGAGATGGCCGAAGAAGATGTAGGTGCCAAACGAGACAAGCATGGATACTGCCACTGCCATCAGCAGCAGGCCCTTGTCCACGCCCACGTGAACTCCATAGGCAATGGAGAAGGAGAGGAAAATGTACGAGCCGCCGTTCTCGGCCACACGAAGTCCCATGGCGACGAGGATTTCGCGGGGGTGGGTTTTGATGGCGGCAAGCACGGGGAGGCGGTGTTGCTTGCTGTGGCTGGCGGCGGTGAACTCCTTGCTTTCCGGTAGCCGGAAGCGGATGTAGGCACCTACTGCCAGCAGCACCACGCTCAGGAGGAACGGGACGCGCCAGCCCCATGCCAGGAACTGGGCGTCCGGCATCAACTGGACCACAAAGAAGACCAAGGAGGACAGCACGAAGCCGAGCGAAATTCCTCCCTGGCTGAAGGCGGAGAGCATGCCCCTGCGGGTAGTGGAGGAGTTCTCGCTGATCAGCAGGACGCCTCCGCCCCATTCACCACCGGCCGCGATGCCCTGGATGACCCTGAGCAGGATCAACAAGGCAGGGGCCCACAGCCCTACTTGCGCATAAGTGGGCAGCAAGCCCATGAGAGCTGTGCTGATTCCCATGATGGATAGCGTCATGACCAATGCGCGCTTGCGCCCCAGCCTGTCTCCGATGTGACCGAAAATGATTCCGCCCAGTGGACGGGCTGCGAACCCGACGGCGAAACCGGCGAAGGCGGCCATGGTACCAACCAGGGGGTCGACGTCGGAGGGGAAAAACAACCGACCAAAGACGACTGCCGATGCAGTGGCGTAGAGGAAGAAGTCATACCACTCCAGCGCATTGCCCACGAGCGAGGCAACAACGTACCGACGGACGCCGGGACGTTGTCCCGGCAAGGTGTGCTGTGGATGGGACATTGTTGCTCCTTTGTGCGAAAAGCTCTGGCAATCGTCCGGCCAATTCGACGTATCGTTATGGCTGAAACTCTGCGATCAGGTTGTCCGCTTCATGATCGAAACGGTCAATTGTGATGGGCGTTACAGCTGCTGATTTCAGTTTCCCCCGGGCTCAGGGGAACGTCGAATGCCGGTTTTGCCAGGGGCTATGCCTTTCCGGGTAACCCTTGCGATTTGCACAAAAACGCTGTTCCGGTGCGTATGAATGTGCTGCTAATGTCGCAGCCACAAGTCCTGTTGCGCACCGCCACGGGACCCTCCACGCCCTCATCGACGGCGAACCCATCCCCAAGGAACTCTTATGGATACCAGCAGCAATATTGACGTACGCCAGGGCAGCGTAGCCCAGGTGCTTGCCGGGCTCGCCACGGGCCGGATTGATGTCATTGACCTGACCACCAGGCTCTCGATCAACACTCCAACTCTCGAACTGCCGGAGCCCTTCGCAAACCTCATTGACTTCAGCCTCGAAGAGGTCTCCGCCTACAACAGCGCCGGACCCTTCTGGAAGCATCACAACATCCACACCGGCGAACACATAGGCACCCATCTGGACGCGCCCGTGCACTGGTTCACCGGGCGTGACGGCAAAGACGTCGCCCGGATCGAACCCGCCCGGCTCGTGGGCCCGGCCATCGTCCTTGATGTGACCGAGGAGGCTACTGCGGACCCGGACTTTCTCCTGGACCTTCACCACATCCGCCGATGGGAGGAAAGCTACGGACCACTGCCCGACGGCGGCTGGCTCCTCATTCGAACGGGGTGGGACAAGCGCTCCCAAGACCGACAGCGCTTCCTGAACAAGGACGAGCACGGCCCACATTCTCCCGGGCTCACGGTCGAATGCGCCCGATGGATTGCCGAGGAGTCTGCGCTGTCCGGCATTGGCGTGGAAACCGTTGGCATCGATGCCGGGGCCGCCGGAGGACAGGAACCCCCGTTTCCGGCCCATCACTTCCTGCTGGGGAATGACAAGTACGGAATCACCTCATTGCAAAACCTGGACCAACTGCCCCCAATCGGAGCAGCCCTCATCGTTGCGCCCTTGCCAATAGATGGCGGAACCGGAAGCCCAGCCCGCGTGTTCGCGCTCAAAGAAGGAGAAACACGATGACCGTCACCACCAGCAGCCCGGTACTCAAGGAGGACTCCACCGCGCTGGCCCCCGCGTCCCGCTCTGGGAATGTTGCCGAACTCGTGGGGAACACCCTCGCCCGGCTTGGCGTCGGCCACGTCTTCGGAGTGGTGGGCAGCGGGAATTTCGTGGTGACAAACGCGCTGCGCCGGGCGGGAGTTCCCTATACCGCAGCAAGGCACGAAGGCGGCGCAGCCACCATGGCTGATGCCTACGGGAGGATGTCGGGCAAGGTCGGAGTCGTCACTACGCATCAGGGTTGTGGGTTGACCAATGCGGTAACAGGAATCGGCGAGGCAGCGAAGAGCCGCACCCCCATGATCGTCCTGACCGCGGACACACCTGCATCGGCCGTCAGGTCCAACTTCACCATCGATCAGGATGCACTTGTCCGAAGCGTCGGTGCAGTGGCTGAACGGGTCCACTCACCGCAAAGCGCAGTAGCAGACACCCTCCGCGCCTACCGCACGGCAGTTAACGAACGCCGGACGGTGGTCCTTTCCCTGCCGACAGACGTCCAAAGTGCAGAGGCACCGGCAGAAGTCGGCCTCTTGGAGCCTTTGGAACCCCGCCAGCGGACCAGGCCATCAGCCGCGGCAGTCACGAAGCTGGCAGAGCTCATCCAAGGCGCGAAGAAGCCCGTATTTGTGGCCGGCCGTGGAGGCCGCGAAGCAGGGCCGGAAATCGCGGCGCTCGCCGAAACCGCGGGCGCGCTCGTCGCGACGTCCGCCGTCGCCCACGGCCTCTTCAATGGCGACGCGTTCAACCTGGGTATTTCCGGTGGATTTTCCTCGCCATTCACTGCGGATACCGTGCGGGAAGCGGACTTGATCGTCGGTTGGGGCTGTGCCCTGAACATGTGGACGATGCGCCATGGTTCGCTCATTGGCCCGGGAACAAAAGTGGTGCAAGTGGACCTTGATGACTCGGCACTGGGGGCAAACCGGCCCATCGATCTGGGGGTACTGGGGGATTGCGGCGAGACAGCCGTTGCTGTGCTCAATGAACTGCGTTCTGCCGGACACCAGTGGGTTGGCCTGCGTACGCCACAGATGGCTGACCGGATAGCCCTCCATGCGCGCTGGAGCTCGGTGGACACGGAAGACCTGTCCACTGCGGGGACCATCGATCCCCGCGTGCTGAGCCGCGAGCTTGACCGCATCTTGCCCGACAATCGAATTGTTTCCGTTGATTCCGGCAATTTCATGGGATACCCAAGCGCCTACCTGTCCGTTCCCGATGAGTATGGCTTTTGCTTCACCCAGGCTTTTCAGTCGATCGGGCTGGGGTTGTCCACTGCGATCGGCGCGGCGAAAGCCCAACCGGAACGCGTACCGGTCCTGGGCACCGGCGATGGTGGCTTCCTCATGGCCATTTCGGAATTGGAGACGCTGGTCCGTGAGCGGATTCCAATGGCGGTGATTGTCTACAACGATTCCGCGTACGGCGCCGAGGTCCATCACTTCGATGCAGATGATGAAGACCTGGAAGTGGTTCGATTCCCCACGACAGATATCGCCTCCATCGCCGCAGGCTACGGTGCTGCCACCGTGACGGTCCGGTGCGTCGCGGATCTGGCCCCGGTGGAGGAATGGGTTGCGGGTCCTCGGACTATGCCGCTGGTCATTGACGCGCGGATCGCTTCCGACGGCGGCGCGTGGTGGCTGGCCGAGGCCTTTAAAGACCATTGAGGCTAAACGGCGGAGTCGCTAGTCTGGCTCGCAGTGATGTCGATCCCGGGCCACCCGATCGGCGTACGGTTCGAGGCAGCATCGGGTTGCCTCCCACACGAAGGAGTACATGATGGGAATCCTCTCGGTCGACCTGTTCATCACCCTTGATGGCGTGTACCAAGGCCCGGGTGGCCCTGATGAGGACCGTGAGGGCGGCTTCGAGTTCGGCGGCTGGCAGGCGGCCTATTCCGATGAAGAGACCGGGCGGGTGATCGTGGAGGGAATCAACCGTATGGATGCGCTGCTCTTGGGACGCAAAACCTACGACATCTTCGCGGGATACTGGCCCAACCGGGCCGATGACCCGATCGCTGATACGTTCAACGCCCTGCCGAAGTTCGTCGTCTCCCGCTCGCTGACGGACCCTGGCTGGGCGGGCACTACGGCGTTGTCCGAGGTGGCGGAAGTCGCTGCCCTGAAGGATCGGTTCGAGGACATCCACGTCATAGGCAGCGGCGAGCTGGTGCGGTCCTTGCTGAAGGCCGACGTCGTTGATCGACTGAACCTCTTCCTTTACCCCATCACGCTTGGAGCCGGAAAGAAGTTGTTCCCCGACGGTGCCGGTGTGCCGGCAGCGTTCCGGTTCGCGCAACCACCGCAGGGGTTCCCGACGGGCGCGGTGGCCCTTGCCTACGAGCGCGCGGGTGTGCCGGTTACTGGCATTGACATCGCAGAAGGGTAGTCAGGATCCTGGACGGCCGGGCCATTCCTTGCCGGCCCAGGGGTCGTAGTCGGCGATGAGCTCCTCCTGGGGCGGGCGCTTTGCTTCGGGAATGTGCTGAAGGTTCACCCGGACCCTGTACCATAGCGAACTCGAACCGCGCATCCCGTCGATGAGTACATCCGCCGGGTGCAGCTCCGGGACCACGTCAGCATGCCGGGCCTTCCATTCATCGAGGGCGGCCACCGCTTCGGGCTTTGTCTTGGTGCGGGCCACCTCAATGAGTGGCATCGTTGAGACCCGGCGCCCGGACCCGTCACCGGCGCGCGGTGCCTTCTCGGCGGGACCAAGTTCCTTGGCCAGCGCCAGCAGGCCCTCAAGGGACCCCGCGGCGTCATCGATGCCAGCATGGGGATCGCCCAGCTCCGCGAAGCGGTCGGGCACTGAGCGGACGGTGAATTGTTCGGGCCTCGTGGACGTGACCTCGGCCCACGTCAGGGGAGTAGAAACCCGGGCATCGGGCCGGGGCCGGACAGAGTAGGCCGAGGCAACAGTCCGGTCCTTCGCATTCTGGTTGAAGTCGACGAAGACGCTCTCGCCGCGTTCTTCCTTCCACCACCGTGCCGTGGCGAGCCCGGGTGCGCGGTTCTCGACCTCACGGGCAAGGGTCTCCGCAGCGAGCCGTAGCTCGCTATAAGACCATTGCGGGGCGATTCGCACCAAAATGTGCAGTCCCCGGGACCCGCTCGTCTTGGGCCACCCCACCAGCCCGACGTCGTCAAGCACCTCGCGCGCTACATGGGCGACGTCGACGATTTGCGACCAATCCACACCGGGCATGGGATCGAGGTCGATTCGGAGCTCATCGGGATGGTCAAGATCCTCGGCACGGACAGGGTGGGGGTTCAGGTCGAGGCAGCCAAGATTCACCACCCACGCCAAACCGGCAGCGTCCCGGATGACAGTTTCTTCTGCTGAGGTCCCCGATGAGTAGTGCAACGTCGCCGTATCAATGAACTCCGGATGGTTTTCGGGAACGCGTTTCTGAAAGAACGGCTCAGCGTCGATGCCCTTGGGGAAGCGCTTGAGCACCATGGGGCGGCCGCCGGCGCCCCGCAACGCACCCTCCGCAACTGAAAGGTAGTAGCGGACTAAATCCAGCTTCGTTAGCCCGGGTTCGGGGAAAACCACCTTGTCCGGATTGGAGACGCGAACTTCGGCGCCGCCTATGTCCAGAATCTCTGCCGGAGTCTTCGACGGGTTCATGCCGCCACGCTAGCAACGATCGGCGGTCCCAGCCAGACCAAGGGCGAGGGCGACTATATTGACCATGTCAGTCCACCACCACAATCGCGGGAGTCTGCACACTATGGCCAAGGAACTAGCCACCCAACTCATCGAACAACTCCAGGCTGCCGGCGTGCAGCGCATATATGGAATCGTCGGAGACAGCCTCAATCCAATAGTGGACGCTGTGCGTCAAACGGGAGGCTCGGCCAAAGGCGGTATCGACTGGATCCATGTCCGGCACGAAGAAGCGGCCGCCTTTGCTGCAGCGGCCGAGGCGCAACTGACCGGGAAGCTTGCTGTCTGTGCCGGCTCCTGTGGCCCCGGCAACCTCCATCTGATCAACGGACTCTACGACGCCAACCGCACCGGGGCGCCCGTACTTGCCATCGCTTCGCACATCCCCAGCAAGCAGATCGGCAGCGGATTCTTCCAGGAAACCCATCCTGACCGGATCTTCACCGAATGCTCGGTGTATTCGGAACTGGTCAGCACGGCCGAGCAGGCGCCCCGCGTGATGCACAGCGCGATCCAGAACGCTGTAGCCCTTGGGGGAGTCGCCGTCGTGACTCTTCCCGGCGATATCGCCGGACTTGAGGCCACCGCGCCGACGCCATTACCCGCCACGTTTCGGCCCGCGCGCCTGATCCCGGACCAGTCGAGCGTCCAGGAACTGGCTGACGCCATCAACGACGGCGGAAAGGTCGCCATTTTCGCGGGGGCGGGAGTCCAGGGAGCCCACGAGGAACTCATTGCTTTGGCGGAACTGGTCAATGCCCCGATTGGCCACTCACTGCGCGGCAAGGACTTCGTCCAGTACGATAACCCGTTCGACATCGGCATGACCGGCCTCCTTGGCTACGGTGCTGCAGCGGAAGGCATCGAGGACGCCGATCTGCTGATCCTTCTCGGTACCGATTTTCCCTACGACCAGTTCCTTCCGGACACCCGGACGGCACAGGTTGACCGGGCCGCGCAGCGCCTAGGGAGGAGGACCGACGTCGACATTGCCGTTCATGGTGACGTCCTTCCTACCCTGACCGCCCTTCTGCCTTTGGTGAATCCAAAGAAGAACCGCCGCTTCCTGGACCAAATGCTGAAGAAGCACGACCGCCTGATGAACAAGGCCGTGGGCGCGTACACGCGGAAGGTCGAAAAGAAGCAGCCCATTCATCCGGAGTATGCTGCTTCCCTGCTGGACCAAGTAGCGGCGGATGACGCCATCTTCACCGCGGATACCGGAATGTGCAACGTCTGGACGGCTCGCTATATCAACCCGCTGGGCACGCGCCGGCTGATCGGCTCCTTCCTTCACGGATCAATGGCCAACGCCCTTCCGCACGCCATCGGTGCGCAGGTGGCCTATCCCGGGCGCCAGGTGGTTTCAGTCTCGGGCGACGGTGGCTTGTCCATGCTGCTTGGTGAGCTCATTACCGTGGCCGCACATCAACTGCCGGTAAACGTCGTGGTCTTCAACAACTCAACGCTGGGCATGGTCAAGCTCGAAATGTTGGTGGACGGGCTGCCCGATTTCGGCGTCGACGTTCCTGACGCAAACTATGCCGCCGTTGCGAAGGCCTTGGGCTTCCATGCTGTCCGGGTGACAGATCCGGCGAATATTGAGGAAGCGTATCGAGAGGCGTTCGCCCACCCGGGTCCTTCGCTGGTGGAACTCATCACTGACCCGAATGCGCTGTCCATCCCGCCGAAGATTTCCGGGCAACAAGTCATCGGTTTCGCGACCGCCATGTCCAAAGTGGTCTTGAACCGCGGAGCCGGTGAAGCTGTGAGCATGGCCCGGAGCAACCTGCGCAATATTCCGCGGCGCTGAGAAGAGTCTTTGCCGGCAACAGCTTCAAACCGATAGCAGGCAAAATCCCCTGGCTTATGGATGCTCGTCGAGCAGGGCGCCAAGGATAGTGAGGGCCTTTGACAGTTGGAGGTCGGACACTGCGCCATACCCCATGACCAAGCCGTTCACTGGTGGGCGCTCGGCGTAATACCCGGCCAGGGGAATCACCCGCACGCCCTGTTCCAGTGCCTTTGCAGCCAGGTCCGCCGCGTCAGGCTGTTCGAAGCGGATCACTGCATGCAATCCGCCGTCGAGGGCCCCAAGCTCCACATCTGTCCGCGAGCCTAAGCGCTCAATGAGCAGGGACCGGCGGTGCGAATATTCCCTCCGGGCACGGGCAATATGCCGGGACAGGCCGCCGCCCTGTAGGTAATACGCGATGGCCGACTGCAGGACCCCGGCCACCGGAGTGTCCAAGGCTTCACGTACAGCCTTGAGGCGTTGGCCGGCATCGCCCCGGACCACCAGATATCCGCAGCGCAGCCAAGGACTCAGGTTCTTTGAGAACGTTCCGAGAAGTACGACGTCGGCAGCTGTCGGTAGGGATGCGACGGCAGGCAGGGGCATCCTGCTGTGACGGAATTCGCTGTCGTAGTCGTCCTCCAACACGAGCACGCCATGGCGGTCCGCCCACTTCAGCAGGCCAAGCCGTTCCTGGACTGCCATCCTGCCCCCCAGGGGGTACTGGTGGCTGGGGGTGATGAGGACGGCGTCGGGAATGGCGTTGAGTCCGGCGAGTTGGGAGCTCTTCAGGCCGTCCTCGTCCACGGGAAGCAGCTGAAGTTGGGCACCAGCGGCGCTCATCACGCGTCGCGCCGTGGGGTAACCCGGGTCCTCAACCAGGATGCGCGGATTGTTCCTCTTGCCGCGAAGCATGGCCACCACCAGGTGCAGCGCATCACTGGTGCCGGCCGTAATGATGACGTCCTCCGGGTCTACGGCCAGACCCCTGGACACCGCCAGGTGACCGGCCACGGCTTCCCTAAGGTCCAACGTTCCAAGGGCTGGTGGCAGATGTGTGTTTCCTTGCTCCGCCAAGGCCTTTTTCCACGCATTGCGCCACTCCCTGTCTTGGAACGGCGATCCCGAGGGGCGGCCGGGTGTCAGGTCAATCACCTCGGCGATGGCAGGGCTGCTGGAATGCGCCTTCGCTTGGTTCGGGCGCTGTTGGATGTCCGGCCGGACAGCCACTTTGGTCCCACCAGTGCCGCTGCTTTCCAGGAAACCTTCCCCGGAGAGCTGCTCGAAGGCCCGGACCACCACGCCACGGGATATCCCTAAGTCCTTGGCCAGCCGGCGGGTGGCGGGGAGCGTGTGCTCAGGCTGGAGGAGTCCGCTGAGGATGGCGCTACGGAGCTGGCTTGCAACTTGGGCGGACAGGGACGTCGGACTATTCCTGTCGAGCTCGATGGGTATTTCCGATTCGCTCATTGGACCTCCAGAGTTGTTCATTCTTGGATCTAGTGTAGGACCAAGCTCTTTGGCAGCATGAGACGCGTAGTCACCCATTTGCTGTGTTCGCACCCGGCCACAGCCACAAGAAAGCAGGACTGTAGTGTTCAACGGCCTCAGCGCATTCCCCCTGACTCCCATGAGCGGTGAAAGTGTCGATCTGGACGCCGTTGCCCGGCTGGTGGCGCGCGCGGCGAAGTCAGGTGCGGATTCACTCGGTGTTCTTGGCTCGACGGGAAACTACGCCTATCTCTCCCGTGAAGAACGCCGCATGGTCCTTGAAACGTCCGTGGAAGCTGCGGGTGGCGTGCCGGTTTTGGCCGGCGTTGGGGCATTGCGTACCCGCGACGTCTTCACGCTTGCCGGCGATGCTCATACGGCTGGCGCCTCGGCCTTGCTCTTGGCCCCGGTGTCCTATCAACGCCTGTCGGAAGCGGAGGTTCTCGGGCTGTATCAGGACGTTGCGTCGGAGTCAGACCTTCCGATCATTGTGTACGACAACCCCGGCACCACAGGCTTCACCTTCACCGACGAGCTGCATGCCCGGATTGCCCGGATCCCGGGAATCGCATCCATCAAGATTCCGCCGCCGGCTGCCACTGACATTGGCACCAGGCTCGGCAAGCTCCGCGCAGCTTTGCCCGAGCAAACATTTGTGGGTATCAGCGGCGATTGGATTGCCGCCGAAGCACTGCTTGCTGGTTGCGATCTCTGGTACTCGGTGATCGGCGGGATCCTTCCGCGCCAGGCCCGGGAAATCGTTGATCACGCTCTGGCTGGTCGGCGCGTTGATGCGATGGCAGCTTCCGCCGCATTGGAACCACTCTGGTCCCTGTTCCGAACCTACGGGAGCCTTCGGGTCACAGTGGCACTGGCTGAAGACCTGGGGCTCATTCCATCCTCAGCCTTGCCCTTGCCGCTGCGTGGCTTGGATCCCGAAGGACGCGGCAGAGTTGCCGAGGCCATCCGCCAATGTGGATTGGAGGCGACATGAGCCTCATCAACGGCCGCAATGCCAGCCGCCCAGCTACGAGTGAGCAGACATCACCGGGCGGTTTGGCCCGCTATGTCCTTGCAGCCACCCTGGCCCGCAGCGCCGACGGGGGTGCCGTCGTAGCCATCGTCCTGCTGGTGACAACCAGCGGGGCGCCCGGTTGGCTGGCCGGAATACTGGGTTCCTGCATCACGGCACCGCACCTTTTCGGTCCGTTCGTTGCCAGAACACTCGACACTGCCCGGGACGGCAGGACGGTGATCGCCTGGGCGTGCCTCATGCACGGCGTTACCCTGGCCGCCGCCGTCCTGCTGTACCCGCTGACTCCTCCCATCGTTCCGGCTCTACTGCTCATTGCGTCCGGACTGGTCGGTCCATTATTGACAGGCGGCATCAGCAGCAGGCTCTCGGCGATCGCTGGGGGCAGCAGAACCAGCCAGCGACGCGCACATGGATGGGATGTAGCAACGTATGGCATCAGCGGAACCATTGGTCCCTCTTTGGTCGCAGCTGTTTCGGCCTGGGCGAATCCGGCACTGGCGGCATTGATCCTTGCCGGATTAACGTTTGTCGCCGCCGCCCTCGTCAGGCTTTTGCCCTCTTCTCTTCGAGCAACGGTTCCGTCGGAGGTACCGCGCCCCGGCCGCACATTGCTGATGATGCTATCTACCGGGCCTTTGCGCCGCACGCTCTACATGACGGTCATCGTCGCCTTGTCGGTCGCGGCGTTGCCTATCACCGCGGTGGCGTCCACTACAGAACTGGGGGTCACGCCAGCTGCGGCCGGGGTCCTGACGGCCGCATATGGGCTTGGCGGGCTTCTAGGATCCGCCGGTGTCATGATCCGGCCGTTGCGAAGCGATGCGGACCACCTCATGACCTGGCTGGGAGCTGCTGTTGGGGTTGCCCTGTGTGGGGCAGCGTTCGCCGGGATCTTCACGGTAGCGGTGGTGCTCTACTCCCTCGCCGGAGTGCTCAACTCCTGCTTTTTCGCCGCAACATTGGCCGCGCGCAGCGAATATGCACCGGCTGGCGCGCGAGGTCAGGTCTTCGTGTGGATTGGAGCCTTGAAGATCACTGCAGGTTCTGCCGGCACAGCGTTGGCTGGGGCCATGGTTGTACCAATGACACACCTGCCCTTGCTTTTGGCGTCGGCCCTCATTGCCGTAGCCGTGAGCGCTTCCCTGGTTGACCGCCGTCGTGAGCGTTCCCAAACGGCAGGAAACGCCTCAATCAAAGACCAGCCATAAGGCTTACCACTGCTTCCCGAACGTTTTGTCCAAGGCGTTGAGGATGTCGTCAAGGAGGTCTTCCGGGTCCTCAAGGCCGATCGACAGACGCAGGTGTCCGTATTTGTGGAACGACGCCGGGTAGTTTTCCGAGCCCCCACGAGCGTCCGGGCCAACGTGGACGATCAGCGTTTCATCGTGGCCCAGCGAGACTGCCGAAGTGATGACCTGCAGGTTTTTCACAAAGGTGTTCTGGGTGCGTGAGTCGCCCTCGACGGCGAAGGCCATGACGCCGCCATAACCCCGGCCTCCGAACTGTTTGCCGGCGAGTTCATGCTGCGGATGGGACGCCAGGCCAGGGTAGAGGACATAAGCGATCGGTGGTTCGGATTCCAGGACCGCGGCCACCTTTTCGGCACTTGAGAACTGCTGCTTGAGACGCAGCGGCAGGGTTACTGAACCGCGCATGATCATCCAGGCGTTGAAGGGCGAAATAACGCCGCCAGCGTCCACGATCGCATCGCGCCTGATGTGCTGGACGAGTTCGCGCCGCCCGACGACGACTCCACCCATGGCGTCACCGTGGCCGTTGGTGTACTTGGTCAGCGAGTGGATGACCAGGTCCGCGCCGTCGTCGAGGGCGCGGTAGAACGGTGCTGGCGTGAACGTGGCGTCGACCGTCAGCAGGACGCCGGCGTCTTTGGCTATGCGGGCAAGCTCCGCCACATTGGCGACCTTGGTTGTTGGGTTGGCGATGGTTTCGGCGTGGATCAGCTTTGTGCCGGGACGAATGGCTGCCCTTACTGTCTGGAGGTCATCCGCATCCACGAAGGTAGCCTCGATGCCGTACTTTTGCGGAAGAAGTTCCCCGGACAGGCGGTACACCGCCTCGTAGGTCACGTTGGAAACCACCACGTGATCTCCCGATTTCAGTAGGGCGAAGAACACTCCGTGGAGGGCTGCGACCGGTGGCAAAGGCGGCTGCTGCTTCGGCACACCAAGGGAGTCCGGAGCGCACCGGTACCTTGATCGATGCTGTTTCCTCCGTGGACGGCCCAGGTGGAGTCATGGACGGTGGCACGGTTGTGTTTGTCGGGGGCTCGATTCATTTTGGTTCCTTTGGATGAAGCTGTGACGTGGTTGAAGCGACAGAGGTCAGTGCCCGAGTGTGCGGGCGTCAATCAGCCGCTGGGCGGATACGACCTCCGGTCCCAGGAGGCGCAGGTGCGTGGTGAGGTCCTCGCCGGCGGCAAGGAGATCCTCGGTGGTCACGGGTGCGAGGGCATCAAGAATGAACAACGCCGAGGTTGTATCGTCCCGCAGTTGCGTGCGGCGGCCCTGGCGCCAGTTCCAGCGCCGGCAAGTGACGCCGTCGTCGTCGCACCATACAACTTCCCCTTCATCGGGGTGTTCGACAATGGGCTCTCCGCTGGCAACCGTGTCGAACGGCTCCTGGCCCGTTGCACGGATCAGCCGTGGCGCCCCACTGTAACTGGAAAGGTCTTCGCCGCCGAGCGGAATCTGGTGCAGTACAGATACGGCGTTGTAGAGGTCCGTGAGCCCGTTGACCCTGGGCAGGCCGGCATCAGCGCGGCGAAGCAGTGCCTCAAGGCTGTTGCGGGTGCGGTTGGGCTTTGCTCCGAAGGATTGGTAGGCCTTCCGCCACGCGGCAACATGCGGGAGGTGTTCGACCTTCTGCTCGCTGAGCGCCCTGCGGGCTGCCGCTTCCGCCTGATATAACAGGGCATCGCTGGCATCATCGCTGGGACCCGAAACGAGACCATCGACGGCGATCAAGAGGGCCTGGTAGTCCGGTTGAAGTTCGAAGACGGCAGGTTCAACGTGGGCTGCGTGGAGAATTTCCTGGAGGGATTCAACCCTAAGCATTGTTCGCCTCCCGATGCGCCGATCCCACTCCGCGTTCAAAGACAGCGAGTGAGAACCTTGCTGCGTCAGTGCCGTTGTTGCCGTAGGAATGGGCTACGTCTCCCGGGAAAGACAGCGAGTCGCCGGCCTCGAGGACGACCGTCTGCTCTGCAGCAACGACGGTAACGGTGCCTTGCAGAACCTGCAGGAGTTCTTTGGTGCCGGGCGTATGCGGCTCACTCGCGTGCTTGTCTCCGGGGCCGAGGGTCCAGTCCCAGAGTTCCATCACTTCCGGTGGTTCCGTTCCGGCCACGAGCACTCCGCGTCCGCCTGCTGCACTGCTCCACAGCAGGGCACCTTCACCTTTTCGTGTCACCTTGACGCCCTTGGGCTCAGGGGACTGGACCAGGTCCGGCAGGCCCACACCGAGCGCGGCGCTGATCCTCAGAAGAGTGCCGACACTGGGGTTCATGGTTGCTTGTTCGACGTTGATGAGCATGCGTCGGCTCACGCCGGCAGCTTCGGCCAGTTGGTCCAGGGTCCAGTGACGTGCCTGGCGCTCCTGTTTAACCCGTCCGCCAATAGCTGAGGCGAGCGATGCGATGTTTTCTTCCATAGATGCAGCATAATGCACTTCAAGTGCACAGAACAAGATGCTTGCCAACTCTGCCCAACGAAGCAACAGCCCAAAAGAAGCAACAGCCCAATGGGATATGTTTGTACCGGCCAACTTGCTGGACACGCTAGCCGCAGCGGCATTCCTGCATCGAAGGACGCCCAAACCCACGTTCACATCCCCGAAGACAGGAGCGTCCGTGCCGAAGAGTCCACGTGATGAGATAGACGTGCAGATTCTGGCCGAGCTGCGGCGAAATGCCCGTATCAGCCTTGCCCAGCTGGGGGAGAAGGTGCTGCTCTCCCGCAACGCGGTGCGGCAACGGATTGAGCGGCTTGAACGGGACGGGTATATCCACGGGTACACCATCAAGGAATCGGCCGGAGAAGGATCGCCCACGGTCAATGCGGTGCTTCTGATCCAACGACATGACAGGATGCGGGGCGGGGACGTGATTGCCGGACTAAAGGCAATTCCTGAAATCGCCACTTGCGATGTTGTCAGCGGCGAACTGGATATCGTGGTCAGGGTTGAGGCCCCCGACGCTGCACGAATCCAGGAAATCTGGAGGCAGGTCTCAGAGTTTCCTGGAGTCCGCGATATCACCACAGCCTTGTCCCTCTCCACGGTCATCGACAGACAGGCGCCTCGCTGAGACAGCGTACTGAGGCAGCGTGAACCATGCTGGGCTTAAATGCTTCCGGCGCTGCGGAACCGAAGTGGTTACGCAACGCCGGATCGGTACAGCCTGCTTTATTGACGGTAACGCCAGACGATCATCATGAAGTGATCGCTATGACCTTGGGCTGCGTCATTTCCTCGTAGGCGAAGCGGACGCCTTCCCGGCCCATGCTGCCGTATTTCGAGCCGCCAAAAGGCATCGCATCGAGGCGGTAGTCCGAAGAATCGTTGATCATCACTCCGCCTGCGTCAATGGCCTTGGCGGTGGCCAGCGCACGGGCCAAGTCCTTGGTGAATACCCCGGCCTGCAATGCGTAGTCGCTGTCGTTGGCCAGTTCGATGGCTTCCTCGTCGGAGTCGAACGGTTCCACCAGGACCACGGGTGCGAACAGTTCTTCGCTCCAGGCCTCGCAACTGCGCGGGACTCCGGTCAGGACAGCAGGTGTCAGGAGCGCGCCATCCAGGATCCCGCCAGTCAGCAGTCGCGCACCGGCGGTCACTGCCTCGTCGATCTTACGCTTCGCTTCTGCGGCAGACGCGGCGCTGATCATGGGTCCAACGTCGGTCTGCTCCCTGCGGGGATCGCCTGTGGTCAGGGCAGCTGTTTGGGCGACAAAGGCGTGAAGGAAGGTGTCGAAGACTGACCGCTGGACGAGGATCCGCTGGGCGCCGATGCAGTTCTGTCCAGCGGCCCAGAAGGAACCTGAAACACTGGCCTCGACGGCGGCAGGAAGGTCCGCGTCGTCGAACACGATGACGGGAGCGTTGCCGCCAAGTTCCATCGACAGGCGCTTTATGCCGGCGTTGGCGGCGATGGCCCGGCCCGTGGAAAAGCCGCCCGTGAAGGAGACCATTCGAACCAGTTTGGACGAGATGATGGTTTGCGCGATGGTGCGGTCGCCCAGGACAACAGTGACGAACTCCGCAGGCAGGCCTGCCTCGCGCAACAGGTCCACGAGAAGAATGGCCGTCAAGGGTGTCAGCTGGGACGGCTTGAGGATGACGGTGTTACCTCCGGCAATCGCCGGCCCCAGCTTGTGCGCCACCAGGTTCAGGGCATCGTTGTAAGGGGTGATGGCGGCGATAAGCCCCAACGGCTCACGGGTGAACCATCCCTGGCGGTTTTCGGAGCCAGCGAAGGAGTCGAAGGGAACTACTTCGCCAACGTTACGGCGGGTTTCCGCTGCCGAGAGCTTAAGCGTATTCACTGCACGGGAGACCTCTTTGAGCGCCTGCGTGATGGTCTTCCCGGCCTCGGCGACGATTAGCCCAGCCACTTTCTGCGCCCGCTGCTGGAGCAGGTCTGCAGCGGTATCCAGGATCCGCCCGCGCTCATGACGGGGCATGGCCGCCGCTGCCGGAGCGGAGGCCGCGGCGCGGATGAGTTCGACGCGGACGTCTGCCTCGGTGCACTGGGGAAGGGTCGCCAGGACGGAACCGTCAAACTTGTCGTACACCATGAGGTCAGTGATAGCGGCTGCGGTAGTGGCGTCGGCGATGGCTGACTCAGGCACGGACCGCTCCTTTGGCGAATTCGTTGACGGCGATGATGTCGGAGATCAGGGCGTAGGCAGTTTCCACGCGGCCGGCTCCAGGGCCTGACACTGTGACGGCCCCCAGCAAATCCGTGCTGAATGACACGGCATTGGTGGCGCCGGAAATTCCGGCCAGCGGGTGTTCACCCGGAAGGGCGATGGGTTGGACGGTCGCTACGATGCGGCCATCATCTTCCCGGCGGGCTTCGCCAATGAGCTTCCAGCGGTAGCCGCTTGCCAAGGCCTGTGCCACGTCTTCACTCTTGATGTCCTGGATGCCGGTGGTTTCCACGTCATTGGGGTGGATGTTGGCACCGAGCAGCTCGTTGGCCAGGATGGCGACCTTCAACCGGACGTCCGAGCCGCCGATGTCTGCAGTGGGGTCCGCTTCGGCGTATCCGCGGTCCTGGGCCTCGGCGATGGCTTCATCCAGGCCCAGCCCGACCTCCATCCGGCCCAGAACGTAATTGCTGGTTCCGTTCAGGATGCCTTGAACTGAGTTCAATTCGAGGCCACCCAGCATCTTATGTGCGAGTCGAATGACAGGCGTGCCGCTCATGACTGAACCCTCGTACTCGAAACGGACACCATTGTTGGCAGCAAGCTGGCCCAGTTCCCGGCCATGCAAGGCCACAGGACCCTTGTTGGTGGTCACCACATGCTTGCCGGACTCGATGGCCCACTTGACGTGCGAAACTGCCGGTTCGCCGTCGATCGGGCTCGTGAAGGTAGCCTCGACGACGATGTCGGCCGGGCTGTTCTTGATGACGCCTTCGTTGCGGGGATCCGGGCTCCCCCCGGGGAGTCCCTCGAACGAGGACCCGCGGGGCATCGCCAGCACGGCAGCCAGGTCGATGCCGTCTCCCTGGACGAGCGAGCCGAAGGCAAGATCGGTGATGGCCACGACGCGAAGCTGGAATCCGAGTGAGGCGAATCGCTGGGGTTCGTCACGGATGAGTTCGGCCAAAGCGCGGTTGACGCCTCCGAAACCGATGAGGGCCAGGTTGTAGGTAGTCACGTGATCTCCTTGGTAGGGCGGTGGTGCTGTCCTTTAAGCCTCGGTTCCAGGAGTGTCAGTTCCCTAGACGCGAATCGCCCGCCAAGGATGACGAAACGCCCAAAAAAGCTGCCAACCATGCTCAAACGCCCGTAGTGCGGCCCCGCCTTGAAAGAGAAGCCGGTATGACGGGTTGCTGTTGGCGGCGTCCGCCGCGCTGGGCCGCGGCACCGGCGACAATGACGAGCAAGAGGCCTGCGAGTTGCAGCATCGATGGCAACTGATGCAGGACGATCGCCCCGAGCAGCAGGCCGATGGCCGGTTCCAGCGCCAGGAGGGTCCCGAATGCCGTGTGTGTCATGCGGCGGAGGGCCAACATTTCCAGGATGTAGGGCAGGACCGGTATCAGCACTGCCAAGGCGGCGGCAACGGCCACCGTTTCCCAGGTGATGTGGCCTATGGCTTGCGGCAGTCCAAACGGTGCCGCGGCGACAGCAGCAATCGGAATGGTCAGGGCGAGGGCACCAATTCCATTGAAGCGATCACCCACCTGCTGGGTCAGAAGGATGTAGATTGCCCACCCAACCGCGCCCATCACCGCAAAGCCGACTCCGAGCAGGTCCACGTCTCCTGCCCACGGTTCGGTGAGCAGCACGACGCCTGCCAGCGCCGTTGCCGGCAGGACCAAGGAACGGGCCGCGCGGCCGCGCAAGGCTGCAACCGTAAGCGGGCCGAGGAATTCAATGGCAACTGCTGTCCCCATGGGAATGCGTTCCATGGCGGCAAGAAACGTCACCGACATTACTGCGGTAGCAACGCCCAGGCCAACCACCACCGGAGCGTCACGAAGTCGCAGGGTCTTCAGGGGTGGACGGGCCAATACCAGCAGGATGAGGGCTCCCATACTCAGGCGCAGCCATGCTGTCCCGAGGGGACCCAAGGTTGGCATCAACCCCAGCGAAAGGGCGGAGCCGAGCTGGATGGAGAACATTGCCGCGGTGGTCAGGAGCCATGGGGGGATTGTGCCTTTGAATCTGGTCATAAGGCATAATACTGCACTTGGAGTGCAGTCAGATTGTTTACCGCTCGACGGCGGCTACCGCACTGATCTCCACCAGCGCCCCGGGAACGCCCAAACGGGAGACAAACGCTGCTGTCACGAGGGGCGGCTCGTCGGCGGCGAGGTCGGACGCAATGGCCCCATACCCGGCGGCGAGGTCGGCACCGTCCACGAAGAGAACCGTCCACTGCACAACGTCGCGCAGGGTTGCCCCAGCAGCCGCGAGCGCGGTCTTTGCGTTCGCCAGGGCGCGGGCAGCTTGCACTCCAACATCACCCTCGCCGACGAGCGAACCGCCGCTGTCGACCGAGTTCTGGCCGCCGACGTAGATGGTGGTGGCGTTGGGAGGGACGATGGCTACGTGGCTGAATGCCGGGCTGGAGACGAGCCCCTCGGGCCGGATGCGCTGGATGGATGACATGACTGTATGCTGCCATCCCCAGCCAATTGCCAAAAGGGGGGTGCGCCCCAATGCCCCGGTTGGTCCGGCCTCGTCACCCACGTGCTCGTCACTCAGGTGCTCTCACTCAGGCACCCGTCACTCGGGCGAGGGCCGCCGTCGTTGCTGCTTGGTTGCCGCCCGCTGTACTTTTGCTGCGCGATGCCGCTGGGCGGACCCGCGTGTGGGTTTCGTTGCCCTGCGCACAGTCCTTGGGGCAAGGCCCGCCACCACAATGTCAGCGAGCTTGGTCAGGGCGCTCTCGCGGTTGCGTAACTGCGAGCGCTGCTCCGAGGCTGTAACAGTGATGACTCCGTCGATGAGTCGCTTCTGCAGTCGACGCAGCAAGATCTCCCGTTGGCTTTCAGTCAACGCCTCCGAAGTGGCTACGTTCCAGGAAAGCTCAGCCCTGCTGTCGGTCGTGTTGACGTGTTGACCGCCTGGTCCTGATGAACGCGAGAACCGCCAGCTGAGTTCCGAGGCCGGAATCGTGAGGGAGGGCGAGATTTCCAGGTCCATGGGACAAGCGTTGCACGTCGGGGGCGGGTCTTCCCAGCCGGGCCGTGCTTCGGCATGACGCGTGAGAGTGGGTTTGCGTGTCAGAGCAGGTTTGCGTGTCAGAGCAGATTTGCAGTCAGCGTTGAGGCGATGAACCGGCCGTACTGCCCTGCGTTCCACCCTCGTTTCAGGACGAGGCTCTCGAACAGTTCGGGGGTGGTGCACGCGAACATGATGTCGGCGGCCTCTTCCGGGGACATGCCGGGACGGAGCAGGCCGCGGGCCACCAGTTGACGCGCGTTGTGCAGCATCCGCCGATGGCGGGCGTCGTCGACATCCTTCAGGAGACTGGCCATGTCGGCATCGCCTGTTGCGGCGGCGTCGCGGATGAGCAGGCTGATCGGCGCCGCAAGGGGGCTGACTTCTGCGGTGAACCGCCCGAACTGCTCCATCAGTTTCCGCGGGTCATCTGCCCTTACTTGCGCGAGGTCTGAGCGCTGTTCGGCTGGCGCGCCGCCCTTGCCAAGGAGGCTCTGCTCGTGGAGAGCCCGGACGAGGCCAGCCTTGCCGCCGAAGTTCTTGTAGATGGACTCCGCCGACACCCCGGATGAAGCGGCAATTTCGGCGATGGTGGTTGCGCCGAAGCCTTGCAGGAGAAATAGTTCCCTGGCGCGCGCGAGGATAGTGCGACGGGATGCCTCGGCCGCTTGGCGGCGACGGCTTGCATCGTAGGTGCGTTGACTCCGGGATGTTCCATCGGGACTCTTGATTACGGTTGCCATGACTTCTAGACTCCAATCAATACAGATAACTGTATTGAATTCAAGATACCAGCCCTGCCCGCCCAGTGAGGGGAAAATCGCGGGGCACCAAGGAGTCACCATGGCAACCGTGGAGGGCCTTGAGCGCCTTCCGGAAGGACCCGTTCGCCGGATGTTCGCCGCTTCCGGACGCCACGACCTTGACGCCTTAGTCGCCGAATTCGTCGACGACTATGTCAACATCACGCCGATTCATCCCGAACGGAATTTCACCGGCAGCGCCCAGGTCCGCGCCAACTGGACCAGCCTTTTCGCTGGCATCCCTGACCTCACACCGGCAATCGCCGACGCCGCTGAAGGCAGGCACGGAACCGTTTGGGTGGAATGGGGCGCCCGGGGCACAGGACGCGATGCCACGCCGGTAGAACTTGCCGGCGTCGCGATCTTTACAGTGCGCCAGGAGCGGATCGCCTCCGTCCATTTCTATCTCGAACCTGTGGAACGTTCTTCAGGTGACATCGACGACGCCGTGCGGGCCACTGCGGGCGCGGGTCTTCAGGCTGGGGCGGGTCTTCAGGTTGGGGCCGTACTTCCGACATCGAAGGGGTCATGATCCTCGTGGTGGGCGGCACGGGCCGCCTGGGTTCGCGGCTGACCGGGGAGCTGGTTCGGCGCGGGGCTTCCGTGCGGGTCATGGCCAGGGGTGAATCCCAGCCGTTCCCCGGGAAGCCGATCGACGGCGTCGAGCTTGTCCGCGGGACCCTCGCCTCAGGCACGGACTGCGGACGGGCCGTTGCCGGATGCAGCCAAGTTGTGTTCGCGGCGTCGGGCTTTGGGCTGAAAAGGGGCGGCAACCCACGCAGTGTGGACCGCGACGGCGCACTTCGGCTCATCGATGCCGCATCCCGGGCGGGCGTGGAGCACGTGGTCATGATGTCGATGCATGGGGCAGCTCCCGATGCCCCTCTGGATTTCCTGCGCATGAAGTACGCAGCGGAGGAGGCGTTGAAGGCCTCAGGCATGGCGTGGACGGCGATCCGAATGGGGGCAAACTTTGAGCAGTTCCTCGATTCAATGAGCCAGCCCCTCCATACGAAGGGCAGGGTGCTTGTCTTCGGTTCGGGACGGGCACCTGTGACTTTTACGTCGACGCCTGATGCTGCTGCCGCTGTTTTGTTGGCTCTCTCCGACCCTTCCTTGCGTGGAAGGACCATTGAGTGGGGGTCCGAAACCCACCCCTTCAACACGCTCGCGGAAGCTATCCTCGCGGATGCTGGAAAGGGCTCGATCCAGCGGATACCAATGGCGGCCCTACGGGTGATGGCCGCCGTGGCACGTCCGATTTCGCCGTTCATGGCCCGGATGGCGAGAGCGGCGCTGTGGATGGAATCAGGCGCTGCGGCCTTCGATCCGGCCGTGGTACGTGCCGCCTTCCCTGAAATTCACGTGATCGGACTGCGTGAGAGTTTGGACCAGATCAGGAGCACATGAGTCGTGGTGCAAACCTCCCTTCGGGAGGACAATGCTAGGCACAACCCAAATCTCGTGAGGAGCAGCCGTGGGCGAGCCAACTACAGAAGCGACATCAGCGCAGTTGATGGTGGACTTGATCATTTCCCTGGATGGGTATGCCTCAGCGGAGGGCTGGCCGGGTTGGTGGGGACTTGAATCCCCGGAATACCTTGCCTGGCTCGAGGAAGAAGGGAAGAAGGATTTCACCACCCTTATGGGGGCCAACACCTATCGGGTGATGTCCAGCATGTCGGAGCAAGCCGCGGGCGAAGACTCCGGGTTCTCCGAGGAAGAGGGAGCGGCCCTGACCGGGCTGGCGGCCCTGCCAAAGGTCGTTTTCTCGTCCACTCTCCAAGAACCTCTTGCTTGGCCGAATTCCGAGCTGGTAAGCGGGGATGCCGTTGAAGCTGTCAAGGAGCTGAAGCGGACCCGAACCGGCACCCTGACCACACTGGGAAGCCTCAGCCTTTGCCGCTCTTTGTTAAGTGCCGGACTTGTGGACCGATACAGGATTGTGGTTTTTCCGGTGATCACAGGCCGCACCGGCAGGGAGCGGATTTATGACGGCTATCCTGATGTCTCGCTTGAAATGGTGAACAGCAGGACATTCGATGGTCAACTGCAGCTGCTGGAGTACATACCCACGCTGATCAGCGGTCCGCCTGTCCGGCAGCCGTGAAAAGAGGCTCCAGCGAATCCGAATAGCTGGACAGTATTTCGGCAAACGTGAGCAGCTCGAATCCTTCAGCGCGGCAGAGGAGTGGTTCGCGGGTAGTTCCATCCGCGGTGAGCGTTGCTATTCCCCATGGATGCGTTGGCTCGCCGACCGTGATGCCGGCAGCGTCGAAGGTGTCCCGGAGCACGTAACGCGTGACGGTTCGCCACGACTGCAGGAACGGTGAACGCAACTGCTCAACGAGTTCGTCGTCGTTGGCTTGGTAGGCCGTCCACAGATTCTCGGACAGCTCGTCCCACTCCTTGGCGTCGCGGACCATGAGGTGCGCGGCCCGGAGGCGGGCAATCGTTTCGTTCAACGTCATGGTCAGTCCCCAAACTTCCTGTCGTTTTGCAAACCCGCTTTGATCTTCCGCCACCCACCGGCACGATTGTTGGCGGCAATCTGTCGCAGCATGGCGATGAGCGGTGCGGTGGGTACTTTGTCACCGACGTACAAGCTGATCATTCGGCCGGTCTTGTTATCGTGCCCGGCCGTGATGATCCCGGCAGGGTCAGGGACGATAGCGCCATCGTAGAGAAAGAGGTTGACGTGGTTCTTGGCCGCGAGCAACGCACAGACGTTTCCCTCCAGGACAAAGTAGGGCTGAACCCGTCTTTTGATTGTCTCCACGATGTCCGGTTCGGCCTCGTGGATCACATCCCGCAGTTCCCCACAAAGCGCTTGTTGCCATTCCGGGAGGGCGTTGATGTAGCTATCTACTCCGGGATGATGCACGTAGTTCCCCATGACGTTATTAGGGCACCACGCCCCACGGCTTGTCCAGACCAGCACGTCCCGGCTGCTACTTAGAGCAGCAGGAACACACCAACCATCACCAGCCACAGTGACCACACAATGTAGGTCACGGGCGTCAGCGCCGCAGCTAGCCTGAACCCTTTGGATTCGAAGGGTCCGACAAATTCCAGTGAGCACAGCGCCAGCACACCGCCTACCACGATTCCCACTGTCCCCAGCCAGACCGGAACAGCGGTGCTTTGAGTCATTGCCACACCAGCCAAAATGCTCCACGCGCCAGTGAAGAGGTAACCCAGATGCTCGCCGACGGCTACGCCAAGATAGCGGTTGAACGACTGGAACACGATGTCGACTGCTTCCATGCGGGCTTGGCTAGCCTTGGGATCGGCCGCCGTACGTGCAAGATAAGGCACCAGGAACGGCCACCGGATGAGTCCGAGGAACTGCACGACGGCGGCCAGCACTCCCGCCGCTGACCCAAGCGCCAGCAGTGTGGAATCCGCACCTTCCAACGCGCTGGAAAGCATGATGGATGCAGGTGCCAGTAACACGGCCGTCATCGCGAATGACCACCAGAGCAGTACAAGCCGTGGCCCTCCGTCGCGGAAGCGTTGCAGAATTTCGTGCGATGGCTTGCGGAGGATGTCCGGATAATCGAACGTGGCGGCCAGCCCTGCGAATGCGGCATTGAAGGCCAGGGGCATAACGATCAGCAGCACAGCCGCCGCGATGGAGTTGCTCACCACTGCGTCCTGGCAACCTGCCCGACGACGGCACTTGCGGCCGGGGGAGCAGATCGACTGGTTCGGCGTCCGAGGATATGACGGAGTACCAGGCCCGTAGCGGCGGTCACCACAAGTGCACCACTGGTGCCGAAGACGACGTAACCACGGTCGGCGTCGATAATGACGTTGGCGGTGACCACCCAGCCAAGCCCCCACGTCGCACTTGCGGTCACCGCCCACAAGGCGGCGACATGCAAGCCTCGGCGAAACACCATTCCTTGCGCGATTCCCACAGCAGCCCCGGCAATGACGCCGGTCAAGGCCAGGGCGCCCAAGGACGTCGACGATCCCGTGGCAATGGCGGCGAGCGCGCTGCCGACGCTCATCCCGACGGTGCTCGCGGCTATCCACAGCCAACTGGCAGCGGGTCGCATTGCAAAGTATTGGGCGGCGCCAACCAGCGTGCCGGCTATGGCCCCCGCGGAACTGGCAGTCAATGGGTTGTCAGCCGACCCGACCAGCATGAAGGCCAACCAGCCGCCCAGGGGAAAACCAAGGAATGAAGGTATCCATCGAAGGATTGACATGGTGAATCTCCTGGGGAGGAAGTGATTGTGTACGTTGTACGTTACGCCTAGTGTACGGTGTACACAATAGGAACCGAGAGAAAGTTGAAGACATGCCCGGAACCATAGCGGAGCGCCGCAGTCGACGTCGCCGCAACTCTCTCACCGTGGAAGAGATTCTGGATGTGGCCGAGCGTGTAGCCGCCGAGGGGATCGAGGCACTGACCATCCGTGCGGTAGCCGCAGAGTTGCAATCTTCCCCGATGGCGCTTTACCGCTACTTCAGTACCAAAGACGAACTGGTGGACGCGTTGCTGAACCGGGTTTTGGGACGCATGGTTGCACCCTCGGAAAGCTCAAGTTGGATCACGGACCTGGGGCTGTTCGCACGGAACCACCGGGACATGCTGAATACTCACCCATGGGCAGTCGCGTCACTCTTCGCCCATCCACTGCCAGGACCCAACGCGCTGCCGATCGGGGAATGGGCGTTGCGGATTCTGGCTCGTGGTGGGATCACGGGCGACGCCGCAGTCGCGACATTCAGTGGCATCATCGCCCTGAACTATGGCTGGGCATCATTTGTTCTTGCAAGGACCCGAGGGGCGGGGGAGTCACTGCGAGAGGACCTTAAGGATCCTGATCTGGCACAGGCTTTCCCGCTTACTACTTCAGTGGCCGCCCCCATGAGCCGCTACGGCAGCGAAGAACACTACGCAACGGTGCTTGGGCAGATGCTGGCAGGCATCTCCGCCGGAACCGGCAGACGCCCCGGTAGATAAAGGCCCGGTACATGAAGACGCTGTACATAAGATGTTGTGCAGGTGAAGGAAGGTTCCCGATGCTGGCGAAAGGAGGCGGACGTGTCCGGGCAAATGCACGACGTCGAGCGGTTCCGGGTCTTGCTGGCGGAGGAGCGCGAGCGGAAGCTTGCCCTGCTGAAGGCGCTGCGTAGCGACATCACATCAGTCAGCCTTGCCCGCCAGGACTCGAACGTCGACGACGAGCATGATCCTGAAGGCACCACCATCGCCTTCGAGCTCTCACAGGCCTCCGCGCTGCTTGACCAGAGCCGTGTAGGCCTGGAGCAGATTGAGGCCGCATTGCAGCGGATTTCGGACGGAACCTACGGTATGTGCGCGATTTGTGGTGTCGCCATTCCGGAAGGCCGGCTCGAAGCCAGGCCGTGGACGCCCTATTGCGTCAGTCACGCCTCAGGTAAACAGTAAACCCCCGGCAAAAAGTAAAACCCGGGCGGATATGAAACCCGCCCAGGCGCAATTCACGCCATGTCAGGGCTGATGGGCACGAAGTCGATGCCCTGCTGGACCTTCTTTTTTGGTCCGCGGTCGAAGCCCTTGGCGTCGAGGTTGTTTCCTGCCCGGAACGCGGCCAAAGCGTCGTCGAAGATTTCGTTGAGCCGCTGGCCCGGGAAAACCTTCTGGGTGCCGTCGGCAAAGGTGATGGACACAGAGGCGCTGGCGGGAAAATGCCTGCTCATTCGGATGAAGCCTTGGGAATCCTGCCGTAGGGAGATCATTGCTTGTCCACGCTTTCAGTATCTGGGTTCCACCACAATTCACGGTGAAGCCTCACTCTCTCATTCCGAGGGACCTGCCGCCTCATTTACATTCCCCTGACCGGGGACCAGAATAGCGCCCATGTCCATTCTCAAGGTGCAATCCGAGTCCGAGGCCACAGGTCTGACCGCCGAAATCTACCAAGCCGATCTGCAGTCGATGGGCTACGTTCCGAGCCATACAAAGGCCATGAGCATAAACCCGGAGGCATACAAGGCGTGGCAGTCGCTGGTTAAGGCAATCGTCTCATCGCTGGGTCTGCGACGATACGAACTTGTGACGCTCGCGGCCGCCCAGGCTATTGGGTCCTCCCACTGCCGGTTGGCCCATGGGAAGAAAACGTTGGCCATCATTGATGAGGAGCAACTGCTCGCTGTTGCCCGGGACTACAGGGATGCCGGGCTGCCACCTGAGGAAGTCGCGATGATGGACTACGCGGTCAAGCTCAGCACCAATGCGGCTGCAATGAACGACGACGACACTCAGCGCCTTCGCGATGTGGGCTTCAGCGACCGGGAGATTGCCGACATCACCCTGGCTGCCACCGCCAGGAACTACTTCAGCCGCGCGCTTCTTGCCTTGGCCGTGGACCTCGATGTGCCTCCAGGGGTGACCGCGGAGCTTCAGGACGCCTTGTTGACGCCACTTCCGGTTCAAGGTGACTGAACGGCTTCGGTGTTGGCACGGTCTGCGGATGCCCCCTGCCTACGGCTGGCCAGCAGGAACGGCACGGAAATGAGCTCAATAATGCCCGCGATGGCCAGCGAGGCCGGGTAGCCGTAGAGGTCCGCGCCACGGCCAAGGAGCGGCTGCACAACCACTCCGCCGCTGGATCCCATGAGCGAATCAAAGCTCAGGACCGTGGCGCGCTGCTTCGAGGGGATCATGTCATTGACGTAGGCCTGCCGGACGGGAGTTGCCGCGGATCCCACCACGGCCCAGAATGCCAGCAGCACCAGGGCCACCCAAAAGACACGGGTGAAGCCGAGGACCACCAGGATCACGAATCCTGCCAGACCACCAAGGATCAGCACCGAGGTTCGTTTATGGAACAAACGCCGGGCATGTGGAGCGAGCCAACCGCCCAGGATTTGCGAGCCCGCCACGATCGCGGCGGCGAGGCCCGCAATGGAATAGGCCCTCGGGTCGCCATACAGGTCAAGAAGGAATGGCTGCAGGGCGTAAAACACATAGATCCCGACGCCGGCACTAAAGGGAGCGGCCAGCATGACGTATCGGACGGGCGGGTTTTTCAGGCCGTTCTCGATCGAGGCAGAGAGTACTGCACGGGTGGCCCGAAGGGGGTGGGTGGACCGCTCAGGTGAGAACCCGACGTCGTGCATTAACCCGAACGCAACGGCGAACATGGCAACCAGAACGAAAACCCGAATGAGGAACGGGACACCAAGGTTGGTGGCTTGGGCGATCACCCCACCTGCCACGGAACCCAGCAGCATCGCCACACCCTGCACCATCTGGCCGCGGCCCAGAACAGTTTCAAGGCCGCCCTCATAGCCGGAGAAGCGCAAGGCATCCACCAGCCAGGCTTCCACGGCTCCGGAGAAGAACGTGAAGCCGAGGCCAAGGAGCACCGACACAACTGCCCACATCCAAAACGGTGCGGAAATCTGCCACAGCACGTAGTACAAGTAGGTGGACGCAGCCAGCGTGATCGTACCAAGGAGGAATGACGTGCGGCGGCCCCAGCCGTCCGCGATGACGCCTGTGGGAACCTCGAAAAGGACCATGCCCGCTGTGAAGAAAGCGTTGGCGGCGAAGGCCTCAAGGTTGCTCAAGCCGGCATCCAGCAGGAAAAGCGTGTTGATACCCCAGATGAAGGAAGCTGCCACCGTGTTGCCCAGCGTCAGCGTGAGATAGACACGTTGAATCTTTCTGGCGGCGTCGTTCATCGTGTCGCCGCCAGCGCTGGCAGGGGTGACCACAAGCCCATTCTCGTCCCCTTGCCCGGCCTCCGCCAGAGCTAGGGACCAGGGCCAGCGGGAAGAGTTTTCGACGTCCCGGTTTGCTAAGTCCCGTGTGTCGTTGGAATATCCTGGGACGCTGCCCACTCGCTGACGTCCCGGCGCTCGATGGCCGCCGCCATCATCTCCGGAAACAGGTCCGGCGTGCAGGCAAAAGCCGGCACACCAATGCCGGCCAGGGCTGCGGCGTGGCTGGAGTCGAAGGAAGGATGACCACTGTCGCTCAGGGCCAACAGGGCGATCATGGTGGTTCCCGCCCCAACGATCGATGCGGCACGGCGCAGCATCTCCTCCGCTATCCCTCCTTCGTAGAGGTCACTGATCAGCACCAGGATGGTCTCGGTCGGCTTGGTGATCTGGTCCTGGCAGTATGCGAGGGCACGGTTGATGTCGGTACCACCCCCGAGTTGCACCCCAAACAGCACATCCACGGGATCATCCAGGTCCTCGGTCAGATCAACCACTTCGGTATCGAAGACCACCAAACGGGTGCTCACGGACCGCAGTGAACTGAGCACTGCACCGAAGACGCTTGAGTACACCACGGATTCCGCCATGGATCCTGATTGGTCGATGCACAAGATGATCTCCCGCTGGATCTCCGTGCTGCGACGGGCATGGCCATGGAGTTGTTCGGGCACAACCGTCCGGTATTCAGGCTGGTAATGCTTAAGGTTGGCCGCAATGGTCCTGTTCCAGTCAATATCCCTGTGCCGTGGACGCCTGGTCCGGGCGGACCGGTTCAGCGCCCCCGAGACAGCCTGGACGGTCTTGGCACGCAAACGATCCTCAAGATCCTTCGTCACCTGGCGAACCACAGACCTAGCTGTCTCGCGCGACTGCTCGGGGATGACCCTGCCCAGGCCAACAAGCGTGCTTACCAGACCGATATCCGCTTGGACGGTGCGCAACATTTCGGGTTCAAGGAGCAATTGCCTCAGCCCCAGCCGGTCCATAGCGTCAGCCTGCATCACCTGGACCACGGAAGAGGGGAAATATCCGCGGATATCTCCAAGCCACCGCGCCACACGCGGACTCGACGCCCCGAGCCCACCGCGTCGAGTGGAGCCCTCGCCATACAGCTCCTCAAGAGCTTGGTCGCGCTTTGCATCATCGGCCGCGAGCTGCACGCGCTCGCCGTCGGCTGTTGAGATGCCGTCTGCTTCGTTGCCGCCCAGCAGCAGACGCCAGCGGCCCAGCCGGTCGCGCCCCCGATCCTCCTCGGAGTTGGCATCTGTCATGCGATCTCCTCCCATCCGAGGATTCGGGCCATCGTTCTAACGGCCGGACCTGCAACAGCCAGGTCAACGCTTGTAGCTGCTGTGGTGTCCCGCGCGGCCGCATGGCTCAGCTGTTCGCCGATCTCGCGCCGCTCAGGGCGGCTGAACGCCGAGAACGTCCTGCGCAGGAGCGGCAGCACGTCCTCGAAAACCTCATCCTGGACGCCATCCACCCACTCATCCACAATCTGAAGGAGACGGCGGTCATGGATCAGCAGTGTGGCATCGCCGGACAGAAGTCCGTCCAACCAGGCGGCGGCCTCGGGAGCCGGGGCAGCGACAGACAAGCGGCGGCTTAGCCTGGCCGCAACGTCGTCGGCGTCCACCAGTCCGGCGTCCAGCAGGAGCCGTAGAGCGCGACCCGCCACGGAGCCGTGGATTCGGTCCGAGTGTGCCACTGCAGCCAGCGCCGCATGCCAATCCTCCAAAGGCAAGTCTGGTAGCAAGGACAGCCCGTCCTGGGCTGAATTGATCGCCTGGCGCATGAGAGTGGCAGCGTCGTCGTCCAAAGCTGCGCATGCTGTGGGCAGACCCACGTAGGCGCGCACAACAGTGGCTTCCAGGATCTTTCGAACATCGCTCACGTCCACTCCGCGCACGTTTCCGTACCGGCATGTGCGGGCAAGAGGGGCAATGGTTTCCAGGAGGGGCGGAACGTCCTGCTGCAGCGCGGTTCGCTCGGCAAGGGCAGCCACGACGCCGGCAACACCGTCAGGGAGGTCCGCGAGCAGACAGTTTGCCAGCAGTTCGCTGAGGACAGGAAGGCTATCGGCGGCCTGGGCTTCTTCGGTCACAAACGCCGCCGCGGCGGAGGCAACTGTTGTGCCGTAGCGGCTGGCTTCCACCAAGGACAAGGCGAGTTCAGGTTTCCAGAGAAGGGTCCAGGCTTCCTTGAACGTGCCTGTGGTCCGGCCTGTGTCAGTGGGCACGCCCCAGTCAACTCCCAGCAGTGCCAGGCGATGGAGCAGTACGGACCGCGCCAGCTGGTTGGGTTTTCGCAGGTCCAGGACCATGACCTCTTCCATGGCGCTGGCCCTCATCCTCAAGGTGCGTTGGGTAGCGGCGAGGTCGGCCGCCAGCGGGAGCGTGGGCACGGAGTCGGGCACGCTGCCCAAATCCCGCCCAACAGTCAGTTCGCGATGAATCAAGGCCAAAGGCAGGGGAGAGCCATCGCAAAGTACGGACTGTGCAGCGTCGTCCAGTTCCGGTAACCCCGGGCTTGGCCTCCCGCGGATGGCGGCGAGGGTCTTTGCCATCCGGCTCGCTTCCACCACGGAGGCCGTCGAGGCGTCCAGGTTTTCCTTGCGCAAAGCCCGGGCAACCCGAACCAGCCACGTGGTAGATACATCAACGCCCGGATCCTGGGCCATCCAGTGCGCGAACAAATGTTGATACCAGCCTGGCGCCGTAACACCTGCACCGTAGCCGCTGCGCAGGCTGAGCCGGTCCGAGGTCCATGGAACCCACGTGGCGGCCACCTTGGCCTTGGGCAAGCCGGCGAGTACTTTGTTATCCGCGGAAACGGAGGGAAAGCCAGCGGGCACCAGTGCTGGTGCATGGTAGGCACCGCAAACTACGGCGATACTCCCATGTCCTTCACGAATGGCTGCCCTCAGGATCCGCCGCATTGCCGCTTCCCGGCGGTGGTTCTCCACGACGTCCGGATGATCGGGGGATCGATCATCCAGTGCCCGGATTTCGGCGATGGCATCAATCAAGGCCTCGAAGCGCTCCACGGGGCTTGAGTTGCGGTGCTCTACCGCATCCTCCCACCAGCGCTCGGCATCGCTGTACCCGGCAGCTTCCGCCAGGATGCCGATTGCGTCCGGTCGGTACGGCTGATCAGACGGAGTGGAAATCGACTCAGCGGCTTCGGCAGCTACCTTGAGTCCGAACGTGTTCGCAGCTGGCAGATCGATGGCCTGCACCGGGGTCCCCGTGGACAGCGCCCAACGGATGGCCACCCATTCGGGTGAGAAGCTGGCCATGGGGTAGAAAGAAGCCAACCGCGGCTCGTCCACTGCGTAGATGAGTCCAGCAACGGGAGGAACCATCCCTGGATCGGTGATGAGCGCAATGACTTGGTCGAGCTCAGGCGGGCCCTCCACGAGCACCAGATCGGGGCGCAGGGTAGCCAACGCTTCGGCCACCGAGTGTGCCGAGCCGGGTCCGTGGTGCCGGATCCCCAGGATGTGAACGTCAGTCATCGCCTAGTTCGTCGACTCAAGGTCACGGCAAGCCCGGTAGAGGTCCTTCCACTCCGGTCGATTCCGCACCACCGTCTCCAGGTACTCCTGCCAGATCACCCTGTCCTGCACCGGGTCCTTGATCACCGCACCCACCAAGCTCGCCGCGACGTCGTCCGCCCGGACGGTTCCGTCGCCGAAGTGGGCTGCGAGGGACAGCCCATTGGTCATCACGGAAATGGCCTCGGCTGTGGAAAGGGTGGCTGACGGGGATTTGATGGTGGTGCGCTGATCCTGCGTGACCCCTGCACGCAGTTCCCGCATGACGGTCACTACCCTGCGGATTTCGGAGAGGGCCGCCAAGTCCGCCGGAAGCTCCAGAGCCTCGCCCAAGCTGCGCACACGGGTTGTCACGATCTCCACCTCCTGATCGATGGTGTCCGGAAGCGGCAAGACCACGGTATTAAAGCGGCGGCGGAGTGCGGAGGAGAGCTCGTTGACGCCTTTGTCGCGGTTGTTCGCGGTGGCGATCACGTTGAATCCTTTGCGGGCCTGCACTTCGTCGTTGAGTTCCGGGATGGGCAGGGTCTTCTCGCTGAGGATGGTGATGAGGGAATCCTGGACATCGGAGGGGATGCGAGTGAGTTCTTCCACGCGCACCAGGCTTCCCGCCTCCATTGCACGCATCACAGGTCCCGGAACCATGGCTGCCCGTGAGGGACCTTCGGCGAGTAGCCGTGCGTAATTCCACCCGTACCGAAGCGCTTCTTCAGGGGTTCCCGCCGTGCCCTGGACCACCAAGGTGGACGCGCCCGAAATAGCCGCGGCCAAGTGCTCGCCAAGCCATGTCTTCGCAGTTCCCGGCACACCCAACAGCAGCAGGGCCCGGTCCGTAGCAAGGGAAGCTACAGCGATTTCCACCAAGCGCTCCTGGCCCAGGTATTTCGGCGTGATCACGGCGCCGTTGGGCAGGGTGCCGCCCAGGATGTAGGTGGTGACTGCCCATGGAGAGAGCCTCCAACTGGGTGGCCGGGGCCGGTCGTCAACCGCCGCCAACACACTCAGTTCATCGGCGTAAGCATTTTCGGCGTGAGCCCGCAGAATATCGGTTCCGTTTGGAGCATCTGTCATTGGAAGGCCTCCGTGAGGGATTGTCGGAATGCTTGGTATTGAACAGCGTCGCGGAGCACCCGGCGCCGGGCAGCGTCCTCGTCTGAACGCTCCAGAAGGCGTCGGCACTGTTCGGCGGCCTCCGGCGGCAGCGCAGTTGGCACCACTTGCGCCAGCATGGCCGCCAATTGGCCGCCGTTCTTGCCGGCAATCAGCACGAGCAGCGCATCAGCCAACCCCAAACCCCACGGCTGGGGCAGATCCCGCAACAGCGGAACCAGGGTCAGGGGCTGGTCAATGCCATTGCGGATGTACGCTTCCAGCCACTGCTCCCGCTCACCAGGGGGAAGGCAACCCAGCAGCCGCACGTCGGTCCGGACGGTCAGCAGCGCGCGGATCCACTCAAGGTCCTTCCGGCTCACCGCAGCTGTGATGAGGCCCTCCAGGACCCGGGCCTCTGGTTTCAGGAGCTCCACAGCTGCGGCCGGGCTGCGGCCGGACACGGACGTCCACACCTCCAGCGGTGCACCCCTGATGATGGTGTCCAATCGCACCAGTCTGTCAGGTTCACCACCGCGTTGGTTGGACGGGATCCCGTCGCGTAAAGCTTGCTCATCCGGATCCGGGGGAAGGTCGATATCGATCCGCTTGGCCAACAGCCCCTTCAGGTGCAGCAGGGGAAGCAGCCGGGCAGCCATGCGCCCGGCACGGAGACTGCCAGGGAGTCGGTCCAACAATCCGATTGCTACCTCGCGCACGCTCTTGGCTTTGTCGTCCAAGGCGCGTTCCAACAACTCCTCGTCATCATTGCCCAGGTTCGTGGCCAACAGGGCCAGATGATTTGCTCGTTCCCGGGCGCTGAGGGCATCCCACTGAGTCGCCAGCCTCTCGCGTGCAGCCGCAGGGTCACTCCTTCGGAGACGTTCGAGTCCGGCCGCGGCGAGTTCGATTCCGGGCTCTGACGATTCAGCGGCGGGCTTCGGAACCGATGTTTTTGAGCGACTTTGAAGCCAGCGGCCGCGGGTTCCGATGGCTGGCTCCAAGCGCCTGAAGACAGCTGCTTTAGTTTCTGCCAACCCGAACAGCGCCGGAAGCAGGCGGTGCGGGACCCGGCGTCGTGATTCTTCTGCCAACCGCAGCCAGTCCACCACCAGTTGGTTCCTCAACTCCAGTCCGACGGGCGGTTGGGTGAGCAGGAGTTCCAGCAGCCGGGCAGCTTCACCGGCGGCCTGCGGCTCTGGATCAAGCGGCGCCGGCAGCGGCCGAGTAGCGGCAGGCGCCTGGGCGGGCGTGCGGGACGCGCGGATGACGACATCCGCCATGGCAGCCTGGTCCAGCACCTCTTCCTCACGGGACAAGCCCTCAGGAGGGCGCGCGGTCAGCCAGGCTGGGGGAGATGGCGCGGCATGCCGGCCTGTTCCTACGAGCGCGGCAGTGCGTAGCCCGTCCAACCATGTCAGCTCGTCCAACCACGTCATGGAGTCACCACCGCGTCACCGACGACGACGGTCAGCGGCCGCACGCGGCCATCCTCGAGTTCGCCGAAAATATCTACCGGACGGCCGCCTGTGAGTGCCAGCAGCGAATCGAGGGGAGCATCCATCAAGGGAAGCGCATTACCGTTCTCCTCCACGAGCCAACCGTAGTCTTCAGACAGGACGGTGACACGGGCCAACAGCACAGGCTGCCGGTCGCGCCACGGTGAGCGGGCAACAGCGGCTGACTGCTGCTCGAGGGCCTGGGCGATGGTGCAGCCAGGACCAAGGCTGGTGGCCAGTCCCTGGGAATCAACGGGACTGGTGAACATGGCACGCTGCGGCGCCGAGCCGGGGTAGCGGGCAACCGAGACCCCCAACAGGGCGCCAGCGAGTTGAGGCGTCGCGAGCCCTTGGCCCTGCCCGGCAAAATCCAGGATGACCACCACCGTGCCATCGGGACCCCGGAGCCAGGTCCGCTGCTGTTGGAGCCGACCGTCGTCGCTTCGATGGGCTCCCAGTACCAGCCATGGGCCCGGCAATGCCTCAGTATCCTTGACGTCGGCTGATGCAGTGGCCCAACCGACGGCCGCTTTGACATCTGCAAATTCCTCGGCGGACAACGTCTCCCGTGCGGCCCAGGCTTTGGTCAGCGCCCACCAGCGGCCTGCATGGAGCAACAGATGGTCTGCCCAGTCGGTCCTGCCGTGGACTTCCGAAGCCATGGTCCGCACTTGTTCGGCGAGGCCTGGCAACTGGGAGTCGACCAATCGGGCCGCCACACCGTCCCACCAGGAGTAGGGCTGGTTGCGGGCGGCGGCAAGCCCGGTCCGGATCAAGTCGGTCAGCCAGCGGGCGAAGTCTGCGATTCCGGCATCCATGAGTGTTTGGCGCTCAGCGAGGCGCTTGGCCTGCGCTTCGGGATCCGATGCCTCCCCTGACTGCCGGCGATCCTTGGCGTTGGCACGTTCTGCGCGTTGCCCTGCCCATTCCTGCGCGAAGTCCGCCGGCTCGGTCGAAGCCTCTGCTGCCTCGCCCCTGGCCCAGAGAAGAAGCAGTGCAAGGGCGTGTTTGCAGGGAAATTTTCGGCTGGGACATGAGCATCGGTAGGCAGGGGCGACGATGTCCACGCTTACTTGATAGGGCGTTTTTCCGCTGCCTTGGCATTTGCCCCAAACCAGGACGTCGTTGCTCCCCGAGTCCGACCACGGGCCGGGATGTGCCAGTTTCCGCGCCGCTGCCAAAGACGATGCGTCGGGGGCGGCGTTGATGACTCTCTCTTCGCTCCAACGCCCCATGAGGGATATTCTGCCTGACACCTGCGACGCTTTGGGAGAGCGCCGTGGCGGCGGGGCGAATTTGCTGCCGGGAGCCTGGTTCCGCTCCCGGCAGTTGCATCCATCCTTACGCCTGGTGGCTGACCAGATCGGCGTCTGTGGTGTTCGACTTTTCCCGCTGCCCGGAATGCACTGTCGCCCCGGAATGCACGGTGGCCCGGGAATGCACTGTGTCCCCGGAATGCACGGTGGCGAAGAACGAGCCGAGCTCCGCCGTCGCGGTCAGGGGCAGTACGTTCGCGACGTACTGGTCCGGGCGGACGACCACCACTACGCCGTTCCGGCTGAGGCCGCGCAGCTCGAAGATGTCCGCGTTGGGGTCGGTGCCGAAGACCTTCTCGAGGTAGGTGAGTTTGAACGGTCCAACGGTGGGTTTGAACGCCGCGGGGACGGCGTTGATGTCCACGTTGGTGTGGTCCTGCTGGTAGATCACCTTCACGTCGAACCAGGCGTCGCGGTCAGCGTCCGACGGCGTCGCGGCCAGCGGCGAGTCCGGCGAGTTCGCGATCCACTGGGCAAAGTCCGCCACCGGGCCCTCGGCGCCTGCCGGTGCGGCGTCGGCGAAAACGTAGATCCGCCAGCGCCCATCCGCTTTCGCATGGTGTCCGAGGTGCATCGGGTTGGTGTCGCAGACCCGTTGGACGGGCGCGGATTTGAAGCGCTTGCCGATCGGGAAGCCGGCTGCGAGTTCCTGGTGCTGCGCTTCGGCCACGAGCATCGACGGGGCGTACTGGGTCATGAAACCGGCAGGGAACTCGGCGGTGCTGGTGTAGAAAGTCTCCAATTCTGCGGGGTCTTCGAACTCTTCGGGTTTCTTGGCCATCAGGGTGGACCATTGCTTGTCGAAGTCGATCAGGTTCTTCGCCACCACCTGGCGTTCGGCGGAGTAGGTGTCCAGCAGGGACTCGGGGCTGCGGCCTTCCAGGACGTGCCCGAGTTTCCAGCCGATGTTGAAGCCGTCCTGCATGGAAACGTTCATGCCCTGCCCGGCCTTCGCACTGTGCGTGTGGCACGCATCTCCGGTGATGAACACCCGTGGGCTCCGTGTGCCGCGTTCCTCCGGCAGGACGTCGTCGAACCTGTCCGTGAGCCGGTGGCCTACCTCGTAAACGCTGTGCCAGGCGACGTTGCGGACATCCAGCGTGTACGGGTGCAGGATGTCGTTGGCTTTTTGGATGATCTGCTCGATGGTCGTTTTCCGCACGGCGCCGTGATCCTCGGGCTTAACCTCACCCAGGTCCACGTACATGCGGAACAGGTGGCCGCCCTCGCGGGGGATCAGCAGGATACTGCCTCCCGCGCCGGACTGGATAGCGCATTTGGTGCGGATGTCCGGGAAGTCCGTGACGGCCAGGACGTCCATGACACCCCAGGCGTGGTTGGCCTGGTCACCTGCGAGGTGGCACCCGATGGACTCGCGGACCTTGCTGCGCGCACCATCGGCACCGACGACGTACTTGGCACGGATGACCCTCTCCTGGCCTTCGTTGGGTCCGGAGGTGTGGGCGAGAGTGACAGTGACCGGGTAGTCACCAACACCAGTGACCTGGAGACTGCGGAATTCGTAGCCGTAGTCCGGAGTCATGCGCGTCGGTGAGTTGGCCATGAATTCCGCGAAGTAGTCCAGCACGCGGGCCTGGTTCACGATCAGGTGCGGGAATTCGCTGATGCCCGTGGGGTCATCCACCGCCCGGGCCGCTCGCACAATGCGCGTGTGGTCAGCGGGGTCCGGCTTCCAGAACGCCATTTCGGTGATGCGGTAGGCCTCCGCGGTAATGCGTTCGGCGAACCCGAAAGCCTGGAAGGTCTCGACGCTGCGGGCCTGGATGCCGTCGGCCTGACCGATCGCCAGACGCCCGGGCCGGCGCTCAATAATACGCGTCGTGATATCCGGGAACTGGGCCAGTTGCGCCGCCGTCAGCATCCCCGCAGGGCCGGTGCCCACGATGAGAACGTCAACTTCATCAGGAAGCTCGGCCGGGCGGTTGATTCCGACGCCGGCGGCCGGCTCAACTCGAGGGTCACCGGATACGTAACCGTGGTGGTGGAACTGCACGGGCTTTCCTCACTTCTTTGTGGGTCTAAATTCTGAGGTGTTCTATAGTTGAACAGCTTGTTCTATTATCGCTCACATCATCGTAATGCGGCTCACAGTGCGGATCAAGTCTTTGTCCGCCCGCCGACGAGGTTTGGCCCAGGTTCACTATGATTCCGGGCAGGGCGTGTCAGGATCAGGTATGCCTCGACTCATGCTCCTGGACACTGCCTCCTTGTATTTCCGCGCCTTCTACGGTGTTCCGGACTCCATCCGCCGCGCCGACGGCACACCCGTCAACGCCGTCCGTGGCCTGATGGACATGATTGCCCGCCTCACCACGGAGTACGAAGCGACCCACGTGGTCGCTTGCTGGGACAACGACTGGCGCCCGAAATGGCGGGTTGAGCTGATCCCCAGCTACAAGGCCCACAGGGTGGCCGAAATCGTGCCGGTGGGCCCCGACGTCGAAATCGTTCCCGATCCTCTCGAAGTGCAGATCCCGCTGATCCGCCACGTGCTGGACCTTGCAGGCATTGCTGTGGTGGGCGTCGATGAGCATGAAGCTGACGATGTTGTGGGCACGTATGCCAGCCAGGCGCAGCTGCCCACTGATGTGGTCACGGGTGACCGGGACCTTTTCCAACTCGTAGACGATGATCGGGACGTCCGCGTCATCTACACCGCCCGTGGCATGAAGAATCTCGAGGTGGTCACCGACGTCGTCGTCGTTGGAAAGTACCGCGTGCTGCCGCAACAGTACGCCGACTACGCCACGCTGCGCGGCGATTCATCCGACGGCCTGCCGGGCGTTGCCGGCATCGGCGAGAAAACGGCCGCGTCCCTGCTCGCGGAATACGGCTCCCTTGAGGGCCTCCTGGAGGCAGCAGAGGATCCCGACGGCGGACTGTCCAGTTCCGTACGCGCCAAACTTGCCACGGCGGCCGAGTACCTCAAGGTGGCGCCCGCCGTCGTCAATGTGGTTCGCGACTTGAAGGTGCCCACCCTTGAGGAGGCAGCCGCCCAGCTGCGCCCCGTGACAGGCGAGGCGCGCGCTGAGCTTGAGCGCTTGGCTACTGAGTGGAACCTGGGCGGTTCAGTCAAGCGATTGCTTGCGGCCTTGGACACCCAACCGCACCTTCACAGCTGATTGACAGCTTCAGAACAGCGTGGGCTTGGGTGATCAACTCATTGTAGTAACAGGACGGTGTTACAGATCGTCTGGAAGTTACCAGCCGTTCGGACGGCTCAGCAGCCGTTACGGCGGCGGCAGATTGAGGAGAGGCACCATGTCAAAGACCAAGAGAATCACGCTGGGCATTACAGCCGGAGCGTTGGCGCTAGGTGCGGGGCTGGGTGTTACCAGCGTTGCTTCAGCCACCACGACGCCGACGCCGACGCCGAGCGCAACGTCGTCAGCCGATGCCACCACGCCCCCACAGGGCCACGGAAGGCCTGGAGGCCACGGCCCCGATCGTGGTCAGCTCGCAGCGGACCTTGCCGCCAAGTTGGGAGTGGACGAAGCCAAGGTCACCGACGCGTTGAAGGCCTTCAGAGAAGCGAATAAGCCCACCACTCCACCAACTCAAGGCACCGAAGGAACCAAGCCGGACCGGACGGCGCAGGAAGCAGCCTTGGCCAAGTCCCTGGCCGCAGCACTGGGCATCGATGAATCCAAGGTCACTGCCGCCTTGGAAGAAATCCGCACTGCCGCCCAGGAGGAGCGAGCCGCTGCCCTTAAGACCAGGCTGGACAAGGCCGTCACGGACGGCAAACTCACACAGGCCGAGGCAGACGCCGTCACCAAAGCTGTTGAAGCCGGAGTTATCGGAGGCGGCGGCCACTAAGGCCCTGTAACCGCAGTAAGGAAATTACGACGCCAATACTTGGCAGCGAAGGATCCCCCGGACAGTTCGAGTAACAGTTCCGGGGGATCCTTCGTGTGGTCGCCCTTGTCACCAGCGGCGACCCTATCCGGGCCTGAACCTGTCCACGACAGGACACTCAAAGGGTTCGCCAGCGAAGAGTCCCACGTTGTTCAAGTACCTGACAACGATTGCGTAGGAAGCCGCCAGTGAGGTCTCCGTGTAAGGGATGTCCAGTTCCCGGCAACATTCCTTGACGATTCCGGAGGCACGCTGCAGGTAAGGCCTGGGCATGTCCGGGAAGAGGTGGTGTTCGATCTGCCGGTTCAGTCCGCCCATAAGTGCGTCAAGGAACCGTCCCCCGGAGATGTTCCGGGCAGTAAGGACCTGGCGTTTCAGGAAATCCGCCCTGCTGGACGCGGGCAGGATAGGCATGCCTTTGTGATTGGGTGCGAATGCGGCGCCCATATAGAAGCCGAAGACGCCTAATTGGACGCCAAGGAAGGCGAAGGCCATGCCCAGCGGCAGCAAAGAGAACACCAATACCGGCACCACGAGCAGACGCAGCAATATCACAGGGATTTCTACCCAGCGGTGATCCGCCTTTCGTTGGCGTAGCAAGTACTTCAACGAATCAACGTGCAGGCTCGCACCGAGGAAGAACAACAGGGGGAACAGCAGCCATCCCTGCTTCCGCGTAACACGCACCATTACTCCGCGCCGCGACGCCGCAGCCTCGGGATGGAAGGCGATGGCGCCCGTGTGGATATCAGGGTCCTTATCGATGACATTGGGGAAGTTGTGGTGGCGGGTATGCTTTTGGGCCCACATCGCATAACTGATTCCCACCAACCCTGTGCCAATGAGGCGTGCGGACCATTCATTCATGCTCTTGGATTTGAACACCTGGCGGTGGGCAGCCTCGTGTGCGAGAAACGCGAATTGAGTGAGGACAATGCCCATGCCGGCCGCGATCAGGAGCTGGAACCAGGTGTCCCGCAAGAGAAGAAAGCCACTCCATGTTCCGGCCCACGCGAGCATCAGAATCACGAAAACCGTGATGTAGAAACCCCGGCGCCGCTTCAGCAAGCCCGCACTCCGGACGGATTTCAGGAGGGCTGCATAAGAGTTGACCATCCGGGCGGCGGCACCGCGTTCCGGAAAAAAGTCATCGGAAGAGCGTGATGATGCCATGATGCCTCGAACCAGTCCGGTGGGAAAACACATCGTTTTCCCACTGTCCCCTCAGGATACGCCGGGGGTCTCTGGAAGGCCCCGGAAAATTCTTTTGAATGGTTGTCGATTTCGCCTCGCACTGTTCGACCCATGGATGAGAAGGTCGAAGGGCGACCTTCCACAACACAGGAGATTGAGTGCAATGGCCAAGTACATGCTGATCATGCGGGCAACCGACGAATCATTCGCCAAGTTCGAGAACATCGACTTCAACGAAATCCTCGAAGCGATGGGCAAGTTCAACGACGAACTGATCCGCGCTGGAGTGCTGCTGGCTGCTGAAGGACTGGACGATGCAAAGGAAAGCGTCGTGGTCGACTTCACCGGTGACACCCCGGTGGTCACTGATGGCCCGTACGGTGAAACGAAGGAACTGTTTGCCGGTTACTACATCCTGGATGTTGCATCCAAGCAGGAAGCAATCGAGTGGGCCAAGCGTGCTCCGATGACCGAGGGCACCAAGACCGAGATCCGACGGGTGACCAGCATCGACGAATTCCCCCAAGACAACGAATGGATCCAGAAGGAGCGGGCTTGGCGCGAGCAGACCGGACAGCTCTAGACCGGGCGCCACTGCTTTGGGGAGCACCTGCAGTGAGCAGCACCTGACGTGAGCAGCAACGAGGCAAGGGCCGCCGTCGAAGCGGTGTGGCGCAGCGAATCCGCCCGCATCGTCGGCGCCCTTGCCCGCTATACAGGAGACTTTCCACTGGCAGAGGACCTGGCACAGGAAGCACTCGCAGAGGCCCTCGTGTCGTGGTCCATCAATGGCGCACCTGCCGAGCCCGTGGGATGGCTCCTCACAGCGGGTCGTCGTCGTGCCATCGATGCTTTCCGGCGGCGGGCAGCCTTGGACGACAAATACGCGCTTCTGGCACGTGATCTCACAGAGAAAGAAGCCGGTGTGGATGCGCTGTTCAGCCCCCAGGCCATAGATGACGACGTCCTGGCCCTGATGTTCATTTCCTGCCACCCAGTGGTGTCCAAGGAGGCTCGGATTGCCATGACACTGCGCGTTGTGGGCGGCATGACCACGGATGAGATCGCGAAGGCATTCCTGGTCCCGGTGCCAACCATCCAGGCCCGCATCACCAGGGCCAAGAAGACTCTCGCCGCTGCCCGCATCCCGTTCGCAGTGCCCGAGGCCGATCAGGTTCCTGAGCGGCTTGGTTCGGTGCTGAATGTCCTCTACCTGATCTTCACTGAGGGGGCCTACGCTTCCGGAGGAGAAAACTGGATGCGCACCGAGCTGGCCAGTGAAGCACGACGACTTGCCCGGGTGCTGGTCCGCGTCGCGCCCGAACCCGAAGCATTCGGGCTGCTGGCACTGATGGAACTCACAGCCGCGCGATTCCCGGCGAGGCTCGACGCAGAGGGCCAGCCGGTCCTGCTGGAAGACCAGGATCGACGTCGATGGGATCAGTCAGCAATCCGGCGCGGACGCGCAGCACTTTCGACGGCGGTGGGTTCCGGCCGTGGACTCGGCGCCTACGGTCTCCAGGCTTCCATAGCCGAATGCCACGCTGTGGCGCATTCGGTGGCGGACACAGACTGGGATCGAATCGTGGTTCTGTACGAGGCGCTCGGACGACTCACGCCGTCGCCCATCATTGATCTGAACCGTGCCGTCGCCGTGTCCATGGCCTCTGGCCCTGCCGCCGGACTGGACCTCGTTGACGAATTGGCTGCCCGGGGTGAACTCAAGGGCTCGCATCTCTTGCCGGCGGTCAAGGGCGAGCTGCTGTCGCGGCTTGGCCGCCATGAAGAAGCGAGCGAGGCATTTCACCAGGCTCTTGAACTGTGCTCAAACGGCGCGGAACGTTTGGCCCTTGAACGGAAAATCAAGGACTTGCAACCCAGGCACCGCCAGTAAGCGCGCAATCGGGGGCCCTGCTGTACTAGCCATCAATATGCACCGGGGCACTCTTATGTTCTGAGGGGTGTGTGGTGGTGGTTGCGTCGTGGTGTTTGGTGGGGGTCGATGTGGGGTGGGGGAATGAACCAGGGAACCCCTGTTGTGATGTCGATGCGCCAGTTTTCTTTGTGGATGAGGTGGTGGTGGTGGCTGCAGAGCAGGGTGCCGTTATCGGTGGAGGTGGTGCCGCCGTGTGACCAGTAGGTGATGTGGTGGGCTTCGCACCAGGGGGCGGGCATGGTGCAGTCGGGGAAGGCGCAGCCGCCGTCGCGGGCGGTGATGGCTTTGCGGATGTGGGGCGGGAAGATCCGGGTGGTGCGGCCGATGTCCAGGACGCGGGAGTCGCTGCCGAGCAGGACGGGAAGGATGTCCGCGTCGCAGGCGATTTTGCGGATGGTGTTCGGGTGCATGGGGCCGACGAAGGTGGCGGTACCGGAGCTGAGCCGGGACTGTTGCGGATCAGGTCCAGTGGT